>JAUBOH010000212.1:0-11040 GCA_036700145.1 Microcoleus occultus BM001215366
CCGTGGCCGCCGTGGCCGCCGTGGGCATACCTCACCACGCTTGAGAACCGCTATAGTAGGTGTTGAAGGAAGTTCGGCAACGAGTAATGTACGGGATGTAACGGATACTTCGACTTCGCAGTCGTTGGGCAGTACAAGTGTAACTGATGTAAAGGAAAGAAGGAAGAAGCAGTAACAGCAATGATTTCAGCGATTAAGAAAGTCAATACCGCCGGACGCGGTTAGGAGGCGCTTAATTGCACTTTCAGGCGCGGTGGGATCGCCTCGCACAACCTAATTACGCAGGATGCGCGCTATACACCTTACCGCTATTGTATTGTTGCCTTTTTTTCCCTCTTCCTTCTTCACATCGATCCTGTTCCTTTTTGCTTCAATTAACTCCCCAAACTTTGACAGTTTTGTCTAAACTGCCGCTGATAACAGTTTCGCCATCGCTGCTAAAATCAAGACAAGTAACAGAGTTTTGATGTCCGCACAGAGTGTGAATATGTTCGCCGGTACTGGCATTCCAAAATTTGATATTACCATCCGCGCTAGCACTAACAACAGTCGCTCCGTCGGGACTAAAGGCGATCGCATTTATCGAGTTAAAATGCCCGGCCAAAGTGATTGGACTATCTGGATTCGATAGCTGCCGCAGTTGAATGTTTCTATCCCAGCCGCCAGCCGCCAAAGTCTGCCCGTCTGGACTCAAAGCCAGACAATTCGCATAACCCTTAATTGTTTGAGAGCACTCTCTGCTGCGGAGGTTCCACAGTTTAATTGTACCGTCTGAACTGCTGCTAGCGAGAGTTTGTGCGATCGGGCTAAAAGCCAGACTCGCAATTCCTGCTTTGTGAGCTTTCCAAGTTAAAAGACTGCCAAAAGTACAGATTAACTTTCCCGTCTCTAAATTCCAAATTTTGATAGTAGTATCTGCCGAACCTGTGGCGATAACTTGACTGTCTGGACTGATGAAAATTGCGGTAATTTCCGCTTCGTGTCCGAGGGAAGTATAGCGCAATTCTCCTGCGTGCCAAATATCGATCGCGCGGTGTTTTGCAGTATTTCTGCACCTCACAAAAACCTCCGTTTCTTGGCAAAGCACAAAAGTTTCTTTAGCTCGCGGATACTTGTCAACAGTATAGAGTATTTCTCCGGTCTCCAAATCGCAAATTCTAATTATTTTACCGTGCAAACTCGCCGTGCGATCGCCTCCAGGACTAATCGCCACATTTGTCCCAGTTTTCACAGTACGAATACAGTCAAACAACTGGTAAGGGACGAATTGTTTTAAAGCTTCGCGGACTAGAGGTTCTGTCCTTTGTCGCAAAATTAAATAAGCAACTCGCTGCACTTCTGGCGCTGGGTCAAGCAGCGCTTGAATGGCTAAATTTAAACCTGCATCTCCATATTTGGGAGCATCTTTAACGGCGGCGATGCGCGGCTCGATACTGGGACTGTTCAAGCGCTGCTTGACCCCGGCGATCCCTCCCAAAACAGCGGCGGCGATCGGAATTTGACTTTGGCCGCCGAGGACGGCATCATATTCTCTGGGTTGGTTGGAGTTGTCGGCAATCATACCATTTTCGATTTGAGATTTGAGATTTTAGATGGGATAATCGGAGGAGTGAATAAAGCGACTTCACGGATAAATCCGGGGGCTTTTCCCCAGGCTCATTTCGGTCACGCGAAAACCAAGTTTAAGAGCGCAAGTTCTAAGTTATTGACTGTTGTTGTTTATGCTATTATAATCAAATCAGCGTTTCACACAAAAATCCGAAAGTGATATGTCACACTTCACAACGATCAAGGTTCAGATCAACAACGGCGAACTGCTGCATCAAGTGTTGGAAGAGTTGGGTTATCAAGTAGAGTCCAACGTGCAGGTGCGGGGTTATCGGGGCGACAAAGCTAATGCCGAGTATGTGATTCGGCAATCCAACGGTTACGATTTGGGTTTTCGCCGCAGCGGAGAAGATTATGAATTGGTGGCGGATTTTTGGGGTGCTCGAATTAACCAGCAGGAATTTGTCAATTCTATCAGTCAGAAATACGCGCGCAAAAGTTTGATGGCGGCGGTGCAGTCAGAGGGTTTTCATGTGGAGGAAGAGGAAACTTTGGCAGATGGAACGGTGAGGGTTGTAGTTGGTCGATGGGTTTAAGAATTGTGCTTGATTAACTCGTTTTTATGTACGCAGGGCTGGCGCGGAATCGGGTTAAAATCAGATTTATTCGTAAGTCCTAGTACCAATAAGCTGTCACGCATTTAAATTGCATATTCAGGGCGGGCTCTCCCGCCCACCCCACAAGATTTAGATTTTTTTTGACATTCAATTTAAATGCAGAACAGCTTAGGAGAATCACCATGAAATTCGATCGCCCTGAGCAACAAATTCAACAAAGTTGGGAGGCTAATGCTGACGCTTGGATACAGGCGATCGACCAAAATCAGATAGAAAGTCGCCGGATAGCAACCGATGACGCTATTCTGCAAGCAGTGCTGCGCTATAAGCCTCGGCGAGTTTTGGATGTTGGATGCGGTGAAGGTTGGCTGACGCGCGCCCTAGCAAATCGCGGTGTTGAGGTTGTCGGAGTTGATGGTTGCGCTACTTTGGTCGATCGAGCTTGTGAAAAAGGAGGCGGTTGTTTTCGGGCGATCGGCTACGATGACATTATTGCCGATCCGGGGATACTCGGTCAATCCTATGATGCGATCGCGTGCAATTTTTCGCTACTCGGTGAGGAAATTGGAGATTTATTGCGATCGTTGCGCCCAGCAATAGTCTCAGACGGACACCTGTTAATCCAGACAGTTCATCCATTCACAGCGTGTCAGGAACTGCCCTATGTTGATGGATGGAAAACCGAGACTTTCGACAACTTCGGAGGAGCTTTTCGAGAACCGATGCCGTGGTATTTTCGCACAGTTAGTTCGTGGTTTCAACAAGTGTCGGAATCTGGCTGGAGGGTTTGTGAACTGCAGGAACCGATACATCCACAGACGCAGATTCCTCTTTCCCTGCTGCTAATTTGTCAGCAGTAGAGTGCGTCAGATCGATTGCTGCTGCACCGGAATGATAAGCGAGGACACTCAAGCGTGCCCATAGGTGTCAACTTAAGCCGATCATCTGCCAGTCCGCGAGTCCGCCAGGGAATGAATTCCCTGTCTAATAGCTAAAGTCCTCTGAAGAGGACTAATGAGTTTAGAATTCTTCTTCTGAGTCCTCTTAAGAGGACTTTCGCTTTGAGACAGGGGTTTCAACCCCTGTCGGACTGCGGGTTTGACCTTAAGTTGACACTAATGGGCTTGGCCTTAGTCCCTACAATCGATCGCGGTAGGGAAACGGCACTGCCGTGTCCTGATTGTGGGTAATATACTTCTGATGCTAACGGAATTGATATTACTCAAAATCTTCGCAGCAACCGGCGGGCAGTTCCACAGTAAAAGCGGTTTCCATCGATCGACTCTCAACCCGAATTTCTCCGCCCAGTTGCTCGACTAATTTCTGCACCAGCGCCAATCCCAATCCCGTCCCGCCTTGCATCCAATAATCGCTGCTGGGAATGCGGTAAAATTTCTCAAAAATGCGCGTCAGTTGAGCCTCTGGAATCTCAATCCCAGTATTGCTAACAGTCAAAACCACTCCGTCCATAAAACCAGCAGAAGTTCTGGCGCGAAGTGCAACCGCAATCTTTCCTTCAGGCGGAGTGTACTTGCAAGCATTCGTCAGCAATTCCGAGACAATCCGTTCGAGTTTAGCCCGATCGCAAATCAAAACCGGCAAGTTGTCAGCAAATTCGATCGAGAGCGTTTGCTGGCGATCTCGCGCGCGCTCATCAAAAGGTTCTAGAATACGCGGCAGCCAATCCAGGAGTTCCAGCGGCTGCAAACTTACGGTATCTACCCCAGATTCCAGGCGCTGCAAATCCAGCAAATCATTAATCAAAACTGTTTCGCGGGCGCACTCATCTTGCAAAATTTGCAGGTATCGATCGCGACTTTGTTGATTCGCCCCGAGTTGCAGCATCCGAATCGCCATAGTCATATTCGCGATCGGACTACGCAATTCGTGAGAGACTGTACTCAAAAAATCGTCTTTCACCTGACTGAGGTGGTGTAGCTGCTGCATTTTCTCCTGCAATTGAGCCGTGCGCTGTTGCACTTGAACTTCCAGCCCGCGATTAAGAATTCGCAGCTTTTTGTAAAGCAGGCGCAGCTTTTCTGCTGTCCGCTGGCGATCCGTAACCAGCGCCCCCAACAAAATACCGCTGTGCGTCACCGCCATCAAGCCGAATTGCAGCGCCAGCGTATCCGCTACCCCTGTTTTGAAACCTACCAAGAGCGCAATGCCAATATTGATACCTAAAACCGTCGCCGTTGCTCTAGCAAACCCGTACTGAGTGACAATCCAGATCATCGGCAAAAACACAAAATAGCTATAGTCCAAATTCTTGCCTCTCGGCGCGCCGTAGGCAGCCCAAATCCCCAAAGCCAACAGCACAATATGGAATAGCAGCACCGGCCAACCCAGGCGCGAGGGCCAGCGCAACTCGTCATCTCCCCCCCGCGCCCACCGCCAGCTCGAATCTCTGCAAGCCCAAACCCAAGGCACCTGGCGCAGCAAAATCAGCAGAAACGGTGCTAGCATTCCGATGCCGGTGGAATCTCCAGCCCAGTAATGCAGGGTGAATATCTGCCAATGCTCCCAAGAAATCAGCCCTGCGGACGCAAAATTAACGACTTGCAGCACGGCGATGACCAAAGGTGTACCGAGTCCAGCGATGACGGTAAACCAGATTACGTCGCGCAGTTGCCTCAAGCGGGGATTGATTCGCAGCTTGGAAAGCAGCAGATTGCAAGCTCCCGCATAGCCCAGTGTCGTTACCAAGTTAAAAATCAGCAGTGCGTGTAGGGGCAGGTGGCGCCCGGTGACCAACCACTGGTGTAGAAACGTGTTCAGCAGCAGCAGCGGCCACCAGCGCAATCCGAAGACTAACAGCAGCACGACATCGAGTGCGGATGGGGGATACCAGATTTGAATTTCCGGTGCTGATTCAAATTGCAGGGCTACAACGTCTAGGGCATACCAGCTTGCGAGATAAATTGCCGCCACCAGCAGTACGCGCAGCCAGGGGGGCGATCGCAGCACCCACCGGGGCGGCTGGCTTTTGTCTGGCAATTCAAGGGGATTCGGTGCAGCCACATCATTAACCTGGTGTTGATGGTTAAACAGTTTGCGATCGAGGCAATGCAACTTACTATTCTATTGTTCAGCTTTCTTTAAGGTATCCCTCGGAAGATATATGGCGCTGCTTGGATGTTCGGTTGATGGAAAATCTCAAGTTCGTAGGCGCAAGCCGGGGCGTAGCCATCGCCCGCAGGCCGCAAATTCAACTGCTGATTTGCCAATAATATCTAATCGTCTAAATTAATCCCAATTCCTGTCGGGACGGGTTCACCACTATTTAAGATTCGCAATTATGCAATGAAGTTTCTACGCTCCAGATTACAGGATTTTTTGCGGATTGTACAGTGCGATCGCTCTCACCAAAAAACTGTTCGCGCTGCTAAAACTTGCCATTCTCTATTTTCTGTGTGCTAGCTTGGAACTGGGATAGTCACAAAGTTGCAAAGCTATAGTTCGGGTTCTGTATGCCCGACTGGTGCGCCTACCTTTGGTAGTTTGCGTATACCGCTAAGTAATTTTAACTATGTTGATTAGCTCAATGGTAGAGCGATCGGCTGATAACCGATTGGTAGCAGGTTCGATTCCTGTGTCAACCCCCCAAAAAGTTAGCTCATTTGGTAGAGCGATCGACTGATAATCGATTGGTAACAGGTTCAATTCCTGTACTTTAAAAAACCCTGGCCCTGGGTACGGGTAGGCGAAAACCTAAAACATGGTACGGGAGAAATCCCAAGACGGTTCGAGTCCGTTATTTGACAGCTCTGTTAAGCAAGTGTTTATAGCAGTTAAGAAGCTCGCGCAACTGCATCTCTCCCGCTATTTGAGTATGTCCCTTCGTTTTTCCACATTTGGTTTTCCTGCGGGGATTCTGGGTTGGTTGGGCGATCGGCATATTTGAGAATTGCTATCTTTTGCGAGATTACCGAAAGGTGGTTTTGCAGAAGCGGCGACAATCTTAATCCAGTTTGGGAGGCTCTGAATGCCCGCATCTTAATTGCAAACACTTGCACTTGACAGAGTTAAAATATTGTAGTATGTATAATACAAGCAAGTAAAAGCAAGCGATCGATGTTTAAATTAAATCTTTTTCGCTGGTTCCGTATCCCCAAATTCTCTATGTGGAAAACCTTTCATATCCAATCTAACGAAATCGGAATCTTATATCATCGCGGTGACTTTAATAAAATTTTGCAGCCCGGTAGTTATACTTATTTTGGTCAGCATTGGCAAGTAAAAAGCTACGATCTCAATCAGCCAGAAGCGAAGATAGATAACTTAGAACTGCTGTTGAGAAACCGCAGTGCAGAACTGCAAGAACATCTGTTAATTGTCAGAACAGCATTTAATCAAACAGCTTTGGTGCGTTTGGGTCAAAATTGGATAAGTGTTTTACCGAATCAACTGCGGGCATTTTGGCGCGGTTTTATTGAAGTTGAATCTCATGTTTTCAATTTAGACGAGAATTTGGAATTGCCGGCTGAGTTTGTGCAAAAAGTGCGATCGCTCGCTTTGCAAGGACTGAAAAAATTTCAAATCTCCGAGTCTGAAATAGGTTTACTGTACGTTCAGAATAATTTCGTGCGCCCTCTAGAATCGGGAGAATATGCTTTTTGGTCTGCGGATAGGGATGTCACAGTTCGCAATCTGAGTAGAGTCATTCCCAATCCTGAATTTCCCCAAGAAAATGTCTTAATTGAAAAACATCCCGATTTTGTAGCGGCCTACTGCGAACTCGTGCAATTACTCGGTCATCAAATTGCGATCGTCAGGTATCAAGGAAAAGTTATTTCTTTTTTGCCACCGACAAGCCGCAAGCTATTTTGGCAGGGTGTGGAAGTGGAAATAATCGACATCAATACTAATGCGAATTTAGAGCCTAGGCTAATAGCTGAGTTGGTGGCTGGCTCGCCAGAAGCTCTATCAAGCTGTGCTCAGTATTTGCACTTTTGTGAAGTTCCAGCACAGAGCGTGGGACTATTGTATATTAACCAAGAATTTCGATCGCAATTACCGCCGGGAATTCATGCTTGGTGGAAGTTTGGACGTTCTTTTCAAACAGAAGTAATCGATTTGCGGCTGCAAAATATGGAGATATCCGGTCAAGAGATTCTCTCAAAGGATAAAGTGCCTCTGCGCTTGAATTTGACTGCTGGGTATCGCATCCGAGATCCGCTGTTGGCCAAAAACGGTTTGTCGGATATTGCGGGATTTTTGTACAAGGAATTGCAGTTTGCTTTGCGCGGTGCGGTGGGGGAACAGACTTTGGATGCGCTGTTGGAGAGCAAAGGTGCGATCGATCGCAGTATATCTGAATACATCCGCGCCCAAACCACAGATTATGGCATTGAAGTCGATTCTGTAGGTATCAAAGATATCATTTTACCTGGTGAAATTAAGGCGATTTTGAGCAAGGTTGTGGAGGCGGAAAAATCGGCTCAAGCAAATGTAGTCAGGCGCAGGGAAGAGACGGCGGCTACTCGGAGTATGTTGAATACTGCAAAAGTGATGGAGGATAATCCTGTGGCTTTGCGTTTGAAGGAGTTGGAGGTTTTGGAACGGATTGCTGAGAAGATTGATAGGATTCAAGTTAATGGGAGTTTGGATAATATTTTGACCGATTTGATTCGGATGAATCGGGAGTGATTGAAATCGCGTCACCTCAAACGAACTCCGCCTGCGCGGACTGAAGAGAAGAGAGGTAAGAGAGGGAAATTTGGTATAGTACGATCGGGTCGGTGGTGTCGATGACAAAACCCAGATTTTGCCACTGGTTTCGAGAACTGATACGATATAATTAGAGCAAACAGGTAAACGAATATTAGGAAAAAAAGTTACTCACCCATGAACATTACAGAGATCGAGACAGCAGTAAAGGAACTTTCACAAAATGAACTCGCAGAGTTTCTCGAATGGCTCGACGAATTTCAAGAAGCACTTTGGGATAAGCAGATTGAAGACGATGTGAACGCAGGCAAATTTGACACCTTGATGCGACAAGCAGAACCAGCATTTAGTGAAGGAAAGTGTAGGGAGATTTGAAGCATTTCACAACACCTGAATTTTGGGATTTTCCCGCCGACCTACTTACTGCCGTTCATACTTATTTTGATGCTCTAAGTCTCGACTCCAAAGTTGCACTGTGCTTACCCCTAATGGGAAGCCACTTTCGCTATCTAAAACCAATGTAGGATATAGATAAAAACCGACATCTTTGTTGTTACCGACCACTCCTAATTGAGCGGGTTTTAGTCGGCATGAGTGAGATTGTAAGTTAATTTCAGTGCTATCACTTATGGCTAATATATGTCGTCCTTCTACTTGCTGTTGGCAGTGATCCGATAGGCTCCGTATTAACTCCGATACTGTCACGTTTTTATTCTCCAAAAAACGATAGTATCCCACTTGTTCAGCTCGATTTCGGCTGATTTGACGAATGTTTACCGATTGATGTTGGCAAGAAAGTCTCATATAAAGCTGCCCCCTTTTTACCAACCTTGGGTCTCCAAAGGCGGTTCCTTCGATCTGTTCTGCGTGAATCAGTATGGGATTGTCCACGGTTTATACCTCTCTCAAATCTTTTTTATAGTTTACTTTGACTTGTGTGTACACGGTAGCCGATCGGAGGGGGTAAGAAAAAATATATGCTAGAGCTAGAGAAATCTACCTACAGAACATTACCTTAGTACGCGACCTTGTTCCTCCAGAGGAAGTAAGCGCAACATCATCTCGCCACCAGCGATTACCTTGTTCGTCAACAAAGCTATTTCCATTTGATATACCCAAAATCAAAGGGAATTGGGAATTGGGAATTGAGCATGGGGGATTGGGCATTGGGGATTGGGCATATTGATTTGGAGTAACGGAGGACACCGCACCGTGCCGTTTCCCGGCCCCAAAATAATCGCTATGCTTGCAAGAGATGTAACTACCGCCCGATTAATTGCGCAAGAAACGGCATCTTGAGTGTCCTGACTCTGGGTAATATTAATTCCGGTGTTACCGGATTTGATATGAAGTCATCATAAAACTTTTATAACTGATCGGGAATGGTATTAAATAGGGAGTTTTTGACGCTGATAATTTTAACTTCGTCTCCTATATGTACTATTTTTCCGGCTGCTTGCGGTGGCACTATCGTGTTAATTATCAGCCGATTTAAATGATTTAAACCTCCTCTTTTTACCAAGTCAGGTATGATTTGGTTTTGATTGGCTGTGAGTACCTTTTGAAAACTGGAATAAGCTTCTTTCGCCGCATAATTTTCGGTAGATAGGATAGGGGGCTGACCGGGATTAATACCTTCAAATATTGCATTCCCTATTTGAAATCTGACAATTTCATCCGCTTCTGGGAAAAGTTTGTCTTCCCAAAAAGCCGGGACATCTCCTATTTCAATGTTAGCTCGCAAGCGATGGCGCATCTCGTTAACACAAACTCTCGGAAACCAAGATGCAACTTCGGCAATTGTGGCGGTACTGATAATGCTTGGGCCCGGTGCAGCGATATCGTCGGGAAAGCCTGTGAGCAAGTTTTCAATTAACTTGACGGGAAAACCGAAGTAGTTGCTCAACCAAAATTCTATTCCCGGGCGTTCTCTATCTACATGAAAAAATATTTCTTGTTCGGTGTCTTGAATTTTTAGGCCGGCAATTCTCTTTTTGATATCAAATGATAAACGCAGAAAATGGACTCCGCTGTTGCGCTTAGTGTTAACAAATTCTCCTGCTTCATTGCAGATTGCAAAAGAGCGATCGCCTTCTAGAGCTCCGCTGGCTAGAATAGTTGCTTGACTGACCGCTATGCCGTCAAGGGACTTGACCGGATAGATATGAATGCTGGCGACGTAAGACATTTCGAGTCATTTATAAATAATTGTCGTTTTGGATACATTATAGCAGTCCGCGCCGGCAGAAGGAGAACCGCCGTTGACTTTATGAAATAAAAAACGGCAACTTTTTTGAAGTTTAAATTTTGCTTGAGCTACTTATAAAGAAAAAGTAAAGAAGTCTGGCTGAGGTTATGGTAGATATTATGCTAATAAATACAAAAATTTGAACCGAGTTGCAAGCAATGACTGAAAGCGAAAGAACGGGCATGATTTCGCGACGCAATCTAATGTTGAGGGCTGGTGCAGGGATGTTGGCGGCAAGCATTGCACCAGCGCTTTTACAAGCGCAAGCCGCAAATGCAGAGCCAATCTCACAGATTACTCCCAATGGCGCTCTTAAGAAATTGATGCAGGGAAATCAGCGGTACATTCAGCAAAAACGGACTTTTCCCGACCAAGCCCGATCGCGAATTGTAGAATTAGCACAGGGTCAGCATCCGTTTGCAACCATCCTTGCTTGTTCTGATTCGCGGGTAACTCCCGAAATTATTTTCGATCAAGGATTGGGGGATTTATTTGATATCCGAGTAGCTGGAAATTTTATCGACGATGTGGTGCTTGGCAATATGGAATATGCTGCAGTAGAATTAGGCGTGCCGCTATTAGTAATTCTGGGTCACGAACGCTGCGGTGCTGTTAAAGCAGCTTTAGATGGCAAAGCTGTGCCGGGTCACATTAGCACTTTGGTGGCGGCGATTAAACCGGCAGTTGATGCTACAAAAAATCGCTTGGGCGATGCCTGGGATAACGCAGTCAGAGCTAATGTGAAAATGAATGTAAATAATTTAAAATTAGCGTCGCCTATTTTGGCTGAAGCTGTTAAAGCGGGCAAGCTTAAAGTTGTTGGAGGGCGCTACGATTTGGATAGCGGCAAAGTGGAGATAATTGCTTGATTTTGGTGGTAATTTTTACATTTTGTAGGGGTAATATCAATTCCGGCTGCGCCGTCAGGTGACAAGCGAGGACACTCAAGATGCCGTG
>JAUBOH010000213.1:0-2690 GCA_036700145.1 Microcoleus occultus BM001215366
GAGATTTAAACTCCGTTCTTATCACAATCTGCCTTCATGCTGGGGCTTCAAACCCATGCTATTTGGTGAGTTTTGAATGCGTGAGTTTTGAGTTTGAGGAAGGCGGCCCCTTCACCTAGCATCTACTCGCTTCCCAATTACCCATTCCCAATTATTCATTCCCAATTACCCATTCCCAATTTTAGTGATGAATTTCTAGATTCAAAATATAGCGACCGAGTTGTACTTTCTGAGACCATAACTCATATTCTAACCGCAAGTGTTCCGGTTCCGGCTTTCCTGTCAGCGTCAAGTTGCGGGTGAAGTTGCGAAGCCGCAACTGTTCGGGAGTCGCCAGCGAGTCGCCCTGAAGCCAATAACGGCTCAGCCCGTACATTCCTCGTTCCCAGCAGTGGCGGTAACTGTATTTGCCGTTTCCTTGCATGGTCATAATGACTCGATAGGGCGAAACTTCTAGCCAGAGCAACCGGGGTTTTGTGGTTGTTGGCACGATCGCAACTTGCTCGGCAGATTCGTCGGGAAATTGGCGATCGAGTATTGCTGGTTCGTGCAACAACAAGTGAAAGCGATCGCGGTCTTTTTGATACAGCGTACCAGCGGTTTCAACGACTGACCACAAAGGTAAATCTGTGGATACCAGCGATAAACTTACAGGCTTGCGGTGATGCGTCAGCATAAATAAAAGTTTAGGAGTTATTGTGAATTGGGCGGTTTGAGATTTGAGATTTTAGGGTTGAGATTTTAGATTTTAGATTAGCTGGACTCCAAATTCCGGAGCTTTTGCTAAAAAAAACTCAAAATCTACAATTCCCAATCGAAAATATAAAGTTGTTCAGTCAAAATTCAATCATCTGGTCAATAACTGAGAGCATGACATGAAATCTAGGCAGATACACGGATAATACAGCACTTGCCAGGTAAGTGAAGTACAGAGAAACCGGGTTTTGAGTGCGAAAACCGATTTCTGGCGAGAATGAGAGAAGAAACCCGGTTTCTGGGGGTGTACGACCTAAAGCTGGAATCCGCTGTATTTGTGAAATTAAGGTGAAATCAAAGTGAAATCCGTGCCAATGCCTCCGTCCTCCCCTGTCGCCGACAACTGACAGCGGACTCTCCGGGCGAGTTTAATCAGCCTTGGAGTTAACCGGACACATTGGGAAAAAACTCGCAAGCATACCAAAAGACGACTGACTTAGCACCTCCAAAAGGGTAGGATAGCTAACGCCGTCCCATCCTAGTTTATCTCAATGCAAGCTGACATTATAACTACTGCGCTTCTTGACAAAAGTCAAACTTTAAGCATTCAAACACCAGCCTCGGGCTTGTCGCTGTCGGGGAGGATTCGAGTTCCGGGCGATAAGTCGATTTCTCACCGAGCTTTGATGTTGGGTGCGATCGCCCGAGGTGAAACTACAATTGAGGGACTGCTGCTAGGAGAAGACCCCCGCAGCACTGCTAAATGTTTCTCGCTCCTGGGAGCCAAAGTTTCTGAACTCAACGCGGAACGGGTGACAGTCACGGGCGTCGGAATTGGCGAGTTAGAGGAGCCTGTCGAAGTGTTGGACGCGGGTAATTCCGGCACGACGATGCGGTTGATGTTGGGAATTTTAGCGTCTCATCCGGGGCGTTTTTATGCGGTCACGGGTGACAGTTCTTTGCGATCGCGCCCGATGTCGCGCGTCATTAAACCGCTGCAACTTATGGGAGCGCAAATTTGGGGCCGAAAAAGCAATTCTTTAGCTCCTTTAGCGATACTCGGACAGCAGTTAAAACCTATTCACTACCATTCTCCGATCGCCTCGGCTCAAGTTAAATCTTGCATTTTGCTCGCCGGTTTGATGGCGGAAGGAGAAACTACAGTCACAGAACCCGCTTTGTCGCGGGATCACAGCGAGCGGATGCTGCGGGCGTTTGGAGCCAAATTGAGTGTCGATCCAGAAACTTGCAGCGTGACAGTCACTGGGCCGACACAATTGCAAGGGCAGAATGTGATTGTACCGGGGGATATTAGTTCGGCGGCATTTTGGCTAGTTGCTGGGGCGATCGTCCCGGGTTCGGAGCTCGTAGTCGAAAATGTCGGCATCAACCCAACTCGTACAGGCATTTTGGAAGCTTTGGAGATGATGGGGGCCGACATTCAACTACAAAATCAGCGAGAGGCGGCTGGGGAACCCGTAGCGGATATTTTGGTTCGCAGTTCCGGCCAATTGCGGGGATGCACCATTGCTGGCGACTTAATTCCCCGACTGATTGACGAAATCCCGATTTTGGCAGTAGCGGCGGCTTTTGCGTCCGGTACTACAATAATTCGAGATGCGGCCGAGTTGCGAGTCAAAGAGAGCGATCGACTCGCCGTGACTGCTGCGGAACTCAACCGCATGGGAGCTAGAATTACCGAGTTACCCGACGGTTTAGAAATTACCGGGGGAACTCCTTTAATCGGCGCGGATGTTGACAGCTACACCGACCACAGAATAGCGATGAGTTTGGCGATCGCAGCCCTCAACGCCACAGGTATTACTAACATTCACCGGGCCGAAGCCGCTGCCATTTCCTACCCCGATTTTACCGCCACTTTGCAACAAGTTTGCCATCCAAATTAAGAGCGGGCATTGGACATTGGGCATTGGGCATGGGGCATTGGGCATTGGGCATTGGGCATTGGGCATTGGGCATTGGGCATTGGGCAT
>JAUBOH010000213.1:2790-9638 GCA_036700145.1 Microcoleus occultus BM001215366
CATTGGGCATTGGGCATTGGGCATTGGGCATTGGGCATTGGGCATTGGGCATTGGTTGCAGGTTAATTGTTATCAGTTATTGGTATACCCTCACAAATCACCAATGACTAATGACTAATAACCAATGACTAATGACTAATGCCTTCCTCTAAGCATTTTTGCCCACAACTTGTTCTTTAAAAGCATCAACTTCCGTTAACAACTCTTGGCGGGTAGAAGCGTTGAGCAGATAGCGGTAAATAAACCAACCCGTATATCCCATGCCAATCAATTCAAAAACTGGAGCTACCAAAGGGACATCATTAAGAGCACCTAAAACTCCCAGCAATACCTTAATACTAATACCGCCTGCCAGGATTAAACCAACAGTTATGAGGGGCTTTTGGTAGTCACCAAAAAAATTGGAGACATAGGCTGGAAGTTCCGACAAAATTGTCAGAACTTGGTCTTTAATATCTTGAAACTGGCTCGCCGGTGTTTCTGTAGTTGTGACTGTAGTCATTACCCCCGGTTGGTCAGCCACCAGGTCTACTGTGACGACTTCAGTAATTATTTGTGTGTCATCCGAAAAGTTAGCTTGTGTCATTTGATACTTCCTCCGGTGTCAAGTAAAATTGTAGCCTTTGAATTGCTGCCAGTATAATTCTCCGGCAATTAGCACAGCATTCGCGCTGCCGGGACTAATTGATGAGACTAAGGCAGAGCTTCCCAAATTGCAAGCAAAAATAAGGATATAACTTAATTTTAAACAATTGCCCTCGTTGGCAAATCGCTCTTTTGACTTATTTTTTCAATTCACCGAGGTCGATTTGATTCGCGCAAGGGCGGCCTTGTTCAAAATCGGTGATGTTGGCGATCGTGGTTTCGGCGATATTTTTCAAAGCTTCCTCGGTGAAGAAAGCTTGATGTCCGGTAATCAGGACGTTGGGGAAAGTCAGCAAGCGCTGAAATACGTCGTCTTGAATCACCCGATCGGACAAATCCTCAAAAAACAGATCCGTCTCTTGTTCGTACACATCTAAGCCGAGGTAGCCAATTTTACCAGACTTCAGTCCTTTGGTAACAGCTTTAGTGTCAATCAACTGGCCTCGGCTGGTATTGATCAGCATCATCCCTGGTTTCATTTGCTCGATCGCTTCTGGATTAATCAGATGATAAGTTTCCGGTATCAGCGGACAGTGGAGGGTGACAATATCAGAACCGGCGAAGAGTTCCCCTAGGGCGACGTATTCCATGCCTAGGGCCAGACAATCCGGGTTTTGGGAAACATCGTATCCCAGCAGCCGACACCCGAATCCGTGCAAAATTTTGGCAGTTATGGCGCCGATTTTTCCCGTCCCCACTATCCCTACCGTTTTGCCGTGGAGGTCAAAACCTAACAAGCCATCTAGGGCGAAATTGCCTTCGCGGACACGGTTGTAGGCGCGGTGGATTTTGCGGTTGAGGGACAAAATCATCGCCACTGCGTGTTCGGCGACGGCGTAGGGAGAATAAGCGGGAACTCGGACGAGAGTTAAGTCTAAATCCCTCGCTGCTGCTAAGTCAACGTGATTGAATCCGGCCGATCGCAGGGCCAGCAAGCGGGCGCCATTTTGGGCGATGCTAGCAAGCGTTTTCGCGTCCAAGCAGTCGTTCACGAACGCGCAGACGGCCGGAAATCCAGCAGCTAAAACGCTGGTTTCCAGGGTCAGATGTGGTTCAAAAAAAACCAAGTCGTGTTGACCGCCGACATTGGCTGCTTCCAGAAAGGTGCGATCGTAGGATTTCGTACTGAATACGGCTACCTTCATGACTTTTGCCTGCTGCAAATCCAGTAATAGTTGGAAATTCTTCCCAGCTTAACTCCAAACCTTACTTTTTTTAATTAAATTTCTTAAACTAAACTCAGCAGCGATCGTCAATCGGCTATCACCCTGGAGAAAACCCAATGCCCAAACAACCCAAAACAATCATCTATGAAATTTTAGAACTCTCAGACAGCACTAATTTCTACAGCTTAGCAGATGATTTTATTATTACTTTTATAATTGTTTTAAATATTACAGCTTTTATAGCTTCTACTTCTCCTGTTTTTTCCCTCGAATACAAACGGATTTTTGAAGATATCGAAATTATTTCCTCTTTGGTCTTCACCATAGAATATCTTTTGAGACTTTGGGTATGTACCGTCGATCGCCAATACAGCAACCCTATTTGGGGAAGAATAAAATACGCTCTCACACCATTGAGTATTATTGATTTTTTTTCTATTTTACCCTATGATCTGGTGTTATTTTTCCCAGCCATAACCTTTGTTAATTCAATTAGCCTTCTGCGATTATTGCGCCTGCTAAAAATGAGCAGATATTCTGAGTCTGTGCGAACTCTTGGAACAGTATTACACGCCAAAAAAGAGGAATTAATAGCTACCGCATTTGCAGTTTTTATCATCCTAATATTTGCATCCAGCATTATGTATTTTGTCGAATCAGAAGCCCATCCTAAAGCTTTTGGGAGCATCCCGGATGCCATGTGGTGGGGAGTTGTAACTTTAACGACTGTCGGTTACGGCGATATTTATCCGATCACTCCTCTCGGCAGATTTTTAGGAGCAATATTAGCATTTTTGGGCATCGGAATTTTTGCTCTTCCTGCGGGGATAATTTCTGCGGGTTTTTCAGAGGAAGTCCAAAGGAAAAAGCAGGAAAATATGGCTGATAGTTTCGGGAAATATGCCAAATTTCCACCTGTAGAAATCCAGGCGGAAATCGAGGTAAGTTTTGAGCAGAAGCTCATAGCGATCGCACTTCACGTCGAAAATTCATCCGAATTGATGAAACTTTGCGTCGAGAAAACTCAACAAAAATTGGGAACTACTTTTGAAAGTGAAGAAATTATTCGCGATTTAGCAATTCACTTGTATAATGAAGCCAGTCGAAAATTCGAGCTTTAATTACAGCCTTCCACTATCAATCAAGAAACCTGATTTCCCTAGGGGCAATCCTTCGTGGTTCCCCACAGCATTTCTGAGTCGGAAGCATTGTACGTTTACAGAATTTCGATTCATTCGTTAAAATCGAGCTACATACGATCGATCGTAATGCTAGCACACTTAAAATACTGAAAACTTGTTGTGTAACTTGACTTTAAACCAAAGGTATTAATACGGAAGAGAACAGCTAACTCAAGTATTGAGTAGTAAGTTGGAACCCTCAACTCAAGAAATCTAGCTAACTGTCACCGATTACCTGCAAGCGCAAATTAGTCGTCCCAAGATATGCGATAACAGGTATGATAACAGAAATAGGTGTTTCAGGCTGGAGGGGGTGCGGATTGTTGTTACTGGGAAAGCACCGCTATGTTTTTGCAATCTTTGACTCATTCAATTTCCAAAATTTCTGGTAAAGTTCCCCTACGCACCGTACTCATTGTGCCATTTGTACTCCAGATTGTCGGCGCAGTGGGAGTTGTTGGCTATCTGTCATTTAGAAACGGACAGCAAGCCGTCAATGATGTTGCTTCGCAGTTGCGGCAAGAAATTAGCGATCGAATTAGCGATCGACTCCAAGCATACATGGTCACTCCCCACAAACTCAATCAAGTCAAAGCTAATGCTTTTGAATTAGGCGATATTAACTTGCAGGAAATTCCCAGAATCCAGCGTCATTTCTGGAAACAAATGCAAACCTTTGACACAGTAAGCGTTACATATATTGCTACTCCCGCCGGAGACTTTATTGCCGCCAGACGCAATAATGACGGCACTTTTTTATTGCAAGAAAGAACCGAACAAACAGGCGGCGACATGAATTATTACGCTGCTAATAACCGCGGCGAACCCGCTGAATTCGTCAAAGTAAAACCCAAATTCGATCCGCGAGTCCGCCCCTGGTACACCGCAGCAGTAGAAGCTAGAACCGCAACTTGGAGCAAAATTTACGCCGACTTTACTAGCAAAGGACTTGGCATTACTGCCGCCCAACCATTATACGATGAATTTGGCCAATTGCAAGTAGTTTTTGGCACAGACTTACTTTTTATTCAGCTAAATCAATTTCTGCAAAGTCTAAAAATTGGCAAGTCAGGACAGACTTTTATTATCGAGCGATCGGGCGATTTAGTAACGACATCCACCTCCGATCCCATCTTCTCCGTTAAGGGTGAGGAAACAGCAAGAATTAAGGCTGTTGACAGCCAAAACAGTCTGATTAGCCTCACTACTAAATATTTGCAAAATAACTTTCGAGATTTCAACAATATTCAGCAAACCCAACAGCTTAAATTCGATATTAAAGGTCAGCGACAATTCCTGCAAGTCACTCCCTTACAAGACGACAAAGGTTTAGACTGGCTAATTGTAGTAGTCATCCCCGAGTCAGATTTCATGGAGCAAATCAACTCAAACAACCGCACTACTATTTTGCTGTGTATCGCAGCATTAGGATTAGCAATAGTCATCGGATTTGCCACCTCAAAATATATCGTCCAGCCGATTTTACGCCTCAAGTTTGCTGCTACTGCTTTCGCCGAAGGAGAATTTAACCAAATTGTCAACTTAGAGCGTGATGACGAACTCGGCGTGCTTGCAAAAGCTTTTAATAGTATGGCAGATCAATTGCGATCGTCATTCACCGCACTCGAAGCAAAAAATGTCGAATTGCAGCAACTCAATCAGCTAAAAGATGAATTTCTTGCCAATACTTCCCACGAACTTCGCACGCCTTTAAATGGGATTATCGGCATTGCAGAATCATTAATTGATGGCGCTACTGGGCAATTGCCAGAAAAAACTAATTCTAATTTAATCTTAATTATATCATCGGGTAAAAGACTCTCTACATTAATTAATGATATTTTAGATTTTTCCAAACTCAAACACCAAACTCTTGAACTGCAAATCAAGCCAATAGGTCTGCGAGAAATAGCAGCTCTGGTTCTGAGTTTATCCCAGCCACTCATTGGTACAAAATCCTTACATTTGATTAACGCAATTAGTCCAGAATTGCCTCTGGCTGCCGCCGATGAAAATCGGCTACAGCAAATCCTTTATAATTTAATCGGCAATGCTATTAAGTTTACAGAAAGCGGTATTATAGAAATTTCAGCTAAAGTAATTAATAGTTCGGTATTAGTAGATAGTGAAAAATCAACAGCGAATAATGAACTGTTAGCAATTACTGTGTCAGACACAGGCATTGGCATACCTGAAGATAAGTTAGACAAAATTTTTGAATCCTTTGAACAAGGTGACGGTTCCACTGCAAGAAATTATGGCGGAACAGGTTTAGGTTTGGCGGTGACAAAACAATTAGTCGAATTGCACGGCTGCAACATCTGGGTTTCCTCAACTTTAGGTGTAGGCTCTAAGTTTACCTTCACCTTACCAATATCTCTCAGTCAGCTAGACTTCACGAATCAAGAATCATCTTCACCGGAAAAAATTACACATTTAATCACGCGTCTGCCGCTACACTTAATTACCGCTAATCCGTCAGAATTAACAGTGAAGGAACTCCGAGACAATCACCAACTTAAAATCATGGTTGTCGATGACGAGCCAATCAATATCCAGGTAATAGTCAACAATCTTTCCCTAGAAAATTATACCATAATTCAAGCATCTAATGGCATAGAAGCTATAGAGATGATCGATAACGGGTTGAAGCCAGATCTAATTTTGCTCGATGTAATGATGCCGCGCATGACTGGTTATGAAGTTTGCCAAAAAGTGCGAGAAAGATTTGCAGCATTGGAAATGCCGATTGTGATGCTGACAGCTAAAAATCAAACCGAAGATTTGGTGCAAGGCTTTAATTTAGGAGCTAATGATTATCTGACAAAGCCTTTTATAAAAAAGGAGTTATTAGCACGGATAAAAACTCACATTCATCTGGCAAAACTAAATGCTGCCTACGGCAAATTCGTGCCTCACGAGTTTTTAAGGTTGCTGGGACAAGAAAGTATTATCGATGTCAAACTAGGTGATAATTTGCAAAGAGAAATGTCGGTAATGTTCTCTGATATTCGCTCTTTTACTAGCATCTCAGAGCAGATGACACCGGAGGAAAATTTTGCTTTTATCAATAGCTATTTGGGGAGAGTTAGCCCTTTAATTAGAAAGCATCGCGGGTTTATTGATAAATATATTGGCGATGCTGTGATGGCGCTGTTTCCCGAATCTGCTGATGATGCTTTGCAAGCCGCTATTGAAATGCAGCAAGAAGTGATTGTTTTCAATCAGCACAGGCAAAAAAACGGCTATCTGCCGATTACGATTGGGGTTGGTTTGCATACTGGGAATTTAATGTTGGGTACGATCGGCGAAGAGCAGCGGATGGAAAGTACGGTGATTGCTGATGCTGTTAATTTGGCTTCTCGGTTGGAGGGTTTAACTAAGTTGTATGCTGCGGGAATTTTGATTAGCGATCGCACTTTGTTGAATCTTGATGATTTAACTAAGTATAGCTATCGGTTTGTCGATCGCGTCAAGGTGAAAGGCAAAAATCAGCCCGTAGCCGTTTTTGAAGTGTACGACGGAGATGCTGAACATCTCAAGCAGTTAAAAAAACAAACTCAGACCAACTTTGAACAAGCTATTGTGGTTTATCATCAACAAAATTTTGTGCAATCGCAGCAAATATTTCAGGCTGTATTGGCAGTAAATCCTGTTGATAAAGCAGCAAAGTTATATTGCGATCGCTGTGCAAAATATCTCAAATATGGGATTCCCGAAGGATGGACAGGGATCGAAGCGATCGATGAGAAATGATCTAAGGACTAAAGTCCTTACTACAAACCACTTTTATAGGTTCGCAGCGAGGACTTCAGTCCTTCTTAAATCTTTGAGAAAATCCGGACTAAAGTCCTTA
>JAUBOH010000213.1:9738-10990 GCA_036700145.1 Microcoleus occultus BM001215366
TTCTTAAATCTTTGAGAAAATCCGGACTAAAGTCCTTACTACAAACCACTTTTATTACCAATCGGGCGGCAAATTGTAATATTCCAGAGTCGATCGATCTTTGAGCAATTCTTGAGTTTGTTCATCCACCCGAATCTGACCGTCAGCCAAAATCAACGCTCTCCCCGTCGTTTTCCCGATCCAATTCAAATTGTGGGACGCGATCAAAATTACTTCGATCGGCAATTGCGACAAAACCATAGCCAAATGCCTGCGCCACGACGGATCGAGTCCGTTTGTCGGCTCGTCTAAAATTAAAATTGCAGGCTCTAATGCTAAAATTGCTGCCAAAGCTGCTAACCTTCTTTGACCGCCAGACAGTTCGTGGGCCGAACGGTTGGCAAATTCTAGTAAACCGAATTCGTCTAATAGGGCTAAAGCTCGATCGCGCGCCACATCCAGCGGCACCCCGTAATTGCGCGGCCCGAACATCACATCCTCTAAAATAGTCGGCATAAAAAGCTGATCGTTAGCATCTTGAAAGCAAAATCCAATCTGCCTCCGTACTTGCGATAAAGTCGCCTCTTCCAGCTTGGTTCCCTGCACTCTAATCTCACCGGATTGAGGCATTTTTAAGCCAATTAAGTTTTCGAGCAAAGTGCTTTTTCCAGCACCAGTTAAACCGAGCAAAGCAACTCTTTCTCCCGGCTGTAAGGTGAAGGAAATTCCTTGCAATACAGGCTTTTGCTGTGGATATCCGAATACTAAGTCCTGCACTTCGATAGTTGGCACTGATTAGAATCTCCCATAACTGTTGACTGTTGACTGATGCCCCATGCCCCATGCCCTATGCCCAATTCCCATAAGAAGCTATTGTTAATCCGGCTGCTATTAAAATTGTTACTGTCAGCCAGAGTCGCTCTTTTGGTGTTGATTTTGAGTCGGCGGGCAAATTTCCTTGATAGCCGCGAATCATCATGGCTGCGTGTACTCTTTCAGCGCGATCGAGACTTCGCAAATAAAGCGCCCCGATCATCGAAGCACTGGCATATCTGAGCCATCCCACGCTACCCGATAAACCTCGTAATTGAGCGGATCTTTTCATGCGGTTGACTTCCGCTAGCAAGATTTCTAAGTATTGTCCCGCTAACAGTACAATCTCTTGCAAACCTGCTGGTAGCGGCAATCCTTTTAGGGCTATTCCGAAACTGTGCGGCGGCAAAGTTAGCAGAAAACTGTTCATAATTAGCAGGCAAATTAGGGAACGCAGCAA
>JAUBOH010000214.1:0-10987 GCA_036700145.1 Microcoleus occultus BM001215366
CTCCATTCGCCATTCTTCTGATACAAACGTCCAAATTCCAAAGCCGTTTCTTGGGAAAATATCTGATTTAAATTGTACCGAAACAGTTCGCTTCCCGTCTCCGCATTGTAAAGCCGAATAAAAGCATTTGTAACTAAACTAAAACTTTGATTATTTTGCTGTCCCTCGTGAATAGTCACCACAAATACTATTTCCTGAATCGCCGAATTGATTTTACTCAAATCTACATAAACCGTCTCATCATCCCCATCAATTTGTCCATTCCTGCTGTCTCCTGAATGTCGCACCGAACCGTCTGGCGATGTCAGATTGTTGTAAAAAACAAAATACTTTTCAGCGGGAATCCGACCGTCTGCCGCTAACATAAAAACAGATGCGTCAATGTCGCAGTTTTGTGCTGTCTGGCTGACTTGCCAACCCAGGGCGATCGCAATTTTACTGAAATCAGGAGTTTCTTTAGAAAGATTGAACCTTTCACCCTTAGTTAATTCGATACTCATGTGCGATAATTCCCTTACCTCAGAAATAATATTAATTATCTCATCTATGTTAAGCCGATCGCAAATTGGATTTTATCTCGAAGATATCGAAAGCCCAATTGGCAGAACCGTCAATTTAACTCTTACCGGACTCATTCTTTTATCTTCCGCCAGCTTCATCGCCGAAACTTACCCGATTTCGGAAGCTGTTAGAATTAATTTGGAAACTCTCGATACAGCGCTTTTAATTATTTTTGCATTTGAGTATTTGTTGCGGCTGTGGTGTGCCGAAAATCGAGTTAAATTTATTTTTAGTTTTTTCTCAGTGATTGACTTGCTGGCAATATTACCATTTTTATTAGGATTTGTCAATGTCAGTTTTATCCGCATTTTTCGCTGGTTTAGAATTCTCCGACTCATCCGCTTTCTGGAATTGAAAAATTCAGTTTTCCGCATCAGCAGCGAAGATGGGGTGATTTTTTCTCGGATTTTGTTTACTTTGCTGGCGATAATTTTTGTTTATTCTGGTTTAATTTATCAAGTCGAACATCCGGCAAATCCCGAAGGTTTTGGCACTTTTTTGGATGCTGTTTATTTCTCGGTTGTCACGATGACTACCGTGGGATTTGGCGATGTTACTCCGATTTCGGAATCTGGCCGTTTTCTGACTATTTTGATGATTTTGACGGGAATTGCCCTGATTCCTTGGCAATTGGGGGATTTGATTAAACAATTAGTTAAAAGTGCTAATCAAGTAGAAACTGTTTGTACAGGTTGCGGTTGGTCTGTACATGATGCTAATGCTAGATTTTGTAAAATGTGCGGCACTCAATTAGATAATGGTAAGGGGTAATTGGGAATTGGGCCGAAGAGCCGAAGAGCCGAAGAGCATTGGGCCGAAGAGCATTGGTTATTAGAGCCAACCAATAACTAATGACTAATGACTAATGACTTATTTAAGCTAAGGGTAACAAAATTTCAAATTGGGTGCCGCTGCCTAATTCCGATCGCATTCTGAATGCGCCGCCGTGTTTGCCCGTCACTATTTGATAGCTAACTGCTAAACTGGTTTCTTTGAGGGCGCGTTTTTCGGTAGAGAATGATTCTAAGATTTTTTTGTACTTGCTAGGTGACATTCCTGGCCCGTTATCTGCTATGCAAATCGAAACCCAGCGAGTGTGAAGTTTGTCTAAGTCGATCGCAGGTTCGGGACAGCACACTTGAGTTGTAATGTCAATTTGAGGCTGGCGATCGAAGTCTTTGACTCCTCCCCCATTGAATTCTTTGGCCAATTCTTGACCGACTGCTTCGTTAATTAATGTATTAATAGCGTTGGTCAAGATATTCATAAATACTTGGTTGAGCTGTCCTGCATAGCACGGCACGGGCGGCAGGTAGCCGTAGTTTTTCACTACTTTGATTTCCCTGGTCAAACGACTTTTTAGCAGCAAAAGTATGCTGTCTATGTTGGCGTGCAAGTCGGTCGGTTTGGGATAAATATCGTCGATGTGGCAGAAGTTTTGCAAACTGGTTGCCAACTTGCTCAAACGTTCGGCTCCGGCTTTGATGCTGCTAACAGTTCGGAGAAAATCGTTTTGCAAAAAGTCAAAGTCTATCTCTTCCTTGAGCCGTGCTATTTCCGGCGGGGGATCGGTACAGTGCGCGTCGTAAACTGATAGCAATTCCATCAAGTTTTTGCTGTAGTCGCTGACGTAAGTTAAATTGCCCCAAATAAAGCCTACCGGATCTAAAATTTCGTGGGCTACTCCGTTGACTAAACGCCCTAAACTAGCCATTTTTTCGCTTTGAATCATTTGAGTTTGGGCTCTTTCGTAGCGGACTTGAGTTTCTATGCCGCGAATTTGCCAGTAGGCGATGTTTAGTGCGTGAGGGTCTAAGAGCTGGTAAGATTGGGAGTCGATTTGGACGACGATTGGTTCTGACTGCAATTCGGGCGATCGGCGCAGAGCTTGTTGAGCTGCTGCCAAAATGGTTGTACTCTCTGCGAGCAATAATATTTCGACGCGAGCGTAACTGTAGAGAACTTTCAGCGGTAGGTGCAAAAATAGCTCGGGGCCTTGGGGTTTGAGCAAATATTCCAGCAGTTGTCTGCGGGATATCATGCCAGCAAACTCTCCTGCTTCCAGCAAGACGACTCCCGGCACCAGGGGATGCTGTTCAAACATTTCGGCAACTGCGACGGCCAAGCAGCTCGATTTAACCTGAAAGTGATACAGGGGCAAATCCCGGAGGGTAGACTCTAGGGAAAGGTCTTGATGGGTGCCTTCGCAGAGTGAAGGGCCTCGTAGTTTGGAACTGAATCTATTTGCCACTGGAACTTTTAGTTGCCGAAACACCCCGGGAAAGTGAAATGAGAACTTACTACTAAGCTAGCCGATCGTTTCACTTTTCGTAAGCGTTCAGCCGAGACTGTTCTTTGAGTTAATCATGTTTTGCGAATTATTGGTAGGAAAATTTCAAATTCGGTGTTCGATCCTGGCTGCGATCGCAATTTTAGTTGGCCGCCGTGCTTTTCTGTGACGATTTGATAGCAGATAGCCAGCCCCATACCGCTGCCTTTACCTGCTGGTTTAGTGGTAAAAAAAGTGTCAAATATGTGCTGCTGATTTTCTGTGGGAATGCCGGGCCCGTTATCGGCAATCCAAATTGCGGCCTGCTTGCCGTGTTCGGTTTCTATGACTTTAGTGGTAATTTCGATTTTGGGCTGCCACTCGTCCGGGTACTGGGTCTGCATTTCTCGATCGGCTGCGTACTCTGTCAGCGCGTCTAGAGCGTTAACTAACAAATTCAAAAACACCTGACTCAACTGACCGGAGTAGCCGCTAACTAGCGGCAGTTCGCCGTAATTTTTTACCACTTCAATGCTATTTTTAAAGCGGTTTTTCAGAATTAACAGCGTAATCTCCACGCATTCGTGAATGTCTGTCTCCACTGGCTTGGTCTCGTCCATGTGAGAGAAATGGTGCAGCCCGTTAACTATTTTTAGCAATTGCGTGGCTCCCAACTTCATCCCTTCTAAGGTAACAGGCAAATCTTCTTGTAAGAAATCAAATTCAATTTCTTCTTTTAGGGCATCTATTCGGGGACACGGTGCCGAATATTCTTCTTCATAAACCGACATTAGCTGCAGCAAGTTTTCAAAATATGACAGCAGAAAAGTCAAATTTCCCCAAATACAGTTCAGCGGATTTCTAATTTCGTGGGCTACTCCCGCTACAATCCTCCCCAAGCTCGCCATTTTTTCGGTTTGGATGAGTTTGGCTTGGGTTTGTTTTTGGAGCAACTTATTTGTTATTTGGTGAATTCTGGCTTGAGCCACCATTAATTGGTGTACGTCTAATAGTTTGTATGTCTGGGGTGCTACTTCCACTACTACGGGTTCGTAAACTAATTCGGCTGACCTGTAAAGCGATTCCTGGGCGGCTTCTACTATTAATTTACTGCCGGGAAGCACCAGCAAATCTTGCCGAGAAAACCTGTACAATACCTCTATCGGTCGCTTAAAAAACATTTCTAATCCGTAGCGGCGGTTAACTTTTTCAAAAAATTGACGCCTGGATATTAGACCGACAAAATTACCCCGATCGCTCAAAATGACGCCTGGAAGCATTGAATTTTCTTCAAAAGCCTGAGCTACTTCTTTTGCCTGTTGAGTTAATTCAATTTGGCAGTTGTAGAGCGGCAGGTCTAGGAGAGTTGATTCTAAGGAGATGTTCCAAGTACAAATTTCAGGTATATGCAACACTGATAACTCCGAGCTAGTCTCACGCACAGCAAACATAGATGAAACCCCTGTTAAATGTTGTATTGATGGATAACTTAAGTTGCTATTAATTGGTAACGGGTAATTGGTAGGGGGTAATTGCTAATTTGTCAATTTTCAACAGCACCCGATGGGAAAACCCGATCGCCCTGGCATTGTCTGCTAAAGATTTGGTTTCTAAATCAATGTTAAACGATCGAAGCTTTTGTGGAACTTACGGAGCACGCGCTGTAAACTTTTTACCATGATATACCCTGCGATTGCGTGTTTTCCGAAAATCTTAAAAATTAATAAACGATTTTTGTTGTCTAATATACCATTTTTCCGGTGCTGGTAGCGAATTGGAGAACCGATAGCGGGTTATCAGTGAATATACGGGGATCGATCGAGGGATGGAGGGCCAGGATTGGCGCTGGTGGAAGTGACTTGAGGCCCGAACGGTCAAGACTGGGACGGAGGCAAAAATCGGCAGATTGTACCGAATTTAAGCAAGAATGCAAATGCAGGCAAATTTCCAACTCCGGCTGTCGTCAGTTTTTTGCAATCAAAAATCAAAAAAAAATCGTCTTAGGGTTCCACCTCCGGCCAGAGGCGTTCTAGCTGGTAGCGCCAAGCAGCCAGAGTCTGTTCGCGCGACTCTCGCCCGAGTTCCATTTCGCCCATCAATCCCTCTGCGTAGAAACGGTCTAAAGTCTGAAGGGTAGTTTCCACCGACTGGCCCTGCATCTTCGCAGCTTTGATGATTTGACGGATGCGGCTTTCGATCAAACCGCCAAAAAAGTCGGACAAACCTCTCTCTTGCAAGGCCAGCAGTCTGGCGATGGCGGCCGAGAAATCTGGGGCGGCGAGTGTGGCGCAACTATGCTGAAATACTCCCCACAAAACGTTTTGATGTATGGCGTAGCGAGTTTCGAGGGTGGTGTCAAAGTTAGCTTCTAGCAGTTTATCTAAAAATGGTTGAGCTTCTTGGGCATCGGCGATCGGCAGCAAAATCCGCAGCCAACTCCCATCGTCTGAAAGCAGGACTAAAAGGCGAAATTTGGGGGTTTGTACTTGCCAAGAAGTAGGGGCTGGCGTCTCAACACTTTCGCCAAATAAGTCTTTAAGGGTATTGCTAATTTCTTCGGGATTCATAATGATTTTTTATTTTTGATTTTAGCTTTGAGATTACAGATAAAGCAAGTCGGTTTCACAGTTTATGATATCTACAAGTATCCCGTACTATCAAGTCTATCTCAAATCTCCAATCTCAAATCTCTAATCGACTTAAGGCAGCCAGCGAGGGTGGTAGCCCGCAAAGGGAAGTTCTTCTGGCTGTACTTTTGCGGGTGAAGCGTCTGCGGGTATTTCTAATAAGGGTAGCACCCAGAGGCGGCTCGTGGCGATCGACTGTCCGCCCGAGTTGCGGGGACTGTCTACTGTTGAGGGTGTTGCTGTTGTGACTGATTGGTCGAAAATTAATGCCAGCCCGTCGGGAGATAAACTGATTTGGGTATCTAATTGGTTGGGCAAAACCAGCAGCGGTTTGATGGTTCCTACCAAACGGATGCCGTCTTTTTTGAGGTCGATGGCGGCGATGAAAGGCTGTTCTTTGTAGCTTTCTGTTTTCAGGCGCTGGGCTAACAAGCAGTAGAGACGCGGGAATTGGTTGTCTTTGTTTTTGCGGGGGTCGAAATAAACGGCGATAATGCTACCGGGAATTCGCAATATTTCTTGTTCTGCACCTTGGTTGTCTAAGATGAAAAGCGATCGAGTGTAGTCGCTGTTGTATTTAACGTAGGCGGCGGCGGAGTTGTCGCGGGCCATCCCCAATACTTGTTCGTATTTTGGCAAAAATTCTACTGGGTCTGCTTCCGGTTTGAGGGGAACGATCGCCAATCCTTGTTTTTGAGATATTACCATCGATTTGCTGTCTGGCCGAATCTGAAAATCTCCGCCTTGTTGATTTTCCAAGGGTCGCGGCGCCACTTTTTCTTCTAAAATCCAAGGGCTAAAATCGCCTGGATTGCGGCGGTTGACGCGCTGGATAACGATGATTTTTCCGTCGGCTGAGAGGTCAAATTTGAGGTTTTGGTAATCTTTGGAGTCTAAGATTTTGTTGATTTTACCTGCTGGTTGGGTTTGTTGGGGTTCTTCTCCGGGGGATTGGGGATTGAGGCCGGTGGTGACGGTAAATAGTTCTTGATTTAGGGTGCCACCGGTACGGATGACCGATCGATCTGTGGCTGAAAATAAAATGCGATCGCTGTCTGGATACGGTTTAAAATCAGTAACGACTAAATCTTTGGGAGTCAGCGGTATCGGTTTCGATTCGCTGCTGGTGAGATTGACTAGCATTAATCTGCTTTCTGTTTCGCCTTGGACGCCGATGTAAGCAAAAGCTCGATCGCGGCTGCGAAAGGAACTGCTAAACGGTTGAATTGGCGTTCCTTTATCTTGGTTGTTTTCCCCAAAATACTTGTCGGTTGCTCCGGCGAGTTTTACGGTGTAGGTAACGCCGTAGGGTGCTGGATCTTTGAGAGTGTAAGCCATGCGGCGGCCCGCCCAGCTAAATTTACCGGGGAGTTCGGGTTCTAGCTTTAAGTTTTCCTCGACGGTGGAGTGGTTCATCGGCCGAAAGAAGTTGAGGATAAAGCCGGTATCTGCGGCGCCGATTTGTTTGTTTTCCCAGGTAAATTCTCGCACTCTGGGTGCTGTGCGATCGCCCGTCAGCAGCAGCAGTCCCATTAAGACGCCGAGTACCAGCATCAGGACGATCGCCGCGCGGTCGATCGGCTGTTTGAATGGCCCAATAGCGAAGGGTGAAGGAGCAATTTTTTTGTTAAAAATACTCACAAATCTTTCTCTCCTATTTCTGCTGAAAATTAACTGCCAAATTTTCTTTCTTATTAAATTTTACAGCATCAACCGATTTGAGATTCTAGATTTTAGATTGAGCGCTTTCCGGGTGCGTAGCGGCTCAAACTTGCTCGTTCCAGAGAGGTTTTGACGACTGTAGATCGCCCTACCATTGTGCCAGTTGCGTCCAGGGCGGTTTGAGATTTTAGATTATTTTAATTTAATCTAAAATCTCAAATCGCCAATTGTGCGATCGGCACTAGGGGTAACGCTGGCGCTTTACCCATCCTACTAATCATCAAGACGACCTAATTAGATTAGAACTCTTGCAAAATTCAAATTTACCCCCCTTAGTCCCCCCTTATTAAGGGGGGAAACAAGAATAATCTTACCCCCTCCCCTGATTCATGGGGAGGGTTGGGGTGGGGTGCTTTGTATTTTTGCAAGATATCTATTAATTTCACGAATTCTGGCCGATTGCTATTTTGGAACTATGATTAACCGCTGACAGTGTATAGGGCGATTCCGGTTCTGGATATAACTTAGAATATTTGCTGTCGTAATGCCTGACCTCAAAATAGTTTAAGTTTGACGGGTGAGGCTTATATATTGAGAAACATTCCAAAAGACAAAAAGTTGCTGCACTCTCTAAAGGCCCCACATTCACTACTTGATTTTTGAAGAGGCGACCTGATTTTATCCACTGTTTCATCTGCTTTCTTGACAAACAGTAAAATGCTGCATGAGGGTTGCTAAACTCGGCAAATTTTACACCTTCTATCTCTACACTAGATAGCTGATTCCACGATAGGGGCTGCTCTATTGTCAAATCAATATATCTCTTGGTTCCTTGATACATTTCATAACGGTTTGGGTAAAGAATAGCATTCTCATACCCGCTTTGTTGGTTAAATTTTTCCAACTTTTCTATAGTGAAAGCATCGTACAAAACGATGTCATCTTCTATGAATAAAAACCAGTCAAATTTTTCTACTCTTTCGACAAATTCTTCCTGAAGTCTAAACTCTACAAACATGGGATCGCATTCCGGGCCTTCTTGTATCTGAATGCACTTAATTTGATATTCAGGTAAATACGCTGTAACGTGCCTGTTCGGTAGAGTTTGGATCGCAATACTCAGGTCGCAATGAGCAAAACTCGTCAACAGTCCATCTATTGTGTGCCTGAGTCTCTCTATTTTTGCTGCGGCTTTTTCGGGATTTTTAGATTCTTCAACTGATGTAATGTGTGCGACAGCCGCAAAGACTTTGGGCCGTGCTTTTTCGGGCTGTTCGTTTTCTTTGAATAAATTTATGACGCGACTTTTTTGATGAAAAAACATCATTTTAGTATACCTACTGGTCACTCGCGATATTTCTTGTAACAGAGCCATTTGTAAAAAGATAAAGTGCATTACTTTTCTTCTTCTACTTTTTTCCGCTGACATACAGATAATCTCCTTTTTGTTTACTGAAACAGTTGATTGATTGGAATTAAATCCATCGGTGATATTTTATCGATTGGCAGACCTAAACCAAAAGAGACTCTACACCAAAGTAGAGTAGCCAGCACCCCTAAAAACAGTGCTGTCAATTGAATATCCTGCCAAAAACAAGTTAGTCCTTCTCGCCACAAACCGTAGTTAGTTACTGCATAGGTAGGAAGGTCGCCTAAAGCTACAGCAATCACAGCACCCAAATTACCTTTTAAGTGGTATCCCAGCGGTATAGTTATACACAGATTCACAAAAGTCAGCAGATTTCCCATAGCTGGATACTGAGACTTTCCGACGGCTAACAGACAAGAACCCATTATATTGTGGAGGGTGGTGTGCCAGATACCTAAAGCCAAGATTGGCATCATCCAAGATGCCGCTATATACTCTTTCCTGTACAGCGTTAAAATTAACAGATCTCCGAAGCTGACAAAAATTGCTAAACCTACGGCTAACGGTATTAAAATCAGCTTGCGGTTATTGAGTATCTTAGCGCGTAATTCCTGCCGCGGCAAGTCAGCCAGCATAGAAATCGAGGGGAAAATCACCCGGCCGCTAATGGCGATGATGACTTGGCGCGGCATATCGCCGAGGGTAAAAGCGATGCCGTAAATGCCCAACATTGTTAAAGTAAATATTTTCCCGAGGATCAGTCGATCGGCTTGAGAACACAAGAAAAACAAAGCCGTAGACAAAAATATCCATTTGCCATAAGAAAATATTTCTTTAGCTGCTTCTTTATCCCAAGCAAAGCGGTTCGACTTGCCCCGAATCAAAAAATGGCTCCATACTAACTCTGTTATGGAGGCAGTAAAACCGCCTGCGAGGATGGCCCAGATGCTGCGATCGAACCAGGCCCAGACAACCATCACTGTAGTAGAAACGATCTGTATGCCCAACTCAAAAATTACTACTCTCTTGACTGCCATTTGCCGGTTGAGGCTGGATGTAGCAGTCGAGTTAAAGCCTCCTATTAGGGAATTTATACCTATTACTGGAATCAACCACTGGAGACGGGGTTCTCCATAAAAACTAGCAACTGGCAGGGTAATTATAATCAAACAAATGAAAATAAAAAAGCTGCGAATAACTTGCAGTGTCCAAGCGGTGTTGAGAAATTGAGGATCTTCGCCGCGCTTGTTCTGGATGATGCTTGGGCCCAGACCGATGTCTGAGAATAAGCCGATCCCTGCGATGAAAACGTAGGCTAGACCCACTAGACCAAATAGTTCGGGCAAAAGTAGGCGCGTCAGGATTAGGTTGCTGGCAAATCGGATAATTTGACTGCTTCCATAGCTGGCGATCGTCCAGACAACACCTTTGATAGCTAATTTTTTTTCTGATGACATATAGTCACAACTTATTTCCTAATTACGAGTCTAGTTGCTGAATTTGCTATTGGCAACTGCTACAGGATGCTGCTGCCATTTTTATAGCTGACTTTACCGTATCTTAATTTGCAGACAGAGGACGGGCCCGGAATGCCCATCGGGCCATAACAAAGCTAAAAATCTAATCTCCAACTTGCTGGGCACCTAATAATCATAAGGGTTTTTTGGTTCGGGAATTGGTTTGAGGGAGGATGCTTGAATGATTAATTTGCGCTTCGCTTGCAGTTCTTCTACGATCGCTTCTCCTTCTATTTCTAGCCAACTGTCTGGGGCAAAGGCGACGCGGCTTTGACCGATCGGTAATTTTACTGGCAGCCCTATGGGATAGGCGTCCGCCGCGCAGCAAGTAATGATAAAACGCCCGATCCACATATATTGTTCTGCTACGTCGGGGGGGTGAATTACAAATCCTTGAACCTTGACTTTTTGACCTCTGTATGTATCCGGCTCGGGATTGAAATTTAACAGCCGCACCCATTCGACGAGCGATCGCTTTTCGGGTTTTGTAGTATTGCGAAATTCTTGCGGTTGCAGTCTGGTGATTGGCAGGGATTCGGTGAGACCTCGTTCCAGTGCTGTCTGGCTGGTAAATGTGCGCGGCGTTACGATTAAACCGATTAATGCAACGCTTAGCATTAAGGTGCTGCCGATACTGGGGGGAAATAAGGTAACGTGTTCGACTTCTGTGATTCTGGGAGAGTTATTTGCTGGCGATGTCCGCAATTGCTTTTTGGTGCGATCGAGCTTTAAGAGTTCCCAAACTTTAAACCCGCCAATCACCATTAACCCAATTCCTCCCGCTACAGTCAAGCCAAAGTAATTCGGGTGAATCAGAATGCTTAATTTGCCTGTTATCCAATATTTGAGGAGCAATATTCCCCATCCTAAGATAGCTAGGGCATCCAGCCAAGGGCTAATTTTTTTAAGGTTCATTTTTCAAGAGTTATTGGGAATTGGGAATTGGGAATTGGGAATTGGGAATTGGGAATTGGGAATTGGG
>JAUBOH010000215.1:0-10987 GCA_036700145.1 Microcoleus occultus BM001215366
TTCGTTCCTCAACCCAACCTACAAAAAATGCAAGTTATTTAATTCTCATTCCTTACCAATTACCAATCTGTACCTCACTCACTTAATAATTGCGATATCAGTACATCGGTGACTTCCGTTTTGTGAATAAAGATCATCGATAATTGGTAATTTTCCTACAAACACAGCTCGATCGCCCGCCACAGTATCAATTTTTACTTTATCCGCTGCCAAGCTCCCTCCTTGGGTGTTTTGGACTCAGACCGATCGCCCCCGGCGCTTCCGGGCCCCACCCAGAATTCGCATCAGTGGAATCCGGGGGGTAGCGATAACAACTCATCTTTATCTGTCCCCTGCTGGCTCACACCCCCAGTCAGCCCCCGCAAATCGCCAACTTTACAATAACTTAATGCCGACTCATACGACTGATTCAGCTTTCAAATCCCTAGTGTAAAGGATTATTAAGAAAACTTGACGCTCCCAGTTCTATGTGAGAATCATAAAGATATTGTAAAGATACTGAGAGTACCTAGTAATCTTTAACCGCGTGTGGCAAAATTTAAGTGTAATTACGTAAGTCCCAAGTCGGACTGCCTGCGGCTAGCAAATTCAGTAAATTCCTGCTCTGTTGGTGGGGTGGTAAACTTTTGCCAGTCAAGTAGAAAAAGGGTTGCTATGAATCAGCAAATATCAGCTCAATCGCAAAAACTTTTACTGCAAATTGGGAGAAAGATTCGTCGAACATTGGATCTCCATACCATTTGGCAGCAAACAGTTAACACTCTGGGACAAAATCTAGGCGTCAGCCGCTGCATCATTTGTCCCTATCAAGGTTCTAGCCTGCAAGTCAAGGTAGCTGCTGAATACTGCCAAGAACCATTTCTACCCATGTTGGGAATGGAAATCTCGCTCACATCAGCACCTCATTTCATTCAAGCTCTAGCCACCCTCGAACCGGTGGTAATAGAGTCCTTTGGGGCCGATGACTGTTTTGAGCGGCAGTCGGTGCTAGTGCTGGCTACCGCTTATCAAGAGCAACCTAACGGCATAATTAGTTTGCACCGATGCGAGCGCGGATCGTCGGGGAATGGTAACGCCGATCGAGCTTGGACTCAAGGCCAGATCGAATTCGCCCAAGAACTTGCCGATCAAGTAGGAAGCGCGATCGCCCTCGCAACCCTTTATCAGGAGAACAGCCAACGAACAGTAGAAATCTCCCAGCTCAAAAAGCAATTTTTGTTGAGCGCGTCCCACGAGATTCGCACTCCCCTAAATCACATTATTGGCTACCTACAACTAACCGTAGATGATATGGCCGACGATCCAATAGAAGAGAGGTCTTTTATCCAAGAAGCTCACCGTTCGGCTCTCCACCTTTCTAAGGTAATTGGTAATGTATTAGATTTTATTCAGTCAAATGAAGGGTGCCAGACTCACGCAGAGTTAGCCGCTTTCAGGAGCCAGGAGAAATCTCAGCACCAGTAAAGATGCGAGCCGCACATTCAAAAAGTCGAGTATTTGCCGTGCAGACAAATCTTTTGCCAGGAAAATATGGCATTTGCATCTATATATTCCTTCAATAAATTCGGTGGCTGGTTACTCAATTCTTTTTATGTCATTAGGGTTTTATACAGCACAGCATACCAACTACTAAACGTAGTACCTAGGTTATTTATCATACTATGTGCGCTCGAAAAACTCCCATCAAATAGGTTTGTAGTGAGGACTTTAGTCCTCTGAATTTTATGAGGACTAAAGTCCTCACTACAAACCTAGAACTGTTGTTTCACGGGAAATGATACGGGAGCATCCCATTTTTGCAAATATATCCGTAGGGGCGAAGCCCTACAAAATTGGGATGCACCCAATGATACCGCAAGCAGAAGATGGCAGTTTGGCATTTTTAATGTTTTCAACTTGTGCTGGATGAGATTATGAATTGCCATTCTTTTTCTTAGTTTGTGGAGGGCTGACATAGCGCGCCCAAAAAGGTTCTTCCATATTTTTCAGCGCTGCTAATTTTTGGCGCTCCTCTTCTATGCGCTTGCGTTCTGAAAGGTCAGAAAAGATGTTGATACTGCCTAGTGTCTCGCCGCCGGCACCTCGCACGGGCGCAGCCCAAACCCAAACATCGATCGAGCTACCGTCTTTTTTCAACAAAGACACTTCCAAACCGTTTTGCGGTTTGCCATTACCTACAGACTTCAGCAGCGCGTAAAAATCTTGCTTTTGGCCAGCAGGAATATTCGGTAAAGGTTGCCCCAAAACCTCAGCCGCACTCCAGCCAAAAAGTTGTTCTGCCGCGCGGTTCCAGACAAGGGTACTGCCGTCATTGGTGGTACAGTTAATCGCCAGCGGCGCTTCGGCTATCTGCGCCTGCAAAACTTGGTTAACGAGTTGCAGTTTCAATTCTACTTGCTTGCGATCGGTAATTTCCTGACAAGCACCCCACAAACGAACAACCCGTCCTTCATCTTTGTCCCACACCGCTTGCCAGCAATCGCGCACCCAGTGTACCTCGCCTTTTTGATTAACAATTCGGTACTCGTTGGCTCCCGTGCGGCTGAAAGTACAGCCTTCTAACTGTTTAATTAACATTTCCCTGTCGTCGGGATGAACGAGTTCGGAGTTCCACCAACCAAACGATGCTAATTCTTCAGGAATTCGACCAGTACAGCGCTCAAAAGCTTCTGTCGCCCACTCGCAGGCGAACTTGCCGTCGGGCAGTGCCTTAAAAGAATAGGCAAAATCAGAAGTAATTTGCGACATAACTTTGTAGTGCAGTTCCGACTCCCGGACTGCGATTTCTACTTGCTTGCGTTCCCCTATTTCCCGGGAATTAATTATAATTCCCTGCACGCTAGAATCGTAAAGCAAACTGTTGCCGATCGCCTCCACGCAGATCCAAGAACCGTCAGCGTGGCGTTTCCGATATTCGATCGCCCCCGCAATTCCGGGATATTCTAACAACTTGCCAAAATACGCCTGCCAAGCCAGCAAATCGTCTGGATGAATTAACTCGCCATGAAACTTGCCAACTCTTTCTTCCGGGCTGTAACCCAAAATCTGCTGTATAGCTGCGCTGTGGTATCGGACTCGCCCGTCGGAGCCGACAATACTAATTAGATCCGGAGAATTCCGTAGCACAGCTTGCAGTTTGGCTTCGCTTTTAGTTAATCCTTGATTATCTCTACGGTGCTGGCTAATTTCTTTTTCCAACTGCTCCTGTAGTTTTTTAATTTGCGCCGCTTGCTGCGCGACAGTACGTTCCAATAGACGATTTGATTTTTCGAGTTCTACCAGCTTTGCCGCGTTATTTATCGCGCTTTCAAACTGACGACTAGCTGCCAGTTCCTGCAAAGAATTTGATAAATTTTCCAGAGTTTTTGTTAAAATTGCCTGTTGCGGTGCTGGCAATTCGCTAGCTTGTTCCTGCAACGTTTCTAAGTATTTGTAGACTGTTTCTAACATTTTATTAATCGGGGAATTTGATAGTTGCCACAGGTGCAACCTAACAAGCGAACACAAGTTTTTTCAACATAACCCATAACTGAGACTGCTGTCAGTAGATCGACCGCGCTCTCAATAACAGCAATTTTGTGACTTTATTTTCAGATCATAGCAACCGATACACAAAGGAAATTATTGTGGCGATCGAATAAAAGCCCAGCAGCAGCACCGAGAAGCGATGGCGGGAGTGCGGACAACTCCCCTATCCGGTGAGTGTGGGGCTTCTCACAGTTAAGCTAAAATAGATTGGTGTCAAGACAAAGAGGGATTTATGACAGAGCAAGCCAACGCTCGCGATTTGTTTCGCGCTGCTTACGAACACCGTTATACATGGGATGCCAACTTTCCCGGTTATAGTGCCGATATTGAACTAAAACAGGGCGACGAAGTATATACGGGTCATGTTTCGATCAAACCAGACATGACCGTGGAAGTCAGCGGCATTGAAGACGAGGAAGTGCAGCAAAGCGTGTACACCCAAATGCGCGATATTGTCACCCACCGCAAGCGTTCGACATTTGAAAAATCTCACGGCAAAAATAGCTTCACCCTGGGCGAGAAGGATAGCACCGACGCTGTGGACATCTTGGTACAAGGCGACTCAATGGGGTCTAATTATAAAATCCGAGGTTTGTCAATTTGTCAAGTCAGCCGGGTGATGGGTCGGATGGCCTTTGTAATTGACACCCACAAAAGCTTAGAGACTCCCGAGGGTTCTTTGGCCAGCCACTACGACGCCGTTTTCCGCAACCCCCAAACTGATGAAATCATCAGAGAACTCGAATTTGAAGATACCTTTGAGAAAATAGGCGACTATTATGTGATGACCAAACAAGTAGTGCGATCGAAAGAAAAAGGTGAACTGACAACAACCGAGTTTAACTATTCCAACGTCAAACTGCTAGAACCAGCATTAGTGTAGCGCTAACCAAAAAACCCGATTTCTTAAATAAAACGGGTTTTTTGGTTTGTGTATCAGAATCAACTTGATTTGGCGGCAAGTAACGGTACGATCAAACTAGAGAGCTCGCGTCCGATCGAGCATCAGCGTAACAGAAACCGGGTTTCCTGCCGCAGGCTGATCTGAGTGCCCAAGTCTTCGATCGAGAAACCCATCAGTTTCTGAAATTTCGCGCTACTCCGTCAAATCGAACAAACCGAACCAAATCAACTGCCACAAATCATCACAAAGGCGAAATATTATGACGACACTAGCACTAACCAGAGATAACGTCGAAACAGTCCTCGATGAAATGCGCCCCTACCTGATATCCGACGGTGGCAACGTCGAACTCGTAGAAATCGACGGCCCAGTAGTACACCTGAGACTGCAAGGAGCTTGTGGCTCTTGCCCGAGTTCTACAATGACTCTGAGAATGGGCATTGAACGTCGCCTGCGCGAGGCCATCCCAGAAATCTCCGAAGTTGAACAGGTAATGTAATTAGTCATCAGTCATCAGTCATTAGTTCGCAGTCATTAGTTCATTAACGACTAAATTTATTCATTAGTCTGAAGTCATCAGTTACAAGCAAATTAAAGTAACTAATGGCTAATAAATCATATTACTGACCGATGACCGATGACTGCTGACCAATGACTGAGGACTGAGGACTGAGGACTAAGGACTACTGACCACTGACCAATGACTAAGGACTAGAGTAATGTCTCACCCCCTTTACGTAGCCTTCATCTGGCATCAACACCAACCGCTGTACAAATCCCGAGTATCAGCTAGCGCCGGAGCATCCGAGTATCGACTGCCTTGGGTGCGCTTGCACGGAGTCAAAGACTACTTGGATTTAGTGCTAATTCTGGCAAAATATCCCAAACTGCATCAAACAGTAAACCTGGTTCCGTCCTTGATTTTGCAGATTGAAGACTGCATCGCAGACAAAGCAATAGACCCTTACTTGGCGGTGACATTAAAGCCAGCCGAAACTTTAAACATCCAAGAACAAGAGTTTATTTTAGAACACTTCTTTGACGCCAATTACCACACCCTGATCCAGCCGCATCCCCGCTACGCTCAACTCTACACTCAGCGGCAGGAAAAAGGCATTCAGTGGTGTTTGACAAACTGGAAAGTGCAAGACTTTGCCGACTTGCTGGCGTGGCACAATTTAGCTTGGATTGACCCGCTGTTTTGGGATGACCCCGAGATTGCCCTGTGGCTGAAACAAGGACAAAACTTTAGTTTGGCAGACAGAAAAAAAATCTACTCAAAACAAAAAGAAATCCTTGCCAGAATCATTCCCCAGCACCGTAAAATGCAAGCTGAGGGACAGTTGGAAGTCTCCACAACCCCCTACACGCACCCAATTTTACCGCTGCTTGCCGACACCAACGGCGGCCGCATAGCCATTCCCAACATGACGCTGCCGCAACATCGGTTTCAGTGGGAAGAAGATATTCCGCGACACTTGAGAAAATCCTGGGAAATGTATCAAGACCGATTTGATTGTAAACCGCGCGGTTTGTGGCCGTCGGAACAAGCAGTCAGCCCGGAAATTTTGCCCTATATTGCTAAACAAGGCTTTAAATGGATAGTCTCGGATGAAGCAGTATTGGGGTGGACAATTAAACACTTTTTCAACCGCGACGGGGCGGGGAATGTCTACGAACCCGAATTGTTATATCGCCCTTACCGTTTAGAAACTCCTGATGGCGATTTGGCGATCGTATTTCGAGACCACAGATTATCTGATTTAATCGGGTTTACCTACGGTTCGATGGAACCGAAAAAAGCAGCGTCAGATTTGGTGGGACACTTAGAGGCGATCGGCAGAACTCTCAAACACCGACAACCCGACGGCCAAACAGCTTTAGAAAATCCCTGGTTAGTGACGATCGCCCTAGACGGCGAAAATTGCTGGGAATTCTATCCCCAAGACGGCAAACCGTTCTTAGAATCCCTCTATCAAACTCTCAGCGACAATCCAGATATCAAATTAGTCACAGTCTCGGAATTTCTCGACCAATTCCCAGCAACTGAAACAATACCCGCCGCCCAACTCCACACCGGTTCCTGGGTGGACGGTTCCCTCACAACTTGGATCGGCGACCCCGCGAAAAATCGCGCTTGGGACTTGTTAGGCGCGGCGAGACAAGTATTGGCAAACCATCCAGAAGCCACAGAAGAGAGCAATCCCGAAGCTTGGGAAGCCCTTTTCGCGGCCGAAGGTTCCGATTGGTTCTGGTGGTTTGGCGAAGGCCACACCTCGAACCAAGATGCCATGTTCGACCAGCTATTTCGCGAACACGTAGCGGCAATCTACGAAGCTCTCGGCGAGCCCGTACCCTCGGAAGTACGCCGGCAAGTAGAGGTGCACTCTGTTCAAGGCGACCACCTGCCGATGAGCTTTATTCACCCGGTGATCGACGGTATCGGTAACGAACAGGATTGGGACAAAGCGGGCCGGATTGAAGTTGGGGGAGCAAGGGGTACGATGCACCAGAGTTCGGCAATTCAGCGGCTTTGGTACGGGGTTGACCACTTGAATTTTTACATTCGCGCCGACTTTAAGGCAGGGGTGCGGCCGGGAATTGATTGCCCTCCAGAGTTAAATTTGTTCTGGTTTTATCCCGATCGCACGATGCAAAACAGTCTGATTCCCCTGTCGGGTTTGCCCGACGAAGCACCGCTAAACTACCGATTCCACCATCAGTTAGAGATTAATTTGCTGACGAAATCGATTGCGTTTCACGAAGCAGGAGAGGGCGATGACTGGCAGCCCCGCCTCAGCCGGGCTCAAGTGGGACTGGATAAATGTTTAGAGGTAGCAATACCCTGGGCGGATTTGCAGATTATGCCCGACTGGCAGGTGAGGCTGATTGCGGTTTTATCGGAAGGGGAGCGTTACTCTACCTGTATGCCGTTCGATACTTTGATTCCGATCGGAATGCCGTAAAAAGTGATTAGTGATTAGTGATTAGTGATTAGTCATTCGTTCAGAACTTAGGCTGAGACCCTATTTGTAGGGTGCTCTTCGGCGCACCTTACGACTTAAGGGGCCCGCATCAAAAATCGTCAAATCCTCTCCCCCTCTACCTGCACCAGCCCCCTCCCCCTCTCATACCGCAAACAATCTAGGTGCATAACAGCTTATGATGATGCAACCGGAAATGATATCATCCGTCATTAGTCAATATTCATATTATGTTCGATTGAACAACCACGATAAAATTGGTTTGTAGTGAGGACTTTAGTCCTTAGAAAATACAGGACTAAAGTCCTCACTACAAACCTGCATAATGGTGAATTTACCGAAATTGATATCATTAGTCATTGGGAAATTATCAAACTAATGAGCCGCATTTTACTCTTGGTCGATCGCCTCCAACAACCTAATTTGCCGATCGCACACCTCAACACCGAGCATGAGGCGATCGTACCCGATCGCACTTGGGAACCCAACTCCGAAATTTCCATTCCCCAAATTGTTTTTGACTTGTGCATTCTCGACCAGGAAAATTACGCTCGCATCGGGCCGCTGATCGAAGGATTAAAAGCAGCAGCAGAGCCGATATTTTTACCGTTTTTGCTGCTGCAAAAATCCCAAACGCCTACTTTTTCTGAACCGCCGTTTTCGCCGCAGGCAAAACAACTCGAACGCAGAATAGACGATTTGATAGCAACTCCCGTTTCGGCCGCCCAACTGCACTTGCGGGTAGAAAATTTGTTGGCCCGCAGGCGGCTGTCGCTAGAACTCCACAGACTTCAAGAAGTAATTAAAGAACAGACTTTTACAGAAAGTTTGTTAATCGATTCGCTCCAAACGGCAAACGAAAACCTGCAACGGGAAATCGCCAAGCGGGCGGAGGTAGAAGCTGCACTGCGAGAAAACTCCTATCTCGACTTGCTGATGAATGCCATGCCAGATATTGTCTGCTTCAAAGATGGCGAGGGCAGGTGGCAGGAGGCAAATCAAGCGATATTGGAAGTGTTCGAGCTATCAGCAGATAAATACCGCGGGCTGACAGATTCTCAGCTAGGAGAGCTGAGCATTTTTTACCGGGAGGCCCTGCTCTCGTGCGAGATTAGCGATCGAGCAGCGTGGGAAAAAGGTACGCTTTCTAGGGGAGAAGAAGTGATTCCCCGATCGAACGGTACTGTAAAAATCTACGATGTGATCAAAGTACCCGTATTTCACCCCGACGGCAGACGCAAAAGTATCGTGATTTTGGGCCGCGACATCACAGAATACAAGCAAGCCAGAGACGAACTCGTGCGCTTAGCGTCGATTGTCGAGTCTTCAGACGACGGCATTGTGGGCAAAACCCTCGCCGGGACAATTCAGAGCTGGAATGCAGGAGCCGAGAAGATTTACGGCTACTGCGCGCCGGAAATCAAGGGGCAGTCGATCGAGATTTTAGCAATACCCGAACGCCCCAAGGAAATGCCCCAAATTCTGGAAAATATTAGGGCTGGAACTACGATCGACCATTACGAAACCGTGCACTTGCGGAAAGACGGCCAACAGATAGATGTGTCCCTGACGATTTCTCCGATTAAAGACGCCACAGGAATGGTAACGGGCGTTTCGACAATTGCTCGCGACATTACCGACAGCAAGCGAGTCGAAAAAGCTTTTGAACAACTCCGCCACCAAACAGAAATGATTTTGTTCTCCGCAGGGGAAGGAATTTGCGGGTTGAACAAACAAGGAAAAGTAACTTTTGTCAATCCGGCGGCGGTGAGAATGGCCGGCTGCGAATCGAAGGAATTGATCGATCGACCATTCTATGAAACCATAAACCGTTCACAGGCAGAATGCTCAAGGGCGATCCTCTTCGAGGGCTGCGCTAACGAGCAACTGTCACCTGCAACAGACATCAATTCCGGCTCTGAAATTGTCCCAGACGGAGCCACACCGCTGACGGAAAAACTGCCGTTGCTCGCAAGTTCTCAAATTTTAGCCACCTTGGAAGACGGAGAGGCGCGGCGCGTCACCGATGAGGTTTTTTGGCGGCGAGACGGCAGCAGTTTTCCGGTTGAATACGTTGTCGCTCCGATGCGAGAACAAGGCAAAATTATCGGAGCTGTGGTGACTTTTAAGGATATTACAGAGCGCCTAGCCGTCGAGCGCATGAAAGATGAATTCATCTCGGTTGTCAGCCACGAACTGCGGACGCCGATGACCTCGATTCACGGTGCCCTGGGCCTCCTCAACAGCGGCGTGCTTGACGCTTACCCCCAGAAAGCCAAGCGGATGCTGGAGATTGCGGTCACTAACACTGACCGCTTGGTGCGCTTGATCAATGACATCCTGGATTTAGAGCGGATGGAGTCGAGTTACAGCACTGCAATCAAACAAACTTGCAATGTGGCTGAGTTGATGTTGCAGGCGGCTGACGAGATGCAGGGGATGGCAGAACAGGCGGGAGTTACTCTGTCGGTGCGGCCTGTGGGGGCCCAATTGCAAGCTGTTCCCGATCGGCTAATTCAAGCCTTGACAAATTTGCTCAGCAATGCTATTAAATTTTCGCCTTCGGGTGCTACGATTTGGCTGAGCGGGGAGTTGACCCAGAAGCGGGATTTGGCAGAAAAAGCTGGGTTGAACTCAGCGTCGTCGTCTTTGTTATCTCCTGAGTGTGCGGCAAATCCGCACTCGTCAGTAAACTCGTCCATCCTGATTGCGGTGAAAGACCAAGGGCGAGGCATTCCGGCAGACAAGCTGGAGATCGTCTTTGAACGCTTCCAACAGGTTGATGCTTCTGATTCTCGCCATTCCGGAGGTACTGGTTTGGGGCTGGCTATTTGTCGCACTATTGTGCAGCAGCACGGGGGCCGGATTTGGGTGGAGAGCGTTTTGGGGGAGGGCAGCACTTTTTTCTTAAGTCTGCCGGTTCTTAGTCCCGGCCTGGTATAGATTCTGCCATAGAGTTTTGAAAATTTACTGTCAAGCCTAATCTGGTAAAATAGTTTGCTTTACAAAATATTCAGATTTGGGCTCTAGGCTGAGAATAAGTTCTCATTGTTAAAAAAGATGTTAATTTTGAATGCCAAGCGCATCTTGGTGATTGACGATGCGGAAGATATTCGGGAAGTGGCTCAAGTCAGTCTTGAGGTGGTGGGGGGCTGGGAAGTCCTGACGGCGAGTTCTGGCCGCGAGGGTGTGGCTAAGGCTCTTGCCGAACAGCCTGATGCTATTCTCTTGGACGTAATGATGCCCGAGCAAGATGGGCCTACTACTTTTCTACAGTTGCAAGCTAATCATGCTACGCAGCACATTCCGGTGATTTTATTGACGGCTAAGGCTCTGGCTGGCGACAGGCGGATGTTCGCGGAGTTGGGGGTTGTGAGCGTGATTGCTAAGCCTTTTGAACCGATGGCTTTGGCCGCTCAGGTAGCCGAAGCTTTGGGCTGGGAGCAAAAATAGGTCGTTAGCGCCGCCCTCGAAGAAGATCGCACACTTAATTTTCTAACAAAATAAAACAAATTCTATCGTTTCCGGTTGCATCGGAATGATACCGAGGACACGGCAGTGCCGTGTCCCT
>JAUBOH010000216.1:0-3681 GCA_036700145.1 Microcoleus occultus BM001215366
CAAAGCAGATATTCGAGTCGATTGAAATGCGAGACAGTAAATTATTTTGAGTCATATCTGTTCAATGAGATATTTTCCATTGATTCATTGTAATGAATTTTAGGGTTGATTTGTGGGAACCCAGAAACCGGGTTTAAGATTTTCAAATGTTGTAGGGGCGGGTTCGCCAACCATATTCGCCACAAACAAACAATCTCGAAAACCCGCCCCCACCCCATGCAAAAATCCCAAAAACGCAATATCTTGACGGTATTTCGATATTTCTCGCGGGGATGGGGCGGGTTTATAATATTATCGATTTTCATCATAAATGGTTGGCGAACCCGCCCCTACAAGTCATGGCAATTTACCCATATTTTGGGGATGTCGCAGGTTTATGACAAGGCAGAATCATCGCCATCTCCCCAAATTTCAGCTAATTTCTTCATCCACTTTTTAGCAATCCGATTCAGTTTCGCTTCCACTTTCGTATCAATATCTGAAGATTGATAACCAGATAAAGATGTCTCTCTATTTCCCAAACCGCCACTACTAGCAGCACTTCCCGCTAAAGCCTTCCCCCCTTCATATCCCCAATCAGATTTCTCACTACTGCGATAAACTCCATTCAGAATTGCCACAATTTCCGAAATAGATTTGTTTTGCAAATTCTCCCGAACTCGTGCTTGTACGGGGTCATCTGCTGCCAAATCCGATAGCAACTCGTCAATTTCACCTTGCAACAGCGGAATTGCCAACTCAATCCGATCCAAATAATCCAACAACTCTTCAATTGGTTTGAGATTAGTTAGAGAAATCTCTTCAGTTTCATCCACAATTTCCACAGCCGGAATAAACCCCAAAAGTTTTACTTGATCGAAAGGTTCCGCAAACCCAACGGCGATATAAGCAATCCGATTTTCGCGCACTTCCGGCAGAGAAATCACCGTTTCTCCAAGCATAACCGGACAGCATTCAATCTTGCCAATTCCCGGCAAAACCAAATCGGCGACATCCAAAATCGGCCGCATTGCTGGATTCCAACTATCACCGCCATCAATATCGGTTTCCAGTTCCATCCATTCCAAAAAATAGTTAACCGCCCAAACTGCCAAGGTATTGAAATAAACCCGTTTCCCTTTTAGCAGATTAGCTTGCTCCGAAGCAAATTGCAGAGCCAAATTGCGTGCAGTTTGCTCCAGAGGAATTTCTAACAAATAAGTATCCATGCTATTCACCATTATTCCTCCGGTTGATATCCAAACTCAAGTACAATCTCTCTAAGTAGCTGCAAACCTGCTCTCTTCCAATGAGAGTTGAGAGTTTGATAATTAATGTTTAACTCTCTGGCAATTACGGACAATTTATCAGGAGGGTCTTTCAGCAATCGCCGTGCAAGTACCTGACAATTTGCCTCCGGTTTGTCACTGGAATAACTGTTTCGCAGTTTGCCATCTGGGTCGTCTTCAATATACTGCAAAAGCTGGAGGCTGATGCGCCGCTTATTTTTCGCTTGTTCTTGCTCAATCAGTTGCTCAATCCCAGTTTCGGTAGTATCATCAGCGATTCCTTCAGGATCAAATTCTTCACCTGTTTTTGTCTTAGGTGGAGAATCCAAACTAAAAGTAAAAGGTTGCCGTTCTAACTTGCGATATTGGTTATAGACTTTGTTCTGAATAATTTTATTGAACCGTTTAACCACTCTAGTTCGCAACACATCATCAGCGATATTATCGAGGTCAATTTCCCGAAAAAATATCGGCAGCGTTGTGAACAAACCGGCATAAGCCTCATTCAGTGCTCCGTCAAAATCAATATTAGGATCGGGCTCCCGATATTTGCGACTTCCGGGCAAATCGGGAATCAGTTTACACAATTGATTTTTGAATCTTTCTTGTTCGTGACTCCCCTGTTGGGAAGCTTTCAAAAGTTGTAGAAGTTCGCGTAACTGTTCGTCGTTGTTCACAGGCACGTTGCTATGGCGTGGGGATAATTCGATAATCCCAGAGAAAATAGCGCAGTAACGTGCCAGGAGTAACAAAGTCAAGGAAATTGGCTTGAGTTCCGAAAGTGGCCACAAGTTGAAATTTGCGGCTACAGGAACTAAGCCTGGTAAGGGTTCGACGGGGGTATCATGTCTCGTCATGGTGGAGTTTTTTGGGGTTGATATATTGATGTCGCGGGCGTTGGGGGGTTTATGCAGACTGAGGGAAAGTTTTTTAGTGTGGGGGTGAGAAACCGGGTTTCTTTGAGATTTCTCGTTGGGAGTCGGAGATTTTTCGCAGAAACCCGGTTTCTGGGTATCATTAATTCATCGATACCTTTTGCAAATCCCGTTCTTCTTGCCACCGAGATTCGGCCTCAGCATACCGCTGGCGGGCGGCGGTAATCTCCTCTTCGCAATGCTTGATTTTGTTGCCGTATTTGTGGTTCAACCACTGAATGTCGTGGGCGAAACTTTCCTTCATTTTTTGCTCTTCGACTTCCACCCATTCAATTTTTAACTGGGCCATTTGTTCTGGTGAATAGGTGCCGACTGGTGCTTCATACTGGTCGGCAATTTGAGCAACATCAGCTTTAAATTTAAAGTACCGCTGTTCGCGTTTTTCGTCTTGCTCTTTTTCGATTTGATGCTTTTCTCGATCGTACCACTCGATTTGAAAGTCGGCTTCTACCATATCCCAATTTTTCAACCGCCCGCTGGTATCGCCTTCGCCGACAAATTTTTCGCGGCGCACTTTTAAGGCTTGTTCGCGGGCGAGTTGCCGCTGTTTCAGAGCAATTTCTTCGTCGATAGCTGCAATCTGATTTGCTGCGATTTCGGTGATTTCTATCGGGAGGCTGCTTTCGTATTGTCCGATTAAGGAGCGGGCGTGTCCGGGCATTTCAAAAGCGTCGTTTTGCAATGATGCTGCTCCCCATAACATTACCACGGGCAAGCTGGCGGCGATCGCATTTAAGACAATTCCCCCCGGCAATCCCAACCCGATGATAATTCCCAGAGACATCGCGTATTCCGTGGCACTCAATCCCAGGGCTAAACCGACATCGCTAAAGGGTAGTTTTTCCAAGAATTGACCTTCTACTTGTAGCACTAAGGCGGTTTGAGCTTCGTAATAAAGTGCGCCAAATTCATTTTTGGGGGGATGAGCCTGTTTTTCTTTTTCGATATCCTTCAATGCTTGCAGACTGCTGCTTTTTTTGCGATGATGTTCCATGACTTTCATCACTTTTTTATCGGCTACTACTCCCGCAGCGCCGCCGATGAAGAAACTCCCTGGAATGCTCATACTTCCCATGCCAGAAGTCAATATTCGCGCCCCTGCACTGAAGGTAATCGCACTTATTATGCCTACTAAAATATTGACTATTTTCTTGGTTTCTGGGTTGGGGTTGCGCTTTGCTAAAGGGGTTAAATCGTTAATGCGTGTTTGGGCTTTTTCTCCTTCTGCATATCGTTTTTCCCGCTGACTCATTTGGGATTTGATTTGTTCGGGGAGTAGGGCGGTTAATTCTTGGTGCAGGTATTGCCATGCGATGATGCTGGCGGTAGTATTGTGGTGATTATCGGTGGAGTTCATTGGTTTTATCTCAATTTTGCTTGATACGATGGTGTCGCTGCGGGTTGAAGGTTTAGGCAGAATTTTGAGAAATATTTGAGATGCTCCAGGTTCGTAGTGAGGACTTCAGTCCTCAGAAGAA
>JAUBOH010000216.1:3781-10874 GCA_036700145.1 Microcoleus occultus BM001215366
CTCCAGGTTCGTAGTGAGGACTTCAGTCCTCAGAAGAAGGACTAAAGTCCTTACTACGAACCGAATTAATTGGACTTATTTGTCATTTTTCTGGCTTTGGTAAAGGCTGCATCAATGCAAGGTGTCATGGAGCTCCTAACTGCTTCTTCATCTTTGCCTTCGTCTAAAACACAAATGCTTTCTTTGCTGCTCAATTGGTTCGTTAGGTCTTCATATAATTGACCTTGAGGTATGATGAATGAGATGACTACTCCCTGTTTTTCGATGTCGTCAACGAGGGTTTTGACTCGACTAAAATCGATCGCCCGCTCCCCTTGACGCGGCTCGAAGTCATTGGCTACAATGGTTAGTATGCCGGGATTTTTGTTGGTTTGATGCTGTTGTTGAATGGCACTTTGACTGCGTTCCAATAAGGCAACAAGAGAAGTTCCCGGTTGTTTGTTGGTAATCGATCGCCCGTTGTGTTGACATTCCCCCATTAGGGTTAAACTGTTGGCAATGGAGATGGTTTTGGTGACGACGGCCCGATCGGCAAACGGAATGCTAACAGCGGTATCTCCGGGTTTGTAATGTTGGCTGCTGAGTTGACAGTGGGTTTGTCGCTGCAAGGTGTAGCGATCGGCAGAGGACGAGTTATCGTCAGCGCGGTAGTGTACGATCGGTTGAGTGGCGAGTTCTGGGTATATGAAAGCTGCAAGGGCGATCGCGCTGACACCCACAGCAGCGACAATCGCAGGAGACTTGTACCAAGCTTTTTCCGATTCAGTTGTATAATTAACCATCATAGGGACTTCTCCATTGCGCTTTTGAAGAGATGTCGCAGGAGTCAGCCCGTTTTCTGCACATTCCAAAAATAAATCGGATCGAACCCCATTCACAACACAGGATTCGATAAGCCGAGACGCATCGAAATTTTATGCTTCCCGATCGGAGCCGAAGGACATTCAAGTTTGATGAAAATTCTTGTGGGTGGGCCAGAAAGCCCGCCCCAAAATTACAGTTTAGATACCCGACAGCTTACAATTTGTCGATCGCCCTTTTAGCCTTATCACTCAGATTTTTTACAGCATCTTTCACATCTTCTGCTGCGTGGCGGGCGGCGGATTCCGCTTGTTTCGCTTTGCCTTCTGCCTGGTCTTTTTTATTGCCCGTGATATTCCCGAAGATTTCCTGAGCTTTGCCTTCTACATTTTTGCCGATCGCCTTCGCTCTGTCTTCTGCACTCATAAAACACTCCGCTAAGCAATTTAATGTTTTTACTATTCTACAATTAACTCGCAGGCAATTGTGTTTTGATTCACATTAATTCATATTGCCGTCAAATTCTACTTCAAACTTGCCGCAGCAACTTTCACCGGTTCCAGTAATTCTAACGGCAAATGCAGCATATTAAGCTGGGTGCTATCTGCTGCTTTCCTTTCAGGATCTGGGCCGTGATAATCGCTGCCGCCAGTTGCTAGCAAACCATAATCAAGACACATTTTTTTGAGCTTTTCTATTTGGCTGGAACTGTGGGTGGGATGGTATATTTCCACTCCCATTAAACCCGCATCTACTAATTCTTTTAAGACTTCCTCAACAGCGCCGCCGCGAAATAAATAAGGGTGCGCCCAGACAGGTACTGCGCCGCAACTTCGTAATAAATCGATGCCTTCGGCGATCGAGAATTTCTCGTAGTGCACGTAAGCCGGGCCGTTGTCTCCCAGCCACCTGTCGAAGGCTTCCCGCGCTGATTTGGCGTGACCAGCTTTTACCAGCGCAGAGGCAATATGAGGCCTTCCCGGTGCCATTCCTGGGGATATTGTTGGTAGTTCGATCGCGTATCCCATTGCTGCTAATTTTTCTACCATTTCCTGCGATCGCCTAAACCTGCCTTCTATGCGATCGTTCAAAGGAATTCGCAGTTTATTCGCATCGGGATAAAAACCTAAAATATGCAGCGATCGACCGTTGTGAACCGTACTGAGTTCTAACCCTGGTACTATTTCCAGATTGTACAAGCCAGCGGCGGCGAAGGCTTCGTCCCAACCGGACATCGTATCGTGATCCGTGATGGCTAAAGCGCGAACTCCTGACGCAGCGGCGGCGGCTACGAGTTCGGTAGGGGTGAGAGTACCGTCGGAATAAGTTGTGTGGCAGTGAAGTTCTAGCATTTTTTCCGTTAAGTTAAAGTTAGCGAAACCTGCGATTATTCCGATCGCTAACCAGAGATATACCGTATTCCAGTCAGATTGATAATTGTTTTTTGATTGGTTGTTTCCATAACTTTTTTGCCTAATAGCCGATCGGCATTTAACCCAAATTCACCGTAAATCAAAAACTGCGATCGCACCACCTTTAAAAAGCTTTTGACAAAATAAGCTGTAGGTGCGAAAGTCCGCTTACTGCTAATTTTACCACAAAAACTGTACTGAAACTCGCCAACATACCCAGTATACAATCGGCAGTCGCGCTGTCTTCGCTCCTTGATGCGCGATCGCTGGAACCGGGATTATTTTGCCGATCGGGCTTTTTGCTGTGCCAGTTAGCAAATTGGCTCACTTAAGCCTCTGCTGCGAGTTTCCCCCAAAGCGCTCTCAAGTTATACAGCAGTGGCACTTGAGGGCTTTCCGGTCAAGCTTTTTCTATTGTGGGAACTGTGGAAGTTGAGATAGCGGCATTCTGCTATCACTGCGGTTGAGGAATTTTTTATAAATTAATAACATAACATTCAGGTACAGCGTATGAAATCCACACTTTGCTTTCCAGAAACTTCTGTTCAGTCTAACACAGTTACTTTTGATAATAGTGCTATTGAATCTTGTATCGCCGCAGCTTGGATTGACTTAGTAGGAGGAGACTTTGATAGCTTGGGAGGAGATGATTGGCTTGGTTTGTGCGGCGACATTGATGACGGCGAAATTTACCGAGAATGGTTTTTGTGGCAAGACAGCGAAGTGACTCAAGAGTGGGAAGCTTACGATCCAATTACTAATTATCGAGTTGTGGCATCTAGCCGAGAAATACTGATTTCTCAAATTGACCACATAGAAGATAACAGACCAGTTTAAAATCAAGGGAGAATGTTAAATTTTGACTCTTTTAGGACTTACCCACAGACTTTACTTGTAGGGTGCGAGCTCCGCACCCCAACACTGCACAGTCCGAGTGTTTCAACCTGTAGGTATTGCTTTTTTATTTTCTCGTTCTAATTTGCGCTGCTTCAAGGCTGCAAGATTTTGTTTGATCGTGTCGATCGCACTTCCATTCCCCTGCTGCTGGTATAATTCACTCGCACGGATCAAATCTGCCACAGCTTCGCCGTCCGATCGCAAATTCGCAAAAACCAAACCCCGATTGTGGTACGCTTCTGCCATTGCAGCCTGTTCTAAAGCGCTAGTAAATTCATCTTTTGCTTTGCGGTAATTTCCCGACTGATAAGCTGCAATACCTTGTTGGAAATAAACCGCAGCTTTGCTACCGCTGTCAGTAGCTGGAAATTCTGGCGAGTTTAAAATTGGTTCTTTAAACAGTACAGAAATGCTGCCCTTGCCGAAGTAAGCCCATGTCATTGTTCCCACACCAATCCCCAGCGCAGCAACCACAATCACAGACAAAGCAATAAAATTGTTGATTTCCATAGAGAAACATTTGTTGTATTAGAATATCATAAGACAATTTCTAACTTCTGAAACAATGGCTCCGCGAATTTGCCTCAACTGGAAATGGTTTTTGAGCTCGTTAGCCTTAGTATTGTCGATCGGCTTAATCACCGCAACTGCAACTTCTGAGGCCGCAACCAACGCGCCAACTCAAGCAGGCTGGCAATTGTTGCAGCGGGGCGATATCGGTTTGGTGGTAGCAATGCGACACGCGATCGCCCCAGGCACCGGCGATCCTGCTAACTTTAAATTGGGCGACTGTTCCACCCAGCGCAATTTATCACCGCAGGGACAAACCCAAGCCAAGCAAATTGGAGCCGAATTTCGCAAGCGCAACATCAAAGTTGCCAGAGTTTTATCGAGTCAGTGGTGCCGCTGTTTGGAAACAGCAAAACTGCTAAATTTAGGCAAAGTTGAACCGTTACCAACGCTGAACTCCTTCTTTCGCGACAGCAGCAAAGAATCGGCACAAACAGCGACAATCCGCAAATTAATTGTTGACAACCGCAACACAAAAGGTGCTACCATTATGGTAACGCATCAAGTCAACATTACAGCAATTGCAGATATTGTTCCCCAAAGCGGCGAAGCTGTGATTCTCAAAGGAACTCGATCCGGTAAAATCGAAATAGTCGGACGAATTGGAGGATTTTAAATAAATAGAAAGTTATAATTTTACCAATTCCCCATCACCAATTACCAAATATCAATTTTTATGAGTTTCCAATACAGCGCCGCCCTAGTAACTTTAGCAGACATTGACAAGGAAGTTCTAGTTAAATTTTACACAAAATTTCTCGACATAGAACCAAACCCCTATATTCCGAATACCTATGCTGAATTTCAGCTTCCCGGCTTAAGACTCGGCATATTCAAACCCAAAGATTCCCACAAATCGGAATTTGCAAATCGAGCCAAAACAGGCATGAGTTTGTGTTTGGAAGTCAGCAATATCGAAACTGCGATCGCCAGAATTTGGGCATTAGGCTATCCGCCCGCCGGAGAAATCATCAAAGCTTCTCATGGCTTAGAAATTTATGCCTTCGATCCAGCCGGCAACCGCATAATTTTGCATCAATCACATTAGAATTTAGGATGATGGCTGTTGATTTGTGAACTCTCGATCTTCCCTTCTCTTCCTTCGCGTCTTCGTGGTTCGTTCAAAAAAACATCAAGTTCACAACCCGCTTAGGATTGCGATATAACTTCTGCAATTGCTTCACCACCTTCGCAATGACATTGTAAAACCAGCCTCCATAACTCAAAACAGCCTTAACTATCTAATCAGTTCAGCAAAACTATAAAAACTGAAAATTAACAATAGCAATGCTGCCAGATGAGTTAGCTGAAACTGAGGCTGCGGGCCCAGAGATTCCCGCACCAAAATTGAAAGAGACGAACCAATTATATAACTCAAAGACAGCGTTAAATACTGCCACTGCAATGTTACACTCCACAGCCCGAGAAAAATAATTGCCAAAGTCAACATCACCAACTCAACAAACCGAGGCGGATTGTGCTGAGTAGACAAAATCAAAGTATCTAACCAATATTGCCAAGGTCTCATTTAGTTAGCGATCGAACTTTTGGATTCAGCCTTCTAGCTTAACTTACGATCGCCATTCAATCTGTCGCTGCAAACACGCCAAAGCCTCAGCCGTCTCAACCTGCGGAAATTCCGCGTAAAAGCGGCTGACACTGTAAAAAGGGTCTGGGGTTTCCAGAATAATCGACTTATCGCCCATTTGGGCCAAAAATCCCATCAAATCTACCGGTGCGACGGGCGCGCAAATCCACAAAGCCGCAGGTTGCTGCGCCCGCAAAGCCTGCGCGGCCACAGCCACCGTCATCCCAGTCGCAATTCCATCATCCACCAAAATCGCCAAAGCCCCCGCCGCGCTGACATTTGGCAGTCCCGGAGATAAATCCACCAGCAGAGATCGAGCATTATTTTGAGCTCGATCGAGTGCTGATTTTTGCAAGCGTAAATTGTGCTGCTTTTGCTTTTGCCAGAGGACGTGGCCGTCAGCAGTTGCAGCGCCGATCGCCAATTCTAAATTATCTGGGCGAGTAATTTTCTTGGCGACAACGACATCCAAAGGACAACCCAACAAACGCGCCACCGGCACAGCAACGGGCAAACCTCCGCGCGGCAAGGCGTAAACAATCAATTTAACAGCATCCTGCGGCGTTAAATTCAACTTGCCGAGCTCGCCCAGAACTGCCTCGGCCAGTTTTTCGCCTGCATCGGCGCGATCGTCAAAAAACGGGTTAGACAACATATTTCTGCCTGTAGGAGCAAACCCGATCTAAACTATAGACTCTAGCTTCCCAAAAATCTCCCCGATCTTTCACCGTGGACAATTGAGAACAAAAACTTAGATCGGATTTTCGCTATCAACCATCAACTATCAACCATCAACTGTCAACTGTCAACTATCAACTATCAACTGTTTAAATATATGTCCAGCGACGTGCAACTCAACCTTTTTGACAACAGTCAAAATACCTCTTTCGCAACCGACTCAATACCTACAAATGTCAAAATTCCCATTCCTCCCGGCACTTATCAAAATATCGAGCAAATCGGCGAACACTGCAACCGCTGTCACCGCTGCGAATTGGGCAACACCCGCACTCACGCCGTCATCGGGCGCGGCAATCCTCAAGCAAAAATCTTGATTGTCGGAGAAGCGCCGGGACAAAACGAAGACGAAACCGGATTACCATTCGTTGGGCGATCGGGTCAACTTTTAGATAAGATTTTAGAATCAGTAGGACTGAATACAGAAACCGACGTATTCATTGCCAACGTCATCAAATGTCGCCCACCCAACAACCGTCCTCCCACAGTCAAAGAAATAGAAGCCTGCAAACCATACTTGCTCGAACAAATTCGCATTTTAGACCCCAAAATTATTTTATTAACCGGTGCAACAGCCCTCAAAGGTTTGCTGAGCGACAAGCGACCAATTAGTAAAATCAGAGGTCAATGGATAGAATGGGAAAATCGCCTATGTATGCCGATTTTCCACCCGTCGTACCTGCTACGAAACCCATCCCGCGAACCCGAAACTCCGAAATGGTTTATGTGGCAAGATATGCAGCTAATAAAAGCAAAACTTGACGAATTGGTAATGGGTAATGGGTAATTGGGCATTGGGCATATCTTGTAGGGTGGGTTAGGGGCGGCGACTAACTTGAAACGCCAATCGATAAATATTTTGCCGCACCGTAACCCACCATCAATACTTAAGTTTACACCTTATTGATGCTAAGGTTTTTCTTAGAGCAGGCTTCTCGGCGGTCAAGACATAATTAATCGCTGAAACCCTGGCTATTACTGCTTCTTCCTTTTTCTTTCTGCTATAAATCAAATCCTGGAAGTCGAACCGATAGAAATTCAAACCTACGAAACCTTAGAGGGAAAAATCCCTTTTGAAGAGTGGCTT
>JAUBOH010000217.1:0-10817 GCA_036700145.1 Microcoleus occultus BM001215366
CCAGGGGGGCGCCAGGGTGATCGGATTCGGGAGCAGCCTCATAAAAAATTGGTATAACGGATGTAACGGATGTCGGCAAGTTCGGCAACGAATTATTTAACGGATGTAACGGATGTAAGAAAGTTCGGCAATGGATTGTATAACGGATTTAACGGATGTCGGCAAGTTCGGCAATGGATTGTATAACGGATGTAATTGAATTAAAGCATACCCAAAAAATACATACTCTGTTATTCACATATTCCCACCAAAATCTACTGGATTTTACGGATTTTTTTTACTCCCACAGCGAGACAAAATCCGAGCCAGTTATTCGCAGATCCCGGAAATCCGGCATTCCCTGGTTGACTGGCCCCTGGCCGCACTGAGATAAACTACGGCCGGCGGTTCCTCAATTACAGCTTGAAAATTTGCTGTCATAAACTTATTAATCTCCATATCTAAATTAGCTGAAAAATCCGGTTCATCCCAATCCTCGCTTTCTTCAATGGTGATTTTTGTTGAGCCGGGAATATCCACATGAAGTTCATCGCCCAAATCATAAACTTTCACTTTGTTAGTTGGATCTATTTGCTGAACCGTATCAGCGGCGGCCACAGCTTGAGTTGTATTAGCCATTAGTACGATCGGCATTGCTACCATTGCACTTATCGTTTGTTGTGCCGTTATTTTCCTCATGCTATCCTCCTGGTTCGTATAAACTAAGTTTTGGTGCTGGTATAAATTCAACATCCGGCGCTACTTTCCGGCGCTGTCATTGATAAATAGCAGTTTGTTTCCCGACAAAATACAGCCCATTTTTGACACTTCGCGGGAAGTTTGCTTGACGGAGGGTATCTCACCAACGGTTCCCACTTCTCTTTACTGCGTGAAAACTCTTAAACAGTCAGGTTTTCCAGCTAAGTAATTCCCGAACTTTTGTCAGTGTCAATCCCAGACTCAAAGCAAAGTGGGTCAGAAGTACGCGCGTGCGTAGCTATCCCGATCGGGCATCGCACACCAATTTTTGCACCCGGGCCCGGCGCCAGCAAGCTGATGTGTTTTACCACAGCAACCGGATATCTGTCAATACTTATATCTTAACATTTCTAATTTGTTGCAGGACGATCGTTACCAGGGGAAAGCCCAGTAACGCAGCCAGCAAAGTCGAGAGAGATATTACTTAGTCAAGCCGTGTTCGAGAGCGAAGCGAACCAACTCAGTACGGCTGTTAGTACCCGTCTTGGTAAACAAACGGCTGACGTACTTTTCCACATTCCGCACACTTGTTTCCAAGCGGCGAGCAATTTCCTTATTCATCAAACCTTGAGCAACTAAATCCAAAACACTTTGTTCTCGGGGAGTCAAATCAATTTTAATCGGCGAAGCACTTTGGACGATCGAACTCCGCCCGCTCAGCAAAGACTCAATTCTCGCCATTTGGCTCGCCAAAGCAGCAATATCAGGACTTTCAGCATTTTCGCCCGTCTCCTTAGCAGCCGCGCGCCGGGCCAGCAAATTGGTGACAATTGCGACTAATTCGTCGGGATCGAAGGGCTTAGAAAGATAAGCATCGCAGCCAGCTTGATAGCCTTGAATGCGATCGCCCGTCATGCCTTTCGCCGTCAAAAACACCACCGGTAAAGCCTTGTAGCGGGGATCTTCCCGCACTTGTTTCAGAAATTGATAACCGTCCACCTGCGGCATCATAATGTCTGAAATCACCAAATCAGGATTGGACTGCTGCAATAGTTCCCAGCCGTCGCGAGCATTACTGGCAACCTCAACCGTAAAATCGCTATCTTCCAAATAAGCTTGAACCGCTTCCCGCAAGCCCGGTTCGTCATCTACCAATAATAATCGTGCTGACATATTTGTTACCCTTACGCTTTACCACTATTATCTTTTAATTTAGCCGAATTTAACTATTTTTGTCACTCCATCTATCGCAGTAACTCAAAAAATTGTTGTTAAACTCAAGAGTTTTGAGTTTTGTTTGGCTCGAAGGATTAAAAACTGATTAAATCTTTAATTCAAAACTCAAAACTCAAAACTCAAAACTCAAAATTATTCTTGAATTCTTCCAACTTAAACTTTTGAACGATCGGTCAAAATTTCATAGCCAGTTTCCGTCACCAACACAGTATGCTCAAACTGAGCCGACATAGCGTTGTCAACCGTTACAGCAGTCCACTTGTCAGAAAGCGTCCGAGTATACTTAGAACCTGCATTCAGAATCGGTTCGATCGCCAACGTCATACCCGATCGCAATTTCACGTTCGGCATTTCGCGGGTGCGGAAATTGAAAACCGACGGTTCCTCGTGCAAGTTTCGCCCGACACCGTGGCCCGTAAACTCCTCAACAATGCTAAAACCGTTGCTTTTGACATGATCTTCGATCGCGCCAGCCAGATCCAACAAATAAGCTCCCGCCTTCACCTGTTCGATACCTTTATAGAGAGCTTCTTCTGCTACCCTAATTAATTTTGCCGATTCGGGAGTCACTTCCACAACTGCGATCGTGATGCAAGAATCGCCGTGAAAACCTTGGTAATATGCTCCCGTATCTACTTTAAGAACATCTCCGGCCCGAATTACCTTTTTGCGGCTGGGGATGCCGTGAACAACTTCGTTATTAATGCTAGAGCAAATCGATCCCGTGAAACCGTGATAGCCTTTAAAACTCGGAGTTGCGCCCATTTCGCGGATGCGTCTTTCGGCATAAGCATCCAAATCAGCAGTCGTCATTCCCGGTTTCACCAGTTGGGAAATTTCTTTCAGTACCGTGGCGACAATTTTCGCTGCTTGCCGCATAATTTCGATTTCGCGTTCCGACTTAATTTCAATGCCTCGGCGCTGTTTTTTTACTTCTGGTTGTTGAGTTTTCCCAGAAAGCAGACTGCTAAAAATATTCATGTATTGATTGTCGAGTAATTTTGTACTTTAACAGCGGGTTGCTGCCAAAAACGGAAAATATCGGGCTGTTGGCGGCCAAACCCGTGTCTTGCTCGCAACTGTCGATCGCTTGTCCTTTAACCTAGCTTAATATTTTTCTCAGAAATCGGCACTCCTATTGGGGTCAAAAAAGCGGTTTCAACCGCCGAGTTCCTTGGATCGGGATTTCTGAGCCTTCCTGCGAGGTTAGCAATTGAGGCAATTAACTGAGTTAACTCAACAGGTTTAGATAAGTGCATCTGGAAACCAGCTTCCAGCGCTTGCTGGCGCTCTTGCTCTCTCGCGTAAGCCGTCAGGGCGATCGCAGGCATCATTCCACCACCCCTGAGCACTTCCATTTCTCTCACCCGCGCGATCAACTGATAGCCGTCTGCTTGCGGCATTCCAATGTCGCTCACCAGCACATCCGGCCAATAACTCTCCAGTGCAGCTAGAGCTAGAGCCACCGATGCCGCCGATCGCACCATAGCTCCTTCCTGTTCCAGTAAAGTAACTAAAAACTCCCGCGTGTCATCTTCATCATCCACCACCAGCAATTGCAAATTAGCCAGAGTTGGGAGAGCAAGAGTCGCGTCATTGACTTGAGACCGATCGTCAAGAGCACCATGCCCGTTCCCCTCAGCAACTGGCAGAGAAACCGTAAATTTCGCACCCTCGCCCGGATTATTCTCGGCGCCAACCTTACCGCCATGCAGTTCCACCAAGTGACGGACGATCGCCAATCCCAGTCCCAAACCCCCGTAAGACCTAGTTGTGCTGCTATCAGCTTGGCGGAAGCGATCGAAAACATAAGGCAGAAAATCAGGCTCAATACCAATTCCGCTATCAATTATCTGAATTTGGACTTCATCGCCAACTGACTCCAACCGCACCTCGACCTTACCTTCTTCTGGAGTAAACTTAATTGCATTTGAGAGCAAATTCCAGACAACTTGCTGCAACCGATCGGGATCTCCGATCACTTCACCTACATCTGGACTGCCCGCCACTTCTATGACAATTGATTTTGCCTCAGCCAACGGTCGCAAAGAATCAATTGCCATCTCGATCGCAGATTCTAACCGAATCGGATGCAAATTGAGATTTAGTTTCCCCCGCAGAATCCGCGAAACATCTAAAATATCTTCAATAAGTTGCGCTTGAGATTTAGCATTACGCTCAATTGTTTCGAGAGCTTTATCAATAGTTTGCTGGTCAAATTTTTTGGTGCGAAGCAGCCTTGACCAGCCGAGAATTGCATTTAAAGGAGTACGGAGTTCGTGAGAAAGAATGGCGATAAATTCATCCTTCATCTGGTTAGCTCTCTCAGCTTCCTGCCGCGCCACCTGCTCGTGGAGCAGCCTACCCCGCTCGGACTCTGCTTGCTTGCGGTCTGTGACATCTCTAACCGTGCCTACGTGACCGATCAGTTTTCCCAAATCCGAAAACATTGGCGAAGACTGCACGTTAATCCAACGCACAGTTTCGCCAACAGCTAATCGAAACTCGCTCGAATATTCCTGCCCTTGTGCAATCCATGCTGACAAATGTGCCGCTACGCGATCGCGATCGTCTGGATGAACTACCCGCTGCCAAGCCGACGCCAAACTTGACTCCAAAATTAACCCCGAAATCCCTTGACAGCGGGGATTCATATAAGTACAGCGACCTTCCACATCAGCTAAGTAAATTCCCAGCGGCGAACAAGCACACAAAGTGCGAAACCGCTCTTCACTTTTACCTAGTTCATTATTAACAGCAGCTAACTGTGTGGCTTGCCGCTTCACCTCCACTGTTTTTTGGAACAATTCCACAAATACCTGCACCTTCGAGGTCAATATTTCCGGTTCCAAGGGTTTGAACAGGTAATCCACCGCCCCCAGAGAATAACCTTTAAATACGTGGGTGTCATTGCTGCTGAATGCTGTGACAAAAATAATCGGAGTCGATCGCGATCGATCTCTAGATCGAATCAATGTTGCCGTTTCAAATCCATCCATTCCCGGCATCTGCACATCCAGCAAAATCACCGCAAAATCTTCATTAAGCAGACACCTGAGAGCTTCGGCGCCCGAATTTGCTTTGACTAAATTGTAAGACGGCTTGTTCAAAATAGCTTCTAGAGCAATCAAATTTTCTGGGCGATCGTCAACTAGAAGCACATTTACTCGATCGGAGGGCTGCACATCCATAAATTTTTTAAACTTTAATTGTTAGTAAGTTGACTAAACAGGGAGCGATGTTAGACAGTGGTAAAATCCAGTCTACTTCAACATTTGCGATCGCGGACGCAGGCATTGTCCCGCATTGAGCACTAGCTGGTTCCTGCACAAATGTCAATCCTCCTTCAGCTTTAATTTTTGCCAGCCCTTGACTGCCATCCGAGCTAGCCCCCGTTAAAATTATGCCGATAACTTTCTTCCCAAAGGCATCAGCAGCCGACTCAAACAGCACATCAATTGAGGGTCGGGCGTAGCAGACAGGAGCCTCCGTTGATAATGCAAATCCAAAACTTCCGCGACAGACGATCGGCCCAGCCGCACTTTCCTTCCCTATCAAGTCGTTTTCAGGTCGGCTCTGTTCCCACTCGCAGGGCGATTCTATTAGCAAGTGATAGTCAGCAGGAGCTAAGTAAACGCGTCCCGGGGCTAGAGGCTCTTTATCTTGCGCCTCTGCGATTTCGAGAGAACTTTGCTGCTGTAAAAAATCAATCAGCTTATTCTGAGAATCCTTGTGGCGGTGTTGCACAATCGCAACCGGCAAAGGAAAGCTTGGCGGCAAATCTGCCAGCAGTACAGTCAGAGCCTGTAGCCCTCCCAAAGACGTGCCCACAACCACAATTTCAAAATTGTTTTTATTTAACTCTCCGGTATAGTTTTTCACTGCTTTCAATTGCTTCATAGTGTTTTTCATAAAGTGTAAAATTCAGAGACTCCTGATGTCCTAGTCCTAAAACACCAAACATTCCCAGACTCTCATAAAAAAGCTTGTGCACCCGATCCTGGAGGTATGAATTGAAATAAATCAGCACATTCCGGCACAAAATTACATTAAATTCATTAAAAGAAGTATCCGTGGCTAAGTTGTGGTGAGCAAAGACAATGTTATCTTTAAGAGAAGAGCGAAAAATAGCATTTTCATAGGCAGCAGTGTAATACTCAGAAAACGCTTTTTTACCCCCTGCTTGGTGGTAAAGCTGCGTATACTCTTGCATTTGTTTCAGCGGGAAAATACCAGCTTTTGCTTTTTTCAAAACAACTTCATTCATGTCAGTAGCGTAAATTCGACAGCGGTCATAAAGTCCTTCTTCTTGCAGCAAGATTGCCATAGAATAGACTTCTTCTCCCGTTGAACATCCCGCGTGCCAAATCCGAATAAAAGGATAAGTACGCAGCAGCGGCACCACTTTATTGCGGAAACTAATGTAAAAACTCGGATCGCGAAACATCGTCGTTACATTCACAGAAATACCCAGCAGGAAACGGTCTAGGTAAGCAGGATTGTGAAGTACCTTTTCCTGAAGTCCAGAGACAGTAGTGAGGCGTTCCGATCGAATAGTGTTCCAAATGCGGCGCTTGAGAGAAGCAAGAGCATAATTGCGAAAATCGAATCCGTAATAGCGAAACATTCCCTCTAGTAGGAGTTGAATTTCGATTGTTTCAAGTTCATGGCTTTCGGGCATTTTTAATTGGGAATTGGGAATGGGGAATGGGGAATTGGGAATGGGGCATGGGGCATTGGGCCGAAGAGCATTGGTAATTGTGATTTGTGATTTATTACTACCAATATGGTTCAGTTAACACTGTTAATTCCCCGGAGATCCCCCTAAATCCCCATGATAGTCGGGGGACTTCGCAGCACCTTCTTGTTCCCCCCTTTTTAAGGGGGGCTAGGGGGGATCGGTCTTATCTGAGCCGTATTGTTATTACTGCCAACTGTCAACTGCCAACTGTCAACTGTCAACTGTCAACTGTCAACTATCAACTGTTATCGATAAAGCCAAACGCGCAGCAGCGAGAGCAATTGTTCCGTATCAACAGGTTTGGTAATGTAGTCAGAAGCACCAGCTTCGATACATTTTTCCCGATCGCCCTTCATAGCTTTCGCAGTCAGAGCAATCATCGGTAGCGAAGCGAACTGAGGCAAATTGCGAATTGCTTGCATTGTTTCGTAACCGTCCATCTCCGGCATCATCACATCCATCAACACGATATTGATATCCGCTGTATTTTGCAACATCGCAATGCCATCTCTGCCGTTTTCAGCATACACAATCTCCATTTGATAGCGCTCCAGCAGACTCGTGAGGGCGAAAATATTCCGCATATCGTCATCTACAATCAAGACTTTTTTGCCCGCCAGCGTCGAATCTGTTTGATACAATTGCTCTAGCATTTGGCGCTTCGGCTCCGGCAAATTTGCTTGGACTCGATGCAAAAACAAAGCAGTTTCATCTAACAGACGTTCCGGCGATCGCACATCTTTAACAATAATTGTTTCCGCCATCCGCTTCAGTTGAGTTTCTTCAGCTCTCGTCAACTCTTTGCCAGTATAAATAATCACCGGCAAACTTCTCAAAGCTGCATCTTGCTTGATCTGCTCGATCAGTTCAAAACCCGTCATATCTGGCAGTCCCAAATCCATTACAATGCAGTCAAAATGCCCCGCCCTCAAAGTTGCTAGCGCCTCTGCACCGCTACCCACAGCCGTGGTAGAAACATCGTGATTGCCGATTAAATCCACAATGCTCAGACGCTGTGTTTCGTCATCTTCCACGACTAGCAGATTCTTGACTCGCCGATCGACAAAACCCTTAATATCAGTCAAAGCTTTGCTCAAAGCCTCGCTGCTAACAGGCTTTTGCAAGTACGCGATCGCCCCCAACTGCAAACTGCGCTGCCGCCCGTCTTCAACTGATACAATGTGAACCGGAATGTGGCGCGTACTCGGGTTGTGTTTTAGGCGATCGAGCACAGTCCAACCATCCATCACCGGCAAATTCAGATCCAGCATAATCGCAGTCGGCTTGAACTCTCGCGCCATCGCCAAACCGATATCGCTCCGCAAAGCCACCAAACCTTTAAAACCCTGTTCCCGCGCCATATCCAACAGAATCCGCGCAAAATTGACATCATCCTCGACAATCAACAGGATGCGATCGCCCTGTTCAATATTTTCCCGGTCATCGGCGATCGTAGGTGATGGATAAGGGGCGATCGGCAATTGGAAAGAAGGCTGCGCCACAGCAGGTGGCAATTCAGCTATTGGATTGGCAATTCCCGATGGGCGATCGTTGATTATCCGCAATTCTTGATAAGTTTGCGGCAGATAAAGCGTAAACGTACTCCCCACACCAGGGCGACTCGTCAATTGAATTTCTCCCCCTAACAGATTAGCGATTTCTCTGCTAATGGACAAACCCAAACCCGTGCCCCCGTACTTGCGGCTAGTGCTCCCATCAGCCTGCTGGAAAGCCTCAAAAATCACCCTGTGTTTTTCAGCAGAAATCCCAATCCCCGTATCGCTGACAGAGAAAGCCAAAACAGTAGCAGAACTCGTTAAAGTTTCTATTTCTAAATTCCACCCTTCCCGCGCCACTTCCACACGCAACTTCACCTCACCCCGCTCTGTAAACTTAAACGCATTAGAGAGCAGATTCTTCAAAACTTGTTGCAGCCGTTTAGCATCAGTATAAATACCTTTTGTCAACCCAGCCTCAAGCTCTATTTGATAACTCAACTTCTTATCCTGTGCGATTTGGCGGAAAGTCCGATCCAAATGCTCTCGCAAGTCCGCAAACAACACTTGCTCAATTTCCACCGACATCGTGCCCGATTCAATCTTAGCCAGATCCAAAATATCGTTAATCAGCCCCAGCAAATCATTACCAGCCGAGTAAATAGTGCGCGTATATTCAACTTGTTTCAGAGTCAAATTACCCTCAGTATTGTCAGAAAGCAATCGAGCCAAAATCAACAGCGAATTCAGCGGAGTTCGCAACTCGTGAGACATATTTGCCAGAAACTCCGACTTGTATTTAGAAGTAATAGACAACTGCTCAGCTTTTTCTTCCAGCGACCTCCTCGCCTGTTCAATTTCTCCGTTCTTTTGCTCAACTTCCTGATTTTGCAGCGCTAGCAATTCCGCTTTTTCTTCTAATTCTTCATTCGTCTGCTGCAACTCTTCCTGCTGACTCTTCAACAGTTCCTCAGAAGCGCGCAAAGATTGCGCCTGCTGTTCGAGTCGCTTGTTAGTTCCTGTGAGTTCCTTTTGCTGAGATTGCAACTCTTCAGCCAAAGACTGCGACTGTTTCAGCAACTCTTCCGTCCGCATACTCGCCGCAATTGTATTTAAAACAATCGCGATACTTTCCGTAAGTTGGTCGAGGAAAGTCAAGTGAATTTCGCTGAAACGGCGGAAGGAAGCCAACTCAATCACCGCTGTTACTTGTCCCTCAAACAGTACAGGTAAAACCACGACATTCAGCGGCGTAGATTCTCCCAGTCCCGAACTAATTTTAACGTAGTTGTCCGGCACTTCTGTCAACAAAATTCGTTCCTTTTCCAGAGCGCACTGTCCGACCAAACCTTCGCCTAAATTAAATTTATTTCCTAAGTTTTTGCGTTCCCGGTAAGCGTAGGTACTTAGAAGTTTGAGAAACGGATCGTGTTCGACAGCTTCCATCATAAAAAAGACCCCATGCTGGGCAGAAACTAGCGGCGTTAATTCCGAGAGAATTAGTTTAGAAACTGTTTCTAAATCCCGCTGACCTTGCAACATTCGAGTGAACTTAGCGAGGTTTGTTTTCAGCCAATCTTGCTCAGTATTCTTCTGCGTCGTCTCCCGGAGATTCGCGATCATCTGGTTGATGTTGTCCTTGACGATCGCAACTTCTCCTTCAGTAGCGACGGAAATAGACCGCGTTAAATCGCCTTTAGTAACAGCAATTGCCACTTCGGCGATCGCCCGCAACTGAGTAGTCAAATTCGCCGCCAATTCATTCACATTATCCGTCAAATCCCGCCACGTTCCCGCCGCCCCAGGAACCTTCGCCTGACCGCCCAATTTCCCTTCAATTCCCACCTCCCGCGCCACAGTAGTCACCTGATCCGCAAACGTCGCCAGCGTATCGATCATCTCATTAATCGTATCCGCCAGAGTCGCAATTTCGCCCTTAGCTTCCAGCATCAACTTGCGCTTCAAATCGCCATTAGCAACCGCCGTCACCACCTTAGCAATCCCCCGCACCTGCGCCGTCAAATTCCCCGCCATCGAGTTAACATTGTCAGTTAAATCTTTCCAAGTTCCCGCAACTCCTTTCACCTCAGCTTGACCGCCCAATTTACCCTCAGTTCCCACCTCCCGCGCCACCCGCGTCACTTCCGAAGCAAAGGAATTAAGCTGATCTACCATCACATTAATAGTGTCTTTTAGTTCGAGAATTTCGCCTTTAACATCAACAGTAATTTTCTTCGACAAATCGCCATTAGCCACCGCCTTCGTCACTTCCGCAATATTCCGCACCTGCGCCGTCAAATTCCCCGCCATCAAATTCACATTATCGGTTAAATCTTTCCAAGTTCCCCCGACACCCCGCACGTAAGCTTGCACACCTAATTTACCTTCCGTTCCCACTTCCCGCGCGACTCTCGTTACTTCCGAAGCAAAGGAACTCAACTGATCCACCATGATATTAATCGTGTTTTTCAGTTCCAGAATTTCCCCTTTGACATCAACAGTAATTTTCTTTGACAAATCGCCGTTTGCGACAGCAGTTGTCACTTCAGCAATGTTGCGAACTTGTGCCGTCAAATTCCCCGCCATCGAGTTAACAGAATCCGTTAAATCCTTCCAAGTTCCTGCTACTCCCCGGACTTCTGCTTGCACGCCCAATTTGCCTTCGG
>JAUBOH010000218.1:0-10782 GCA_036700145.1 Microcoleus occultus BM001215366
AAAACCCCCCCAACCCCCCCTTGCCAAGGGGGGGCGATGAGTCTAACTCCTCGCTACAAAAGGCTGAAAAAGTTGATTTAGGAGTACCATTGTTTGAACTAACAATGAACGATAAAACTCTCAGCCAACAAGGTACGGGCAAAATTTCTATTCTATCTCCGGCCGAGTTAGAAGTAGCAGAAGTGACAGCAGAACCCGGTGTCGCTCGCACCGGGGCGAATACAGATTTCTCTCGGATGACACCGCTGCCCAAAGGAACGCGGGCAACAGTTACCGGGCGCGAGGGAGAATGGCTCAGACTCGATTACGGTGCTTGGATTAAAGCATCGGAAGTGCGAATTGTCAAGGATGCAGTGCCTCCGCGATCGATTATTCGCAGCGCGCGATCGCGCCAAGTTTCCGGCCAGACAGAAGTATTATTTCCCCTAGAAATACCCGTCCCAGTCACCGTACAAGAAGGAGAACGCACTTTCACTTTAACACTGTACAATACTACCGCTCAAACTGACATTATTCGGATCGACGATGACCCCGTAATTTCGCGTTTGACGTGGCAACAAATATCGCCGCTGCAAGTACAATACACTTTCAATCTCAAATCAGCCCAGCAGTGGGGCTACAAATTGAGATACGACGGTACAACCTTAGTGCTGTCTTTAAAACACCCGCCGGCGAATACAAGCGCGATGCCCAATTCGCAAGCAAAACCGCTGTCAGGAATTAAGATTCTCATCGATCCGGGACACGGCGGGCCGCAGGATTCGGGGGGTGTGGGTCCCACGGGCTACCGCGAGAAAACTGTAGCTTTAATTGTGTCAAAATTGGTGCGAGAGGAATTGGTAAATCGAGGCGCAAATGTGGTAATGACGCGTGTCGAAGATGTCGATTTGGATTTGCCACCGAGGGTGGAAATGATTCAAAAAGAAGAACCCGCGATCGCAGTTTCCATACACTACAATGCTTTGCCAGATAACGGGGACGCGATTAATACTAAAGGCGTCGGCGCCTTTTGGTTTCACCCGCAAGCGCACAGTTTGGCAATGTTTTTGCACAATTACTTAGTTGCCAAATTGAACCGTCCGTCTTATGGTGTATTCTGGAACAATCTAGCGATGACTCGTCCTGCGGTTGCTCCGTCTGTTTTAATGGAATTGGGATTTATGATTAATCCCGAGGAGTTTGAATGGATTGTGAATCCGACAGAACAGCAGAAGTTAGCAGAGGCGATCGCCCAAGGCATCACCGAATGGTTTGCCTCCGTCAAATAAAAGTTCACATTCAGGACTTCAGTCCTTCCACCCCAAGAAGATTAAATAAATGCTAAGTTTTACTCAATCCAAAGCCTTTTTCATTGCAGCAGCAGTTGCAAGTTTAAGTTTCTCTGTCATCAGCTTTCCAGTTTTCGGCAAGCAGCAAACTCTTGCACCCGAAAAAGTAGAAGCTTTAAAAAAACAAACTCAATGCTCATTTATTACAGGTGAAGGCGGCCCTGTTAACATTCGCAAAGGCCCCGGCAATCAGTACCCAGTTGTAGCTAAACTCAAAAGAGGAGACGGAGTTCGGGCTGTAAACAGACAAGGTAATTGGGTAAAAATTGCGGCCACAACTTCTGGAAATCCTCCTAATGAAACTTTTACAATCCTTGACGGTTGGGTGAACAATCAATTTATTAATGGCTGTTCCGAAGACCAATTTGACAGGTGGCGGAAATAGATAATTTGGTAGGGGCGGGTTTTACAGACAATATCTAACGAGTACAAGCAATCTATATAAACCCGCCCCCACACCACCAATAACTTACATGAACCTTGATGTTTATCAAATGCCAAAAATGTACATTTGGATCGACCCGTGTTCGTGGGGCGGGTTTACGAGATTGTTGATTATTGACGATTATTGTTGGTGAAACCCGCCCCTACAATTATGTAAAAAATGTGCATTTCGATTTATCTTTGGGTGGGTGCGGGTTTTAGCAATATTTCGTAGAACGCCTGTTGCCAATTGCCAATTGCCAATTGCCAATTGCCAATTGCCAACAGTATCACTCCTTATTTTTATGCGAATTCCTGCTGCTTCTAACTTAGTCGCCAGAATTGCTGGAAAACTCCCCCTGCGAACGGTGCTGATTGTCCCCTTCGTCCTGCAAATCGTTGGAACGGTGGGGTTGGTGGGATATCTCTCCTATAAAAACGGACAAAAGGCAGTTGAAGACTTAGGTTATCAGTTAATAGATGAAGTGGACGGGCGCGTCAAGCAAAATCTGCAAAATTACCTGGATGTTCCCAAACACATTAATCAAAGCCTTGCAGCAGCGATTCGCACCAAGGTTTTAGACTGGAAAAACTTTTCGGGATTAGAAAGCTACTTCGCGCAGCAACAACAAATCTATGCCACGGTTAGTACGGTGGCGATCGCCACTGAACAAAAAGAATTCCTCGCTGTCGAAAAATCATTAGCAACTGATTCTTTAGTTATCCGAATTCGGAATAAATCTACAAACTACGCCTTTCACAGCTATGCTGCCGATCGCCAAGGTAAGCGAATTAAACTAACAAAAGTAAGACAAAACTACACTCCGCACAACGATCCGCCTAAAGGTCGTCCCTGGTACCGAGCCGCGCAGGAGGCGGGTCAAGCAATTTGGCTGCCAGTTGTTAATCTATCACAGGAGTCGATCGTCCGATATTGACGATCGTTAACTTTTTGCCGTTTCAGGCTCCTGATGGCAATTTTCAGGGAGTTTTGGGAGCCGTCTTTTATCTGCCTCAGTTTACCAGTTTTTTAGATAGTTTGGAAGTGGGACGGACAGGGCAGGTATTCATTATCGATCGCCAAGGGTTACTGATTGCCAGTTCCACAGGCGAGACACCATTTAAGCAAAATTTGGATTCAGATTATCTAAAAAATTTGAACCATCAAGACTGGAGATTGCTAGCTCAAAACAGTAGGAATCAACTCACTCAGGCCTCCATGAGTTTTCTATCTACTCATCGTTTATAAAGTACATTCCGGATCGATAAATCCCCGTAGGGACACTCCAAGAGCCGTGTCCTTACTGCACTCCATAAACTTGGGATACGCTGTAAGTGAGTGCAACTAAACATAACAGAACTCACGTAAAAACTATTCTTAACCTCTTTCCTTGTCAATCGCACAAGAGGCACAACGGACGTGCAATGAGCATCTTATTTTCACCGCTGTGTACTAAAGTATTTTTTCCATTAACATACATTTTTGATGAGAAGTGATATTGGCAAATACTTTCATTCCCTGATATTCATAATCTTGATAGTTGATCGATACAATTTCCGTAAATCCTAATTTGAAAGCATTATGTTGTGAGATAGTGCCAGTAGCTTCACAAATTGCTATGTAAAAACCTTGCTTCTTAGCATACTCTATATTTTCCTTGATTAAGTATTTAGCTATATTGCGATTACGATATCTTGCATCGACTCCCAGCATAAAAAGATGTAATATTTGTCCTTTCTTGAGAATTTTATTATCTAAATATTTTTGTTCTAATTGCTCCAGCAAAAATATGATTGGTTGAATTTTAAAAAGTTTATAAAAAATTTATTGATTAGTTTCCTTCTTTTCATTATCGCCATTAGAGAACAAATCATTTGAAATTCTAAAACCTATAACCTCACCAGTGTGAATATCTTTAGCCACATGAGATAATCTATCTTCTAAAGCTTTTTGACAAATGATTTCAGCAAAGGGATAAAATTCTTCTTGTGTGATTTCTAAAGATTTAGTTAGTGGTTCACTAATAGGAAAAACATTAACTACACATTCAATGATTTTTGATAAATCTTGATTTTGGAGAATTTCATAAATTATTCCATCTTTTTCTAGCATATTACTTTCTCTTAACTTCAATGACAACAATTTGTTACTAGACAATTTAATTGATAAATTCACTGATGGGGTTTCGACTTAATTCAACCCCAATTTGTCCTAACACCATAGATGAAGTGGTTCCGCGCAACTATAACCAATGAATCTTAGTTCATTTTTAACCAGGCAAAAACCTGTTCTGCGGTAAGATTCAAAGGGATATTTTCGGGTACTGGAACGATCTCGTCCCCTTCACAGAATTGCGGTTGTTGGTTGGGTAAAAACGCTAAGATCGATCGATCGTCTGGATCGACTAGCAACCCCAACTGACAGCCATGTTTCAGACAGTGAATAATTTTCCGAGTTACGCGGTTTGAGCTTTGTTGCGGCGACAGGATTTCGATCGTCCAATAGGGCGCAATTCGCACATCATCTACTAATTCGCCACTTTCATCAAATTGAATCTGTTCCCACAATAGTACAGCAATATCTGGAACGATCGATCGACCGTCAAAGGTGCACCGCAACTCGGGAAAAGCATAAGCTATCTTGGGTTCCTCTACCACTTCGTTAATGGCACGCATGAGTCGCCCTTGGAGACGGGAATGTTTAGTTTTAGGCATAGGTTTTTGGAGAATCTCGCCCTCAATGTATTCGCTGGCAGGTTTGGTTTCTGGCAGTTTCAGAAATTCTTCAAGGGTGAGACGCACAGTGGCGATCGTCATAAATCAGTTCCTCAATGCTACCTATTCTCAGTATAACATTTTTCAATGTCTCAACAAGATGTGCCTGCAACAAATTATTACAAACTCTGCTGGAAAACTCACCTATTTTTGCGGAACAATCTGCTGTTTAAACTCAAACACGTTCGGATTTTTTGGGTCATAAAAAGCCCGCAACCAATGCAGGTTTGGAGAACCGAAAGTTTCAACTCTGGTAAAATTTTTGAGTCTGGGAAGTTGAGTTTCGTCGGTAAAACGGGGTAAAGGTTTGTCGATGCGGAAGTAGTGAGTATCGCCGTGCACGAATACGACTTGTCCTGGAAAATTGCGCGTTTCTGCTTCCAAAACCGCGATAAAATCGCTGTAGCCGCTTCTTCTTTTGTCCGCCGGATCGAGTTCAAATCCCGGATTTGCCTGTGCAACTAACATAATTCCTTTGCTGTTGCTGCGTTTGGCTAAGGCAAAACATTCTTTCATCCAGGTTAAGTTAGCTTTATTGCGATCGGCATATTCGATATCTGCATCGGGAGTACGCCCAAAATTGTTGTTGCTTCCCGGCATATTAATCGCAAAAAACACAACTCCATGATAAATCCAGCGGACATTTTCGCGGTATTTAGCAAACTGGGGGTTTTCGCTTTGACGGGTGAGAGTTAAGGTGCGCTTTCCCAAGCTTTGACTGCCTTGGCTGAAGATTTCCCGCAGTTTAGCGAGTCTTTCTACTGGATCGTAACTGCCGTTATTTTTGCGGTGACAGTCAGTCCATTCGTTGTCGCCATAAGCGAGAATAAACGGCATCTCGAAATTGTCAAATAACTGCTTGCGGCTGACAAACGTTGCGTCGTCGCAGAGACTCGAACCGCTTTTAATATCGCCGTCGTGGACGACAAACGCTGCGGGCGATCGATTGATGTCTGCAATCAAACTCGGAAATTGTACTTCCTGTTGGGGACTGTACGGCAAATCGCCAATTAAAGCAAATTCAAAAGGTTTATCTGCCGAACTTTCAGCGTAACTCCAAGTACCCAAACCGATAACCGATGCAAAAATTATAAATCCAACAACCAAATATTTTTTAAACATTCATTCTCCTGCAGCCAACCATCGATATCCTAACAAAACTTGCGAACATCTCTGCTTTCTTCTTTTCCTCTGTGTTCTCTGTGTTCTCTGTGGTTCATAAAAAATCAGGCATAAATTGCGATTATTGATGATACCATGAACACGATGAATTACTATAAATAAATTATGAAATTTCGCCCGAAGATTTCGGTAATAGCTGCATTTTTAATGGCTAGCTGCAATATCCAACCCCAAAAAATTAACCAGCAAACTAACACGCAGCGGACAGAAAGTCAAGCACCAATTGCAGCCACTGTTCCCGTTAAACCAAACCCGGAAATCAAAGAAGCAACATTAATTGCTGTCGGCGACATCATGATGCACAGCACCCAAACGCGATCGGGCTACGACGCAAAAAAGCAGACATACAATTTTGACAGTTTTTTCGCACCCGTTAAAAATATCCTGTCAAAAGGCGATTGGGTAACGGGAAATCTCGAAACACCTTTAGCAGGCGAAGATGCGGGCGGATATACGGGATATCCGCTATTTAACGCACCGGCTCAATTACTGGATGCCGCTAAAAAAGCGGGTTTTAATATCTTGACAACTGCGAACAATCATGCTTTGGATAGGGGAGAACAAGGGGTGATTAGGACGATCGCCAATTTGCGCGATCGCAAAATAGCCTCAACAGGAACAGCCGCATCTGTTGCTGAGGCTTCACGCACTTTAATCAGCACCAAAAACAACATTTCACTAGCCATTCTCGCCTACACCTACGGCACAAACGGCATTCCCATACCCAAAGGCAAAGATTATTTAGTTTCGCTAATCGACGAAAAAAAGATAGTCAAAGACATTGCCAAAGCCCGCAAACAAGGAGCCGATATTGTCGCAATTTCCCTGCACTTCGGCGACGAATACCAGCGACAGCCAAACCCGCAACAAAAACAATTAGTTGAAAACCTCTTAAAAGCGGGTGCAGACATCATTCTCGGCAGCCATCCCCACGTCGTTCAACCTTATAAAATATTTAAGTTTCCGGGAATAAATGGCAAAACCAGAAAAGCAGTAGCAATTTATTCGATGGGAAATTTCATTTCCGGTCAGACGAAAGATTATACAGACTTAGGCGTAATCTTTCAAGTAAATATCCGCAAAAAGTTTCCCGAAAAAACAGCAGAAATTACTGGGATTAAAGCTATTCCGACTTGGGTAAACCGCTACACTCAGAACAATCAGTTAAAATATCGCGTTTTACCGTTAGAACAAACAGTAACTCAGAAAAAAGACTCGCTGCTAGCAACTTCGCAGTATCCGGTTTTATCAGGATATTTGCAAAAGATGAACAATCATCTTAATTCTTTGAATAGCGACACCAAAAATCAATAAATTATGTTTGTAGTGAGGACTAAAGTCCTCAGATTTTATGAGGACTTTAGTCCTCACTACGAACCAATTATAACCTCTGGTGTCTGCGCGGTTGCTTTCAATTCAACTGCTGAATTAGCCAAAAAATCGCTTTGGCGACATGATCAACCTGCTCAACATCCGGGATTGGCGGGCGCTGCACCATCACAACCGGAATTCCCATTTCCCTCGCCGCGATAATTTTGGCATAAGTAGCATCCCCGCCGCTGTTTTTACTAACAACGGTATCGATGTGATACTCCAGCAGCAATTTGCGCTCGTTTTCTAAATTAAAAGGGCCTCTATCTAAGAGCAATTTACCGTTAGGAATTGGAGTGTTTAGTGCAGGAGGATCGATCGCCCGCATCAAACACCAAATAGCATCCAAACCAGCAAAGGCAGCCAATTCCTGCCTGCCAATGGTGAGGAAAACGCGTTGAGACTGCCCTGATAAAGCCATCGCAGCCTCCGAGTGGCTGGCAACTTCAATCCAGCGATCGCCCTCCACCATCTCCCAAGCGGGGCGCACCAGCATCAAATGCGGCACATTGCACTCAGCAGCAGCAGCAGCAGCATTGAACGAAATTCGAGCCGCAAACGGATGAGTTGCATCGATCGACAAGTCGATCGGGCGATCGAGCAAAAACTGCGCCAGCCCAGCAGCCCCACCAAACCCCCCAATTCGCACCGTACCCGTTTTTGGGGTAAAAGGCTGCTGAGTGCGTCCTGCTAGCGAAGATACGACCTCAATATCAGCGATTTGAGACGCTCTTGCAGCCAGTTCAGCAGCATCTCCGGTTCCGCCCAAAATTAGCAACCGTTTTTTCACAAAAATACCCTTAACTTATCCAAGCAACGCCCGCAAATTCGGTTAATAATATGTTTAGTAAAGTTTAAACTGTCAACAACGATGATTCGCTCACTTTTCACATTTTTTACAATATTAATCGTAACCGGGTTAGTTTGGTTGGGAAATATTGCGCCCGCTACCGCACAAGTACAAGCAACAGATATCACCGATGCCCAACAGGAATTAGGAGAACTCGTTCAAAAAGCTTTTGAAGCTACAAACGAAGGCAAATTTCCCGCCGCTGAAACTTTGTGGACTCAAATCATTGACAAATTTCCCTCACAAGCGGCCGCTTGGAGCAACAGAGGCAATTCTAGAGTCAGCCAAAACAAGCTGCAAGCAGCAATTTCTGACTACGAAAAGGCGATCGAATTAGTTCCAAATGCTCCCGATCCATACTTAAATCGCGGCACCGCCTTAGAAGGTTTAGGACGCTGGTCAGAAGCGATCGCCGACTACAATCACGTGCTAGAATTAGACCCCAAAGATCCAGCCGCCTACAACAACCGAGGAAACGCCGAAGCAGGTTTAGGAAAATGGGAAACAGCAATTGCCGACTACAGCAAAGCCTTTGAATTAGCGCCGGAATACGCCTTTGCCCGCGCCAACCACGCTCTCGCACTTTATCAAAACGGGCAAACAAAAGAAGCAATTCGCAACATGAAAAACATCGTCCGCAGATACCCCCAATTTGCCGACATGAGAGCCGCCCTCAGCGCCTGTCTTTGGGAAGCCGGAAATCGCGGTGAAGCTGAGAGCAATTGGGTAGCCGCAGTCGGCCTCGATTCCCGCTACAAAGACCTCGATTGGGTTGCAAATACTCGCCGCTGGCCGCCAGTTGCAGTTAGCGCCTTAGACAAATTCTTGAACTTGAAATAATTAAGATATTACCCAGAGTCAGGATACGGCAGTGCCGTTTCCCTACAATTAATAGGGAGATGGTTACATCTCTCATCGAGTCCTATTGATTATTTTGGGGTAGGGAAACGGCATTGCCGTGTCCTCCTCATCGAGTCCGATGGATTATTTTGGGGTAGGGAAACGGCATTGCCGTGTCCAGAGTTGCTCAGATTAACCGAACTTCATATGAATTCCCAAATCCGTGCAGGAGTCAACTCTTCCACATTCCTCAAAACACATACAGCACCAGCATTTTGTAGCGCCGCAGCATAAGCCTCGCAGCGCACAGCATCATCCAAAACGTGAGGCGGCAAAATTCCGATTCCCAGCCAAAGCCGCGACGGTTGCATTTGACGCGCTTTCACAATTGTGTAAATATCGGCAACAGTATCTCCTGCGTAGATCGCGGGCAAATTCTTTTCTAAACCGTGCAGGTTTTCTAACTGTTCAATTGCCGCAAAAAGTCCAGCCGGATCTGGTTTTCCCGGTGCATCTTCCATCGCCACCAACACAGGGGAATTTAAACTCAGTTTTCCTGACAAAACATAAGTAGCTTCATCGCGCATCGCGCCGCTAAAAAAACCCCAAACAATCCCTCCAACTGTTAAATTTGCTAGGTAAGCCGGACTTAACAGCAGCGGTTCCCCGCAAATGTAACCAGTCCAATTTTTCTCATCAGCCCCGCGATAGCGACTTTGGAAAAAAGCCACTAATTCGTCGTAGTTGACAGAGAGTTGGTTTCTCGATCGCCCAATCCCCTCAAAATAACGGCAAACTAACTCGAAAGACGCTTGCCAGTCATTATTCCACACTCCCTCAGACTTGAGAGAGTCGATATCCACAGAATTTGGGCGAAAAGCACCCGCCGTGAAATGCTCCACCGCATCGGCCAGCGCCCGCCGGTAGGAACCGGACACATCCCGCACCACACCGTCAATGTCGAAGACTAAAATAACTCTGTTCACAACTTAACCATCCTTGTAGCTAGGGCCGGTGAGAACCCAAATTTTATCGATTTCAAGCCAATTTCTGGCGCTAAACCCAGCCGCGCGACAAAACTTTTAATGACCGATGACCCATTATCGAACAGAGTATGCTACGCTTAGCGATTGTAGAAATTTTTAACAAGTTCGATCGGAACCCTGGAGGTTTGCTTGTCCAAGTTCATCTTAAAAGTTCTCTGGCTAGAAGAGAATGTTGCCCTCGCCGTTGACCAAGTGGTCGGCAAAGGAACTAGCCCGCTGACAGCTTACTTTTTCTGGCCCCGCAAAGATGCGTGGGAAGAGCTCAAAAACGAACTCGAAGCCAAACACTGGATTGCTGACAACGATCGCGTCGAAATCCTCAACCAAGCCACAGAAGTAATCAACTACTGGCAAGAAGAAGGCAGACGGCGCCCGATGACTGAAGCTCAGTCAAAGTTCCCCCAATTGACTTTTACCGGCAGCAACTAAGCCCCGCTTTAAGTTGCTACCCATATAAATTGCCTGTTATGGCTGACGGGGGGGAAGGAGAGAGGGGGAGAAGGCTAGAAGATTTGACGCTTTTTCCACCTCGCCGCGAAAAATACAATTTAAATGTGCTACAGCCGATCAAAATAGTAACTCCGATTTTCAGGCATACTGGGGTTTTCGGCTTAGTCGATTTCAGATTAGAGATTTGAGCTTTATCCAAAATAAAGCTCTAAAATCTGATTTTCTACAATCAAAAAAGACTAAGCAACCAAACCAAATAAATCTAAAATCTGCTTTTTTATACTCTTAAATTGTACAGTCAGCTCTCAACAGAATTCCCTCTGACCGTTGACCGCTGACCGTTGACCGTTGACAGGAAAGCTGTTGATTGTTGGCAGGAAAGCTGTTGATTGTTGACTGCTGACCGTTGACAGTTGACGTCGGACGTCGGACGTCGGACTATTAGACCTCTCCAGAAAAGCAAGTCTTGAACAGGCTACGAGGGCCTGTTCCACAATAATTATTGGAGAGGTCTAAT
>JAUBOH010000219.1:0-10777 GCA_036700145.1 Microcoleus occultus BM001215366
GCTAATTATTTCTCCTTTCCCTGGAACTCAAAGAAGTCCCGAACAATTTTTTTTCAATAATAAAGGAACAAATGGAGTCATATTTTAATTGGTATCTCGGTAAAAAATGAGTAATATTACTCATTGACAACAGTGTTTTTAGCTTAACTTGTGAGTAATGACCGACGCCCTAGGAACAATTACTGACTGACGGCTAAATCCCTATCCCCCTTAATTGGGGGATTTTCGTGTCTACAAGTTTTGTAGACAATATGTGGACAGTGAAAATTTCCTCGGAGGTATGTTACTTATGTAAAAGTATGTTATTTTGGTAAGGTATCGAAAGGTATGTTATTTCCCTAAAATATGTTACGCTGGTATTGTACAAAACAGGAGTAACATACTATGGCTACCGACAAGAAACATATCGCCGTATACCTTGACCCCGCTGTAGAGCGAGCTCTGATTGCTTTCTGCGAACAGAAGGGGATGGTTTCTAAAAAAGGATTCATGTATTCGGCAGGAGTTAACGCCGTCCTCGCAGAGTTTTTCGGAGTGTCAAGTGCGGAACCAGGTAACACACCTCAATTAATTGGTAACATACCTACTGAAAAAAATAACACACTTACTGCGTCGGATCGCATACCTCACTCAGTTAGTAACATACCATTTCAAGTAACTAACACACTTGCTGTATCAGATCGCATACCTAACTCGGTTGGTAACATACTTACTCATCTAGATAACATACCGTCTTCCATGAGTAACATACTTGCCGAACCTACCCAGATTGAGGGCTTGCCGGGAAAACTCAAAGCCTGAGTGATGGTGGCGATGAATCACTCAGGCAAGAATTAGAAGTAGTCAAGGAACAGAAAGCAATCGCAGACTCCTATGCAATTTCAGTGCAGGAAGCATACGACTCTCTTTTACAATCGAGCACCCGCGTCACGAACAAGCTCAAGGAAGAATTGCAAGAAGTGCGATCGCAACTTGAGAGGGAGCGCGTCAGTTCGGATGAGTTGAGACAAGAGCTTGACGACAGGGATGGAACTTGTGCTGAACTTCGGAGTCAGCTTGCGCTGGCTGTGGAACCAAATAAAAACTCAGCTCCGACCGTCGCAGAATTTCCAGAGGCTGCTGACTTACTCAACCGACTCCAAGCTCAGCGCAAAAAGTCCAGGGCCGACTTGGTAGATATAGAGGCTGTTCTGGAAATCCTCAGCACCTAAAATAGCCAAGGATGAGCGGAAAATGCAATTTTTAAGGGTATAACAAACCTGAAACTATTGATGTACAAAGCGTTGAATATAGTGCGGATAAAAGGACTTGAACCTTCACTCCTTTCGGAACCAGAACCTAAATCTGGCGCGTCTGCCAATTTCGCCATATCCGCATTTAGACATTCAACTATTATAACACACAACAGAGCTATATGTCAACATTCAGAAACCCGGTCTTTTTTTGACACCGGGTTCACTGATGAGTCATCGCCACAGCAATTTTCCCTATTTTTAACTCGTCACTTAGTTTTGACCGATCGCCTTCCAGGTAATTTCGTCCACCACGCCATCAGCCGTCAAACCCTTGTACTCCTGAAAGCTCTTGACAGCCGTAGCAGTGCGAGCGCCAAAAATACCGTCGATCGGGCCGGGATCGTAACCCTGTATTTCCAAACGCACCTGTAGCGTCTTCACCTTGGAACCGGCAGCACCTTTGGTGAGAGCCGTTGTACGATTGCTCGCAACAGGATCGTTATTGTCAGTTGAAGCGCTATTCTCAATTGGAGCATTGCTCTGAGTTGGAACATTGCTCTGCAAAGTTTCAGGAGCCCGCGCCGGATCTGCTGCTAAAGCTGTCCAAGTTTCTTTGTTCACAATGCCGTCTGAGTTAAACCCCTTAGACTGCTGAAAGGCACTGACAGCGGATGTGGTGCGAGAACCATAGGAACCGTCGATCGTGCCGATCGAGAAACCATGAACTTGCAAGCGCTGCTGTATGGCGGCAACTTCAGGCCCGTCAGCTCCCGCCGAGATTGTTTTTTCCTTTTTGACAGGCTTTTGCTCGCCTGCATAAAAAGGCTTGTTAAACATATCTGCTTGGGAATTGGCGTCTGGGGATGCTGAACTACCCGGATCTGCTGGAGCCGCAAAGTCTCTGCGGTACTGTTCCTGCACAAAGGGTTTGGAGTCGAAGGCAGCAGTTGCCTTTCGGGTCAACGCGGGAGCGAGCAGAGCGAGCAAGCTGAAAATCGTAACAGTAGTTACACGCATAAGTTTCATCCTGTTGGTAAGGTTTGACAAGGTTTGGCTATTTTCATGTTTCTCAATCTAATTGTATTACCCGGATCGCTTTCTGAGAAATATCTGCTCATCCCTTTAGAAGTTTTGGTAATGGAGACAGTTAGAAGTAAGGACGGGTTCGCACTATTCCTCAGAAACCGGGTTGATTCTGAGATGCTTCGTTACCAAAGCCGATATTTTCCTAGAAACCGATTTTTTATACCCATTCAAAAAGTTCTTGCTACAATTATCAATCTTATACCAATTATTGAAAGCCGTAGTTATCCTCACCGGACACAGGATTACTTTGTCCCTACAGATACCTGTATACAATTTATATGTAGCAATACTTTTCAGAATTAGTATTAGTCTAAGTCCGATTGTACAAAACCTGCTTTCATTCACAAATCTTTACAAACAGGTTTTGTACAAAGTTTATTGACCAGAGGCAAAGTTTTTGGTCTCAACCGGCTCCAGATGAAGCCAAATTCGCCACTTATCGGTTCGCGTGCTCTGCCAATAAAGCCTTCGCTCTCGGCTTGTAAATCAGATAAAATAGCGCTTCTATGTAACGGAGCATATCTTCGCGGTTTTCCTTAGACGAGTAGTTCCAGAAACCGTAAGTCCGGGCCAGTGTCAGCAGCTTGGTAGTGTGAATCTTCCAGGTATAGGTGCTGTAAACTCTGTCAATTCCTCGCGTTGAAATTTCATACCAATAGTTGGGATTGTGTTCGCATTTCGAGAAAAAATCTAGAATTTTTTGGGCGGTTTCCTGGTGGTTGGTTGGGTTGATATAAAACCCATTTACCCCATCTTGAATAATTTCTAGCGGCCCGCCAAACTGCGTTCCGAAAGTCGGAATACCCGTAATCATTGCTTCGAGAATTGTCAAGCCGAAAGCTTCAAACAAAGCTGGCTGAACAAATATACCTTGACCGTCGGCGATTACCCGGTAGATTTCGCCGGAGAGGCTTTTGGAAAGCCGCACTCCCAGCCACCGAATTTTACCGTGCAGGTTGTACTGCTCGATAATTGCGTAGAGCTTTTTAATTTCTTCTGCTTCTTCGTAGTCTTCGGTTTCTTCGACTCTGAGCTTGCCGGCTACTAGAATTAAGTTGCATTTTTCTTGCAATTCCTTGCTTTTTCCAAACAATTCTGCTAAGCCTGTCAGGTTTTTAATGCGATCGAGCCTGGCCATCGAAAATAAAGGGCGCTTTTGCGGGTCGTCGAGTGTTCCGAAGACTTGTTCGGGGTCTTCTAGAGTAAACAGCAGTTCGTTGAGCCGATCGCGATCGCCCTGCACCCTGTCTTCCATGCGCGTGTAGGGAAAGTATACGCTTTCGTTGACTCCCGGCGGTACGACGTTGAATTTTGGACTGAACAGTTCAATGCCGTTGACGACGTGGTACAAATCCGGCATTGTAAAACAATTGTAGGACTCGTACTGCCCGACACTATCTGGTTTTCCCACAATCTCTTGATAGGTGCTGCTGACAATACAATTAGCTGCATTCATGGCAATTATATCGGCAGTAAATTGCAGCGCAAAATGGTATTTATCCTCAGATTCTTGCCAGTACAGATTGCTGAACAAATATTTAGATTTTTCCAGCGCGTGGGCAATATTGCACTGAGTAACTTGGAGTTTTCTCGACAGCAAAAATGCTACCAAGTTGCCGTCAGAATAGTTGCCAATAATTAAATCTGGCTTCCCCTGAAACTCAGCCAGCAGTTCTTTTTCGGCATCGATCGCGTAAGTTTCCAAATAAGGCCAAATCTCGAACCGCGAAATCCAATTTTGAGTCATTTTGGGATTGAACTCCCGGAAGGGAACACGCAAAATCCAAGCATTTTCTGTGCCGTAAACTTTTTCCAAACGTTCGTTGCAGCGCGTGCCGTCGCTGTTAGGAATTAACCTGGTGAGAATAATTACTTTAGGTTTTACACCTAAACTATCGAGACCGGCAAGATGAATGTCTTCTTGTAGTTGTTTCTCTAAATTCTTCGCTTGATCGAGGACATAAACTACTTGGCCGCCCGTATCCGGCCGCCCCAAAACTCCTTCTTGGCCGAACCAGCCGTGAGGAGAAACTAGGACGATTTTGAAAATCATCGGGATGCGAGAAATAAATGCTTCTAGGGTTTGCGGATCGGGGGAATCAATTAATTCGTCGAGAATTCCCAAAGTTTCTTTGACGCGGGCTGCGGTATTTCCCCAACCTGCATCCAAACCCATCATTTGCATGACAAATCGAAATCTTTCGTAGGGTTCTTCTTCTGAAAGTTCGCTGACAAAGGTGAGGGCTTTTTTGACTTGTTCTGAAAGTTGTTCTTGGGATTTTATGCGATCGTTAATTAGTAATTGTACGCCGTTGTAGCGGTGAATTCGCAAAAAATTAAATAGAGTTTCCTGCCACTGTTTGGAGTCTTGAAACAGTTTGCTGGACAGGTATCGGTTGAGGAATTGCACTCCTTTGCCGATGTTTTTGGGGTCGCGAATGGCGGGGGAATAGTCGTAAAACGGGCCGAAATCTAGTTCTAGGATGTCGCCTTCTTGGGGGTGAAAGTGGTTGACGAAGCGATCGCGCACATCGAGCAATTGTTGCACTGTCATCGGCTCGATTGTCAAGTCGTCTGTAACTCGCACTATTTGCATTGTCGCAATTTTTGGGCGCAGCAGGACGCAAAGGCTGCCATCTTCGAGAATAATTTCCTGAACGTAGTAAATCAGTTTGCTCAAATGAGAAGATTGATGGAACTGTTCGGGTTTTTCGTATTTGGTGCAGTAGGTGGCAAAAGCGCTAACTATGTCGTTTCGCAGTAAATATTTGTTTCCCAAAGCCCGCAAATCGCTGGTAAATTGCCGCAAGTCGGTTTTTTCGTCGCTGGCAATAACAGCCTGAAAGAGTTCAGACATACATACTCCCTTATTTAAGATTTTTGATTTTCTAGCGTGAAAATGGGCGATACTATCTGAGTATCGCCCATTTTTTGCGAGCGCGTACTTTTTTTAATGTCAGTTTAAAGTCTGCAATGTGAAATTGCTATCCCTCAAATGACATAAAACTCCCCATATTTGTGGCGAATGTAGCGGACAAACGGATCGATAGTTAAAGGTGAACCGGTAACGCGATCGATCAATTCGACAGCAGTGTATTTGCGGCCGTGCTGGTAGATGTTTTGTTTTAGCCAGTCGTGGAGTACGGTAAAATTGCCATGTTCTATTTCTACGGGAATTTCGGGATTGATTTTGACTGCGGTTTCGTAGAATTGAGCGCTCATCAAGTTGCCGAGGGTGTAACCTTGGAACATTCCGCCGATCGTCCCGACGTACCAGTGAACGTCTTGCATAGCGCCTTCGCTGTCGGTGGCGGGGACAACGCCGAGGTCAGTTTTGTAGCGTTCGTTCCAGGCTTCCGGGAGGTCTCGGACTGCGAGTTTTCCTTCTACCATTGCCAATTCAAGGTCAAAGCGGATGGCGACGTGGAGGTTGTAGGTTACTTCGTCAGCGTCGGTGCGGACGAGCGATCGCGAGACTTTGTTAATGGCGCGGTAAAATGCGTCTGGGGATACGTCGCCCAACTGCTGCGAAAATACCTTTTGCAGTTGCGGGTAAAAACACTGCCAAAAACCGCGGCTGCGCCCGACTAAATTTTCCCAAAGCCGCGACTGGCTTTCGTGGAGGCCGGAGGAAATGCCGCCTGCGAGGAGTGTGCCTTCAAATTCCGGGGAATTTCCGAGTTCGTAGAGGGCGTGTCCGGCTTCGTGGATGCTGCTGAACAAAGCTTGATCCAAGTGGTCTTCGTAGACGCGGGTGGTGATACGCACGTCGTCTATGGAGAAGTTCGTCATGAACGGGTGCAGGGTGGTGTCTTGCCGTCCCCGCTGGAAGTCGTACCCCATGCGCTTTACGACTGTGCGGGTGAATTCTAGTTGCTGGGATGCTGGGAAGTTTTGGTGCAAGCAGGAGTCGTCGGCGGGAGGTTGGGAGGTGATGGCTTCGACTATCGGCACTAATTCTTGACGCAGTTGGGCGAACAGCGGGCGCAGCAGGGATACTTTCATGCCGTAGTCGCTACGATCGATCAAAGGATCGGCGATGTGTTCGTATCCGGGGAAAAACTCGGCGTACTGCCTGCTTAATTCTAGGGTTTTTTCGAGATAGGGTTCGACGGCTGCGAAGTTGTTGGCTGCTTTGGCCCTGGCCCAAGCTTCGTAGCAGTCGGCTTGGTGGCGGCAGAGTGCGGACATGAAGGCTGCGGGGACACGGGCGGCGCGATCGTAGTCTCTGCGGGCGATGCGGATCAGGCTAGCTGCGGTGGAGTCGTAGGGGAGGGTTTGTTCGTAGAAACGCAAGTCTTCTAGGAGTTCGCCAATTTTGGGGTCGGTAAATTTTTCGTGGGATATTTGTTTGAGAGTGGCCAACTGGCGGCCTCTGGCACTTGCACCTTTGGCGGGCATATAGGTTGCTTGATCCCAGTGCAGCAGCGATGAGGCTGATTCGATGTCGGTAACTTCGCTGAGGTGGGCTGCGAGTTGAGCGAACTTTGCTTGAGTTTTGTCTAGGGTTTGCATGATTGGGGTTTGATCTGCTGTTTTGCCTAAAAAGGTTGCAGTGCGGCATCCGTATCCATCAATCATTGCTACCCTGAAATCAAGCTAAAAACCGCACTTCTTCCCGTATTGTACGCAATTTCGAGTCATTTTTGCACAGTTTCCGGTATTTCTTCGGATTGAGTTCGATCGCCTTTGACAGATTTTCGATCGCTTTGTCGGTGATATTTGCTAAGGCTTCGGGGCTGTTTGTGCGATCGCCTGCTGCTTTTTCTAGGGCGTAAATGCAAGCTTTTTGATAGTAAAGATTTGGATCGTCGGGTTTGAGTGCGATGATTTTATCGTAGCAGGCGATGGCTTCGGTAAATCGTTGGATTTTTTTGAGGGCGACGGCGCGGTTGTACCACGCGTTTGTGTTGTCTGGCTGTAATTCTAAGGTTTTGTCCCAAGAGGCGACTGCTTCTTCAAACCGTTGTAAGTTGGCTAAGGCTAAGCCGCGGTTGTACCAGGTTTCGCTGTCATTTGGTTTGAGTGCTATGGCTTTGTCCCAGGATGCGATCGCTGCTGCAAATTGTCCCATCAGGGCGATCGCCGTGCCGCGTTTGTTCCAGACTTCGGGGGAATTCGGTCGCAGTTGCATGGTTTTGTCGTAGGAGGCCACCGCTTCGGGGTAGAGTTTTTCCTCGGCTAGGGTTAAGCCGCGGTTGTACCAGGCTTGATGCAAGTCTGGTTTGAGTTCGATGGCTTTGTCGTAGGAGGCTATCGCTTCGGTATTTTTGCCGGAGTTTCTCAGGGCGAATGCTTTGTTGTACCAAGCTTCGCAGTAGTCTGGTTTGATGGCGATGGCTTTGTCGTAGGAGTCGATCGCCTCTGAGAATTTTTCCAAGTTGACGAGGGTGTTGCCGCGGTTCGTCCAAGCTTCGTGGTAGCTGGGCTTGAGTTCGATCGCCTGTTCGTAGGAGGCGATCGCTTCTGAGAGTCTGTTGAGCTTCCGCAAAACGTTGGCGCGATTATACCACGCTTCTGCATTTTCGGGTTGGATTTTTAATGATTTGTTGTAAGCTGATATCGCTTCAGGTAGGCGTCCCAATTTTCTGAAGGCTACGCCTTTGTTGTACCACGCCTCATAAAATTTCGGTTCTAGTTCGATCGCTTTTTCCCACGATTCGATCGCAGCTTGGAATCGTCCCATTGCTTCTAGGGCGTTGCCCCGATCGTACCATGTTTGAGCGTTTTGGGAGTTGACTTCTATGGATTTTTCCCCAAAGTCTAGTGGCTTTTCTCTGCTAGCTAATTTTTGCAAGGGGTTTCACCTCATTTTTTGTAAAATTGTCGTTTTTTCTTTTATATACGATGTTTTTCGCGTTCTAATGGTGGCGAGCGTAACTTAGTTCTGTTATTTTTGACCATTTTACAAGAACTTGGGAACTTTTTCAATTTTTTCTAGTTTAATCTTGGGTAGTTTAGTCTTGGGTGTTGGTTTGGATGGTATAGATTCCTACTATTTTTTTTTAAAATACGTAGAAAGACAGAAAAGGGCGATCGGGCTGAGGTGTCACAGACTTCACCCGACATAACCTCGGCGGTTGAAACCCCGCGCCTACACAAAATTTCCTCCGAGTTTTTGATGCTGTAGGGGCGGGTTTTACCAACAATAATTGCCGAAAAACCGACAATTTCATAAACCCGAAAAAACCCAAATGTAGGGGCGGGTTTTACCAACAATAATTGCCGAAAAACCCACCATCTCATAAACCCGCCCCCGCTTGGACTATCCTTGAATCAACGCCTGAAACCGAGTGTGCGATCGAATGCTGTCAAAACCCGAGTCTGTTTTTGCCATTTCTTGCAATTCGTCAGGATTCAGATTGATGGCTTGCTGCAAATTTTGAATCGCTTGGTCAATCTGACTGTCTAACGCATAACAGGAAGCTTTATAATAAAATGCTTCGTGTAAATCAGGTTTTAATTCTCAGGTTTTGTCCCCCGAGGCGATCGCTTCTTCCAATCTGTCTAAATCGACGAGTACACAGCCCCGAATGTACCAGGCTTCGTGTAAATCAGGTTTTAATTCTCAGGCTTTGTCCCCCGAGGCGATCGCTTCTTCCAATCTGTCTAAATTACCCAATGGAATCCCGCGATTGTACCAGGCTTTGCGATCGTCTGGTTTCAATTCTAAGGCTTTGTCATAGGAGGCGATCGCTTTTGCGTTTTCTTCAGTAAAGCGATACAATAAAGCTTGTGCTAAAAACAAATCAGCTTTTTGTTTTGGTGTTGGCCCATCCTCATCAATTAAAGCTTGAATTTTCATCAATTCCCGTTTCTGTTCTTCCGGGGTTAAAGCTAGATAATCGTTTTCATCCAGTCTTTTCCAAAACGCTTGCCTTTGTTCAGATTCTTGAGTCATAATTTGATATTTTTTTGATAATTTAAAAGTATTTTTTGTCGGCTATCTTAGTCTCTTAGAGAGGGACTTCGTTTGACTCTTAAGCGATTTCAATCGCCGAATAATCGAGAGGGTAACTAACACAACTAAGCTGACAATACCTGAGCCGCCGTCAGCACTAATTCTGGAAAAGTGGGCGAAACAATTTGTTCGTTATCTCTAAACTGAGTGCGCTGATATTTCCCTTCAGCATCTAGCAAAAAAACAAATACCGTCGGAATTTTCGGGTTTCCCAAATACTCTCTTTTGCCGATCGCCAAATAATCAATAATCCAGTATTCGGCAATGCCCAAGCGTTCGTATTCATCTAGCTTGTCAACATAATCGTCTTCCCAATTAGTTGATACTACCTCCACAGCTAACTGAATAGGCGATTCGAGTGCGGTATAGGATTTGCGTTCAGCGCGCCACAAAGTTCGATCGATAACACTGACATCAGGAACTCGTCCTTGTTCGATACCTTCTTTTGTGGTAGTTTGGATCGTAATGCCTCGTTTTACTACATAGTTGAGTTTCAGCCGATCGCTCTCTTGATAAAACTGTCTGTCTGCAAATTCAGCAACATCATCGTGATTTCTAGTAGTTGCCATTTTTATAATCTCTCCGTTCACCAATTCATAAACACCATCTTCCGGGCAAATTGCAATAAATTCGTTAAATTTTAATTTTTGTTTGGTGGCAATCATTTTTTTAAATTATCCCTAAAATTGGAGGCAGAGTAAGCGATTTGCCGTTGGGTGCGGGCGGGTTTTCTCTTATGGTCGGTTTGAGGCAATTATTGTTGGTAAAACCCGCCCAGGATCGGATTTATCAGGCTTGATATTTTTTCAGAATAGCAACTTTTTCGGGGAAGATTTCGATCGCCATTTTGTCATCATACCGAGTCGCGAGCGATCGCCTCACCTCGCCCAAAAACAACGGCTGCGACAAGCCTGGTTCGGGATGTACAACTGTACGAACGCGGATTGTCATGTAGTTTCTGCCGCTGCCGCTGCGCCCTGGAGAGTACAAATCCGCTGCTACTTGCTGCATCGTCGCTTCTAATTCCGAGTCGGTAATCGAAGGCGGCACGGTAACTACAGTTTGAGCGCCGCCAGTATCGTAAACTAAAGAATAGCGAACTGCACCCGGAATTTCTGTGCGAGCAAACAGTCCCAAACCAAGACCAAATATACTTGCAGCAATCACGGCCATAAAGCTAGTAACTCCTACCAAACGGAAGCGAAAGCCCCATTTCAAGATAAAAGCCAGCACTGTCACAACAGCCAAGACTGCTGTTAGAATTCCCGCCCATTGGGCATACATTAATAGGTTAGAATTTACGTTCATTTGATAATTATGTAATTGTTGACGGTTGACGGTTGACGGTTGACGGTTGACTGTTGACTGTTGGCATTAGTTATTGGTAGCAACTAACAACTAATATCAAATCCGGTAGCATCGGAATTATTAGTGGCCGAAATTAGGAGACCGCGAGTGCCTTAGTCCCTACCGAAAATAATATTGTAGGGACTAA
>JAUBOH010000220.1:0-10761 GCA_036700145.1 Microcoleus occultus BM001215366
ATTAATTGTAGGGACACGGCACTGCCGTGTCCTGACTGTGGGTAATATTAATTCCTATGGCACGGGATTTGATATAATATCAATTCCGGTTGCGCCGGAATGACAAGCGAGGACACGGCGCCGGCCGTTTCCCTACCTCGATTAATTGTAGGGACGCGCGGCACTCGCCGTGTCCTGATTTCGGGCTATATTAATTCCGATGGCACCGGATTTGATATGAGGTGCAGCGAGGCGCACCCTACAGTTAACAGTTAACAGTTAACTGTTGGAGTTATTGGCAAGCGCGTCTTAATTTCGAGTCAAATCTCGCCCAAAACAAATATCTTGGGTTTTACCCGCCGCCACAATTTATAATTTTTGCAAGGCCCGATTACCAATTACTAATTACCATGTCTTTACAATCTATTAGTATTCCGCCCACAACCGATCGCAAACCTGTCGCTTTGATTGTCGCTTTGCACGGATGGGGTGCTAATGCTCGGGATTTGACTTCCTTAGCACCGGCTTTCAATTTGCCGGATTATCAGTTTGTGTTTGCCGATGCCCCGTTTCCCCATCCCCACGTAACCGGCGGCAAAGCGTGGTATGACCTTCAAAGCAAAGATGCTCGGGGATTGGCAGAAAGCCGGCAATTGCTGAGGGAATTTTTACTGTCTTTGGAAAGCAGCACGGGCGTACCTTTGTCTCGCACGATTTTAGGCGGTTTTTCTCAAGGCGGAGCGATGACTCTGGATGTGGGATTGACTTTGCCTCTAGCGGGTTTAATTTGTTTGAGCGGTTATTGGCACTCCTCGATTTCAACCGTTGCGGGGAGTGCTTTGCCGCCTGTTTTAATCGTCCACGGTACTCAAGATACTATTGTGCCGGTTAGTGCTGCTGTGCGATCGCGCGATAGTTTGACGGCTTCGGGATCTGCGGTGCAGTATCGAGAATTTAACATGGGACACGAGATTCTGCCCGAAGTTGTAGATTTAATGCGAAGTTTTGTTGTACAAACTGTGTCGAAATCTGATAAAAGGCTTAGTATATAGTATGGCGGAAGTCTAGGGCAGGGGTAAAAAAAATGAAAACTTTAACCAAAGCATCGCGCGATATTGCTGTACTTACTTCTCAGGACGTGGCAGAATTGGCTGTCCGTTTGGAAGTTGACGATTATACAGATCCTTTTGAGGGATTGAATGATTGGCATTTGTTGCGATCGCTTGCCTTTCAGCGGCCGGAGATGGTTGAACCTTATCTCCACCTTCTGGATATGGAAGCCTACGACGAAGCATAGCCTTAAAAATCTAGCTCAAAAATTAAGGGCGGAATTGAGGAAGAAGTTAACAGCATATTTTGTTGTGAATTGAACAGATGAGTTATGGATTTTTGTCTATTTTCATCTTAATTTCTTTCTTGATTCTTTTTTATGAGAAAATGAAACAAGGTTCGTAGTGAGGACTTTAGTCCTTCTTTATTGCGGACTAAAGTCCTCACTACAAACGAATCGCACTATACCAAATAATATTATAAGTAAGTCCTATTTTATCTAAAATATAAAATCATATGTTGAAGGGCAGACGAATTTTAATCGGCGTTAGTGGCGGGATTGCGGCTTACAAAGTTTGCGAAGTCGTTTCAAGTTTAGCAAAAGCTGGAGCTGATGTTAAAGTGATTGTTACTGATGCGGCTGGGGAGTTTGTCACACCTTTAACTTTTGCTACTCTTTCCCGCCATCCTGCTTTTACGGACAAGGATTTTTGGCAAGCAAATAACGGCCGGCCGCTGCACATTCAACTGGGAGAATGGGCGGAAGTTTTTGTAATTGCTCCCCTGACTGCTAATACTTTGGCTAAGTTGGCGGGTGGTTTTGCTGATAATTTGCTGACTAATACTGTCTTAGCTTCTAATTGCCCTATTCTGCTGGCACCGGCGATGAATACGGATATGTGGGAACAGCCGGCGGTTGCCGGTAATTGGCGGGAAGTGTTGACTTACCGGCGCTATCACGCTGCGAATCCGGGGGCGGGTATGCTGGCGTGCGATCGCGCGGGTGTCGGCCGGATGGCAGAACCGGGTGAGATTTTGGCGCACATCGAATCGCTTTTGCATACCAAGGGCGATCGAGATTTAGCTGGTAAGCGGGTGTTAATTTCTGCGGGGGGAACGCGGGAACACCTCGATCCGGTCAGGTTTATCGGCAATCCTTCGAGTGGCAAAATGGGTATAGCTTTGGCGCAAGCTGCACTGCATCGAGGCGCGACAGTGACGCTGGTACATAGTATAACTGGGGAATTGGCGCTGTCAGGTGTGCGGACGATCGCCCTGACAAGTGCGGAAGAAATGCGGCAGGAGATGTTGCAATGCTTTCCCGATGCGGATTTGACGGTGATGGCTGCGGCGGTAGCAGATGTGAAGCCGACTGATTATCATAGTCAGAAATTGCCGAAGCGATCGCTCCCGAATTCTTTACCTTTGACACCGGTAGCGGATATTTTGGCAGAGTTGGGAAAATTGAAACAGCCGCACCAAAAAATCATCGGGTTTGCAGCACAAACCGGAGATATTGTCAAGCCGGCGTTGGAGAAATTGCGATCGAAGAAACTGGATGTAATTGTCGCAAACCCGATCGACAAAATAGGAGCAGGTTTCGGGAGTGATACCAATCAAGCAATATTGATTAATGCCGCCGGGAAGCAAGTAGAAATCGCACCTTGCAGCAAGCTAGAAATGGCTCATCGGTTGTTTGATTTTGTGATGGAGGGGTGAATGGTTATACTTCCATGATTTTATTGCAGTCGATCGACAATTTCTATCGTAAGGGCGATCGCCCGTGCATTAACTTGACAAATCATACTTAAGACAGATGTATTCGACCGACTTTAAGGTAAAGTTTGTTGCTAGAAACTTTGATTAAAACAGGGCATTGTGAATGAACTTAAGATCGATCGCACAAACCAATCTACTATTCGGCAGCTTGATAATTTACCTCGGATTGCAAGCACTTCCAGCCGCAGCGCAAGCCGTCACCGACGCGCAAGTTTCCGCCCTTGTAGAAGCGCTGCGACAAGCCGCACCGCCGCAAACCGCAAATGACGGAATGTACAGTCAGTGGCAAGTTTTACCGGGAAATATTTCCCGCTGGGCAAAATTCTGCACCAAACAAGATTTAACACCCCAACAATTTGAGGCCGACGCCACAAAAGCCAAATCAATTGTTACTTGTATCGTGGGCGATTTGCTGCGCGACGAATACAAAGCTAGCAGCAACAATGAATTAACCGCTATCCGCCGCGCCGCTTGCTGGTGGATGACTGGGGAATCCGCAGCTTGCAAAAGCGGCGCAACTGCTACTTATGCCGATAAAGTTGTCAGCGTTTATCAGCAGCAGCAGCCTAAAAAGTAAAGTTTGTGCTGCGGGATTTAGATTTTTTAGGTTTGTAGTGAGGACTTCAGTCCTTCCTCCGAGTCAATTAGGACTCAAGTCCTTACTACAAACAAAATTATCGGTTTGTCAGCTCAATTACTCTTTTTCCGCCTGACTTATCATCAACTTTTGCACGCTGGCTAAAGCCCGATTTAATTCGTAACTCTTTCTTTCCGAATTCTGCAAAAAAGCCTGCTGTTCTTCCTCAATCATCAACACATCCTGCCGCACCAAACCATCTAATAACTTTTGAGCCGCACCGAAACAACTATCTTTGATAAACTTGCGAAACCAAACAGGCAATTTGTGCAGCCGCCAAAACGCATTTAATGAGGTAAAATGAATTAAATAAGCGCGAGTTTCTGTCTCGCTTACCGGACAAACCAAGCAGTAAATCTTAAAGTCGCTTCCCAAAGTTGAAACCCACTGCGGGTAAACGTAACTCACCTCCAGCGGTTCCGGGTGCAGTCGGCGCAGAGATTTAAAAAACAACTGAGAAATTGACCAAATTTTATCTATTTTGTAATAACTTTGTGCCTGATAGCGAGCTGTTACTCGATGCTCGTCTTCTGCTAAACTATCTAATACCGGATTTGCCCAAGCTTGCCAATCATCATGCAAATGCCCGTGGTACATATCCATCAAATTTTCAATTAAAAATGAATAGTGTGCCTGACAGTCGATGACTGCAACTGTGGCAATATAATTGAGATGTTCCCACTCTGGCAAATTTAATAAATCTATTTTTTCGGCTTTGGTTTCGTCGCCGGGAAACAGCCAGATAAAACCGTTTTGTTCCTTGACTGGATAGGAGCGAATTTTGCAGTTAGGTAGCTTTTGATTTTCTGTTAAATAATCGACTTCGGCGCATTCTCCCCTTGCATTTAACCGCCATCCGTGGTAGGCGCATTCGATTAAATCGCCTTTAACTTGGCCGTGGCTGAGTTTAACTTGTCGGTGCGGGCATCTATCTTCTAAAGCGTTGATTTTGCCTGCACTGTCGCGGAAAAGCACGATCGCCCGATTCCAGATTTTCGCAGCGACGGGCTTAGTTTGCACCTCGGTACTGCGGGCGACTGCATACCAGCGATCGAGATTAATGCCCAACTGGCGGATGTGAGTTTTTTCTCCCCTTACAGATACCGATTTTATCGCGTTGTTTTGCATTACAAATATTCCCAAATTACGCCCATAAAACAACCCAATTTTACAAAATAACACCCGGGAAAGCAACGACCGTAAATATTTTTAAATTGCCGTTCTGACAAATACCTGTCGCTCGCTAAATGCTTCAACCAGCTTGGCGACAATCTAAATTTTAATAATCTTGAAGCATTGCGAAATCCGTATTTGGAACAGTCGGGAACAAAATCTCTTGCCGCACCTACTATGTAGCCTATTGTAGCAGGTGTTTCGACTTCCGACACATTATCTAAAAAGACGATTTTTCCCTGTCGGTTTAACAAGTTTTTAATGGCTGGGAGGGCGGCGGGGAGGTTGGGTAGGTGGTGAAAAGTGGCGGCACTAACTATTAAATCAAATTGGCGATCGATCGCTAATTGACTGGCATCCATTTGGATGTATTCGATATTGGGTGCGGAGCGTTTTTGACTGGCGATCGCCAGCAGTTTTGCTGACAAATCGACCGCCACTACACGATCGTAATACTTGGCTAATTCAAAAGCAAGAATTCCCGAACCGCAGCCAATATCTAATGCTGCACCTTTGCGGGTAGATAGGTTTTTAGTAAAGAAATCGTTCTTGCTTTGCAAGGTGGCGGCGAAATCGTATTCTGTTGCAAAAGCATCAAACATTACAGATTTATTGCGAATTTTCCAGTTACTCTTCAGCATCTATTGTTGCTTTATACTCATTCTATATTTTAACCGCAGATGCACCCAGAGCGACGGCGATAATTTTTTTGTTCGCAAGCTCTGCCTTTTCTCCTCAGCGAAACCACACCCACAAACCGTAACTCATCTGAATTACTACCAATATTACCAGCTCTCCTCAGCAGAACGATCTTAATCCTCTAATCAAGGTGTTTGTAGTAAGAAATGCAAGTCCTCATAAAACTCGCTCGGACTTTAGTCCTCACTACAAACACTTTTTATTGTGGCGGTTCCAGCGGACATAATATAAAGTCTGCCCCCTTGTAAACCTTAGATTTTCAGTACGCCTTCGGGATTCACCGTCAAGAGCGATCGCCTCTGCAAACCCTCCTGATATAAAATAGCATTAGCCGCCAACAAACCGCTGCTCACAGCCCTTTCCATTAAACCGCAAGGAAACGGCATTTTTACCCAATCTCCCGCAAACAAAAGATTCGGAACACCGCAGCAAGTTTCCGGCCGTTCCGCATAACTACCGGGCGGATAACCCGAGAAATTCTTTTGATTTACGAGTTCCCGGTGCAGCAGATTCGCTGCTTTTAATTCCGGTACAATTTCATACAGTTCTTGCTCGAAAGTCGCCAGCAAAACTTCCTGGTTGGGAAATTCTTTCTCTTTGTAACAATAAGCGTGCAGCTCTACTACACTGCCGCCAGTTTGTTTGTTCCACTCGATAAACTGATCCTGAATTTTGTGGTAAAGCGTAATGCTGTCAGTCAGTTTGTAGCCGGAAAGCGAACTAAAATTGCTGTGTTCCCAGGGAAATTCGCGATCGAACCAAAAACGGCCCACCGCAAACGGATCGGCTATTTTCAAACTCTCAATCCCGCTTTGCACCTGCGGATTTACCTCACCGCTTCCCAAACTAAACAAATGGTGCATCCCCGGAACATCCGCCGCAAAAACATAGTAATCAGCCTTCAATGTTTCTCCCAAATTCTGCGGCTGCGAATTGTCAGCGACTGCTGCCAACTGTACCTCATCTGCTTTTTTTTCAACTACCTTAAATCTGGGTAAATCTCGCCTCGCTGGCCCGCTCACAACTCGCCCTTCGGCATCGAAAACTGCCCCGTGACAAGGACAGTGAAATTGACCGTCATTTTGTTTCTGAACTGTGCATCCTTGGTGAGTGCAGCTCAGAGAAATTGCTTCTTTTCCCGACGGTGCGGAGGCAAATACGCTATCCCCAGCTCCGAAATATTCCGTAGAGTTGCTGTCAGCTAACAGCGCGTTTCGCTTCACCCAAAAAGGTACTTTATTCTGCACGTCTCCCGACTGATAACTCAGAGAATCAATCTGGCCGTTCTCCCAGTGAATGCCGCTGACTGCGACATCTGTTAATACTTTGCCGCCTTTGCTTTCAATGGCTCTGGCAATGGGTTGCACTAAACTCGTGCCCATATCTTGCCGCGTGCCGTTGAAGGCCAAACCTTCGGGATTTCCGAAAAAGTAAAAGTGGAAAAATTGCATTAATTCTCCCACGCTCAATTCGTCGGGAGCGTTGAGGCTGGACTTGGCAAAAGGCAGAAAATACAAGTCGTAAAGTCCGCGCGGAAATTCACCTTTTACCCAGTCTGCAACTGATATATTGTCGAGTCTAGCGAAACTTTTTTGAGTTTGAAAACCGCCGATTTCTCGAAACACTTGCCAGTGAGCGGGTTTTGTCAGATTGATTCCCCACTTGAGCCGGTTGGGAGAAGATATTCCCAAGTCAACTATATTCCAGGGAAAAGCTGAATGGTTGGGACGGAAAACTTCTGGTTTGTATTTGCCGTCTCGAAAGACAACGGCGTAGGATTCTAAAGATACAAAGTTATCGGTAATTTTTAGTTCTTCTACCACACTTTTGAGGTTGTAATATTGCGGAAAAAAACCGTGGAAACCGTGTTCCATCATAAAGGTTTCGTTCCCGACTTGTATCGGCCAACTAGCAATTTTGCCGCCGAGTTGGGGCGATTTGTCCAGCAGCGTCACGGCGAAACCGCGCTGGGAGAGTTCGTAGGCGCAGGCGAGCCCGGCCAAGCCTGCGCCGACAACTGCAACGGTTTTGCGGTTATTTAGCATTCGCGGCAAGTCTAGGGAATCTTGCACGAACACGGCGGGCTCAGGTTTGGAAAATCGAGAGTAGCCCAGCAGCCCGCCTGTTGCACCGACTCCGAGGAATTTGAGGGCGGTTCGTCGAGAAACTGGTTGCGATATCGGTGGATTGGTTGATTGACTCATCAGCGGTACGCGGTAACGGGCTTTGAACACAAGGACGCCATAAGGCATATATCATAGACCGAAAGCATGATATGTGAAGAAATACTAAGACGCATCCTCTCGAAAAGGCTCGCTAACGCACTTGACATGGTAATCTCCGACACAATCTATCTAAGGTATGATGTGTTTTGGGCTGATGCAAAGTGAGTTGCGCCCGCTACACGAAAATCCAACTGTAAAACCGTATAGTTATTACCCGTGACAGTTAAACTATTGTGGAAATTGCGCCGCCGAGAGTTTCTTAAAGCTTTTTCGATCGGCTTAGCAGCCCCTTTTTTCTATAACAGCGCAGCACATTCTCAAGACTATTCAAATTCCCAAAAAAGTGCGCTCGCCACCAATCCCACAGTCCGAGAAAACCAAAAACCAGGAACCGCAGACTGGGAGTTAGAAAATCCGGCAACCAATCGCGAAATCGAAGGTTATGCCTCTTTAACTAGCGTCAATGTCGGTGGCGAAATTAAACTATTTGTCAACACTAAAGAACCGAATTATACCATAGAAATATTCCGCACCGGATGGTATAACGGACTCGGCGGGCGACGGATGAACGACCCAATTATGTGCAAGGGAACCAGACAGCCTCCGCCGAGAGAAGATGAAGCATCGGGACTAATAGAATGCGATTGGAAAGACCCGTATATTTTGCGAATTGGCGATCGCCAAAATGACTGGACGAGCGGCATTTATTTAGCCAAACTAACCGCCAGCCGGACGGGAAAGCAAAGTTATATCATCTTTGCAGTCCGGGATGACGATCGCAAATCCGACATTTTATTTCAATCCAGCGTCACCACTTATCAAGCCTACAACAATTGGGGCTACAAATCGCTTTACCGCTGGAACAGTCGTGCCAAACAAGCCTACAAAGTTTCCTTTAATCGGCCCTACGCCATGAGTCCCAACCGCAAAGCTGCTTACGGCTTAGGTGCGGGGGAATTTCTGACAAACTTTCAGCCAAAAAGGAGAACTTCGAGCGCTGGTTGGGAATATAATATGGTCAGGTGGCTGGAAAAAGAAGGCTACGATGTTACTTATGCCACCAACATCGACACCCATTTTAACTCCCGATTGCTGTTGTCTCACAAAGCATTTTTGTCCGTAGGTCACGACGAATATTGGTCGCGAGATATGCGGGAAAATATAGAAGCAGCTAGAGATGAAGGCGTCAGTCTCGGCTTTTTTGGTTCCAATATTTGCTATTGGCAGATCCGCCTAGAACCCAGCCGGATTACCGGCGAAGTCAACCGAACTGTAGTTGCTTATAAAGAAATGGCAGATTTAGACCCTCTGGGCGGATTGAAAGAAGAATTTGGCGCTGTTAATTCGTCGATAGAAATAGCGGCGGGCGGGCAATTAAACTACGGCACCGGCAAACCAGAAGGCGCTCAAATAGCCACAACTAATCATAAATCCCCAGAACTTTATTCTTTAGTCACAACTCGCTGGCGAGACAGCACTGTCGGCAGTCCCGAAGATGCTTTGATCGGCGTCATGTACGAGACATTTCAAGTTAATTCTGATATTGTCATTGATGAAAATGCCCCCGATTGGCTGCTCGAAAAAACCGGGTTAAAAAAGGGCGAAAAATTGCCGGGACTGTTGGGTTATGAAGTCGATCGAATGTTTGGGAATGCTCCTAAAAATATAGTTCGGGTCGCCCATTCTCCATACCCTCACGGCGGCGCGACTCGGTATGCTGACATGACGGTTTATACAGCAGATTCGGGGGCGAAAGTATTCGCCACCGGTTCGATGCAGTGGGGGTGGGGATTGGACGATTACAATGCGCCGCAGTTGCGATCGCCTTTGGTAAATGCTGGAGCTCAGCAAATAACGCGAAATGTTTTGGCAAAGCTGTTAAATTCAGCGAAACATTGAATCACCGAATCAGTAAAGCAACAAAAAACTGTTGGTTTGTAGTAAGGACTTTAGTCCTCTAATTATGTAGGGTGCGCGATGCACACCCTACTACTCTTATGGGGCGGGCTTCTAGCCAGCCCCGAATATGCAATTGAAATGTGCCACAGCTTAACGGGTTAAACAATAAATAACTGCAGTAGAGGAGTTTTACCGATCGTTAGATTTGGAGTCAAACACGCCTCTGAGTAACGCCAATCCTGCCAAAACTATCTTTATCTCCTCCTCAGACAAGTCCTCGAACATTGGCGAAATATTGCTACAGGTAATCGTTCTAATTTCTTCCAGCCTCGCGCGACCCGTTTCTGTTAGGCTCAGTACCACCGCTCGCCGTTCCTGAGGATGTTCTTTGCGGTCTACAAAATTTTCCTGAACTAAGCGCTCGCAAATTGCAGAAGCGGTCGGTCTAGTCACCCCCAAATAATCTGCTAACTTGGATAAAGAAGAACCTGGATAGCGGTAAAGAAACATCAGACTGCGAAACTGAGATATCGATAAAAAAGGTTCTCCTTGATTTCGCATTTTGGCTCGCATCGACCCCACAATCAGCGGAATAATTTCGACTACCTCAGCAGCGCAGCGCTCGGGGGTTATTCCTGTAGAGGATTGTTCCAAATTCATCTTTTCTCTCCCTTAAAAAGCTCCACCATTGCTGTACTCAGCAAGGAGGCGCGAGCCAAAGGACTGCTCGGTTTGTGCAGCATACAAATCAAATTTCATGTTTGAGTAAAAAAACTTTGCCTCAACAGAGGCTGTGTTTGAAGCTCCCGCACCTGCTTGGAAGGTGATTCGGTGGCTTATTTAGGTTTTCAGTTTACGTTTCCCAAGAGGATGGACGTAAGTATAGGCGGCTGGGGCATTTAGTTATGGACGCTCGATCGCTAATTTTCTTTATAAACAGTACAGGTATTCGCTCTGTACCGCAATTGCAGTCATACTAATTGTTAGGTTCCCTAACGGTTTTGATTTAATTTATTTCTGTAAACTTGTCAATTCCGATGAAAATTGTAGGTAAATTTGGGAATTTAATCTGTAGATCGTCGCAAATTTGAATTTGCTTCAATTAACTGCTGCGCGCGGCTGTTTTTATTGTTTGAGCTTGAAAAGTTGCTTTTAATTTGCGGTCGATTCTTTCTGCGCTCTCGATCGCTCCGATCGGCGATCGACCGCATAATATAAAATTATCTAAATCATTAGGTACTTTCACATATAACTTAGGGATCGTGGGTGATATAAATCACAATTATTGGAGCGATCGGGAAAAGTGCGATAATTTTTGGA
>JAUBOH010000221.1:0-10750 GCA_036700145.1 Microcoleus occultus BM001215366
TTGAGGCTCAACCAAATGAGTATAAACCTTACCAATTGTTAGGGGATGCTCTGGCTACACAGGGTAAGCGGGAAGAAGCGATGAACTTTTACCGCCGCGCGATCGAGTTAAAACCTGACGATCCGTATATCCAGAACAATTTAGGGGATATGCTGCGACACCAAGGAGATTTGGAGGGTGCGATCGCAGCTTACCGCCGCGCCCTTGAACTCAAGTCAGATTTCTCTTGGTTCCACTATAATTTAGGGGAAGTTCTAACTAAGAAAGGGCGAATTGATGAAGCGAGTGCTTGTTACCGTCGCGCCCTGGAATTGGAACCCAAAATTTTCTAATTTACCCTCTAATTTGCCATGTATTTCGCAGGTTAACCTAACATCAGAAATACTATTTCCATAAAAACAAGCCGAACACTATTGAAGGAGCATTCATGACCCCTGAAGAAGCCCAGCGTTTAGAATCAAGTATCCAAAAGACTTTATCCACTCACGCTAAAACCGACAAAAGTTTTCTGTGGATGGCGTATTGGGTCATCTTCGATCGCGAAGCAGACCCGGATGGGCTAGAAGGTTGGTTAAACGATATCAAGGGTGGTTTGAATCGAGCTGATGTCATCAAAAAAATGGTTGAGTCAGAGGAATTTCAAAGACGCTTTCCAGGTGGAGGAGACGGAAACCAAAGTCTTCATAGACTTCACAGTGCCAGAATGAAAATGGTGAAAACACTACTTCCACCGGCTAAAGTTGTTTTAGATTTGGGAGGTTATTCGGCCTCAGATCAAAAAGGTGCTTTATTGCAACTAGGCTATTCTAATCTACCGGAAAAGCTCTATATATTAGACTTTCATCCAGACCAAATGATGTTTCCCGGGCCGGAGTGGCCAAAACACATTAACCACCAAGGTTGTGAAATTGAATATGTCTATGGCAGTATGAATGATTTAGATTCATTTGATGAAAACTTTTTTGACTTGATTTGGTCTGGAGAATCAATAGAACACATAACCCCTGAAGAGGCTGAAGCAGTTTTCGATCGAGCATACAAATTATTAAAGCCAGGTGGGAAGCTAGCACTAGATACCCCAAATAGGCGAGCCACCAAGCTACAATGCCCTGATACGTATATCCATCCCGAACACAAAATAGAGTATTATTGGGAAGATTTATGCAAACTCTTAGAGAAACATAACTTCAAAATCATTGAAACCAAGGGAATTATCGATTTATCGACAGCAATTGAAAAATCTAGCATGGAACATTTTAACCATGAATTTATGAACAGTCAACTCATAAATGATAATCCCGATAAATCCTATTGTTTCTACATTTGCTGTATGCGAGCACAGGATTGTTAGGGTTGTTGATACAGAAGATTCCAGGTTTATGAAGTACACCGCAGATCGATCTATCCCGGTAGGGACAAGGCAATGCCGTGTTTAAAGCTGCACTTCATAAACCAGGAATACGCTGTAAGTGTAGCCCTATTTTGTCTGAACCGTATTGCGTTAAAACCTTGAGCGATCTAATTCTCTTTGAGCTTGCAAAGCCGCTTGTTTCCAAGCTTGAGCTTGGGATTCATACCAGCTTTTCTCCTCTATTGTCCTCATAATATATTCCAGGCGATGTCTAATTTTTTGACCAATAACCTCTGGACTGAATAAAGAGCGAATCTCCTTAGCTGCTCTCGCTCCTACTTGCTGTGCTTGCGGATAATTTTCAAAAACATACTGCATAAGCGAAGCTGTATGATCGATATCCGGCTGGGCCCAGATACTGCCTTTTGGGTAAAGTCCGTAAGCTTCCGTAGTTGCAACTAAATCGTATTTCACGAGAAAACTATTGCCGACATTCATAAAATCGGTATTCGATGAATAAGCGGTAGCGATGACTGGCTTGCCGTAATACATAGCCTCTGCCATAGTCAAACCAAAACCCTCAGCCCGATGCAGCGATACATAGCAGTTACAATTATCTACTAAAGCATGAACCTCTTCTTTGCTCAAATGCCCTTCGATCAGTTGAATAGACGGCCAGTCTTCTGCCAGTGCTTTTAGTCGATCGTACTGATTTTGATAAGCTGGATGAGGTCGAAACTTAATAATCAGTAAAACATCTTCATTAGATTTCCCAAAAGCTTTTTTAAACGCGTCAATGGTAGCAAAAGGATTTTTTCGCTCAAAACCGCTACCCATGTCGAACATGAACAGAAAAATAAATTTGTCTTTGGGCAATCCTAAAGCTTCTCGGCCCAACTCGTTGGGCGGTAAATAAATGCTAGGCGGTAATTTGACAACCGGAAGAGGCGAGACATCGGAAATGGTTTCAGCAGTGTAATTACTGTAAGTCCAAACTTCATCAAATCGATTAAAAGCCCCCATGAAAAAATCAGGAAACACCGGAAGTTCCCAAATCCAAAAACCAATATTATAGCGATTTTGAAAAACTTCAGGATCGATACAATTCAACAACGACTCGTGAGGGTTGGTATGGACGATATTAATCGGATAAGAGCGATCGCTGGAAAAATTGGTGTATGTAGAATCTAAGTTGCGTTGCGAATCTTCTTTCAGATCCTTAAGCGTGAAAGGAATGTTAGCTGCTTCTATGGCTCTGATAGTCCCTCGCACGCCCCCGCCCAAGCCAAACTCGCCACTCACATGACCGATAATATTAACTCCAAAGTTCGAGTTTGGATGATTCAACATAGGTTATCTCCCGATCGCAAATATCTACAGTTAACTCAATTTTTTAATTCTTACTTAGCAAGTCTTTGGTATTGCGCTAGTTCAGATTGAACTTGCAGTGCTGTCTGCCGCCACACTTGGATTTGGGATTGGATACCAGCCGTTTCTTGCTGCATCTGATGGATGCGAGTTGACCAGTTGGTAGATTGGTTCATCCTGTTTCTAATGATTTCCAAGCGATTTTTTATCTTGATACCTAGAAGTTGAGGACTCAGTAAAGACTTGATTTCTTGAGCAGCCCTCGCTCCTACTTCCTGGGCTTTTTGGGGATTCTCAAAAACATACTGCATTAATGATGCTGCATGATCAACATGGGGATCTGCCCAGTAATTTCCTTTAAAGTAAGGCCCATAATCTTCGGTCAGGGTTACTATGTCATATTTTACAGGAAAACTATTGCCGACATTCATAAATTCCATATTAGATGAATAGCCAGTCGCAATTACAGGTTTGCCGTAGTACATGGCTTCCGCCATTGTCAAGCCAAACCCTTCGGCCCGGTGCAGGGAAACATAGCAGTCGCAATTGGCAACTAAAGCATGAAGTTCTTCTCTCTGTAAATGCCCATCTATAAAGTGAACTGGCCAGCCTGCTGCTTCCGCTTTGAGTCGATCTCGCTCTTTGGGGAAAAAGCTGGCATTGGAAAACTTGAGTACCAGTAAGACATCTTCATTCGATCGAGCAAAAGCTCGCTTAAATGCCTCCAAAGTAGCAAAGGGATTTTTGCGACCTATGGTACTGTGGAAGTCAAACATGAACAGAAAAATAAATTTGTTTTTTGGTAATCCTAATGCTTCTCTATCAAATGACGGTTCGGGCAGATCGAGGCTCGACATCATCTTAATCACGGGCACGGGCGATACAGGGGCGATCGCTTCAGCGCAGTAATTGCTATAAGTCCATATCTCGTCAAATAAAGAAAAAGCGTACAGCCACCCAGGAGGAAATATAGGCAGTTCCCAAGCCCAGAAGCCAATATTGTATCGACCTTTAAAACATTCGGGATCGACCATGTTGAAAACAACAGGTTCTGGCAAAGTGTGAATCAAGTTAATGGGATAAGGATTTTGCTCGGAAAAACTTGTGTAGCTGTTGTCTAAATTTCGATGCCAATCTACTTTAATATCTTTGAGTGCAAAGGGAATACCAGCAGCTTCGATCGCTCTGAGAGTGGCCCTCGAACCTTCTCCCAAACCGTATTCACCGCTCAGGTGTCCGATAAAATTGATGCCAAAATTAGAATCTAGGGTTGGATTTGACATAGTAAGTCTTCTACGTAAGAAACTTTGAGAATAAATGCTTGACAATTCAGCCCTATTGTAGTTTAAATTAAGAGTGTTTTGCTAACTCTTTCTGTACCTGCAATGCTGTCTGCCTCCAAGCTTGGGCTTGGCGAGCCAATAAATCTCTTTCTGTCTGAAGTTCGTGGAACCGATTCGACAACTGGGTGCGATCGAGATGTGCCATGATAAATTCAAGGCGATTTTTAATTTTTATACCTACAGTTTGAGGACTTAATAAAGACCTAATTTCCTTGGCTGCTATTTTTCCTACTTTCTGAGCTTCCCGATCGTTCTCAAAGACGTACCGCATCAGAGACGCAGCACGATCGATATCTGGTTGGGCCCACACACTGCCTTTGGGGTAAGCCCCATAATCTTCTGTTGTTGTCACCAGTTCGTATTGAACCGGAAAACTATTGCCAACATTCATAAATTCCATATTAGATGAATAGGCTGTGGCGATTACTGGTTTGCCGTAGTACATCGCTTCAGACATTGTTAAACCGAAGCCCTCAGCCCGATGCAGAGACACATAACAGTCACAACTATTAACCAAAGCATGAATCTCTGCTTTTTGCAAATGTCCGTCTATCAAATGAAGGGATGACCAACCCTCAGCCAAATCAAGTAGTTCCTGTCGCCGTTGCTCAAAAAGATGAGCGTTAGCAAACTTGAGAACGAGCAAAACATCTGGATTGGATTTACCAAAAGCTCGTTTAAATGCTTCAACAACGGCAAAGGGATTTTTCCGTTCAAAGGAACTCCCAAAGTCAAACATGAATAGAAAAATAAACTTATCTTTAGGTAATTTGAGGTTTTCTCTTGTTAGTAATGGTTGTGGAAAAGCGAGGCTAACCGGAATTTTGAGTACGGGAACTTTGGATACAGCCGAAAATGCTTCTGCACAAAAATTACTGGTAGTCCAAATTTCATCAAATAAATCAAATGCCCATTGCCATTCACTCGGAAATACTGGCAGTTCCCACAACCAGACACCTATATTGTATTTGCCTTTGAAATATTCAGAACCAATACCCGGAAAGTATCCGGCTAATATCTGCTCGACCCAATTCGGGTTAGTTTGGATTATGTTAATTGGATAGGGATTGTCGTCGGAAAAAATTTTGTATGTGGTATCGGAGTTGGGTAGCCAATCTATTTTCAGATCCTTAACTGCAAAGGGAATTCTGGCTGCTTCAAGAGCTCTGAGATTTCCTCGAGCTGCTTCTGCCAGCCCAAAATCACCGGTTATATGACCGGCTAAATTAACACCAAAAGAATTATTTAGTTGATGATTTAACATTCGTCTTGCTTTTTGCGGATTAGAAATGTCTGAATAGGATTGAAAAACGATTTAATCTATGAAGCCTTTTTAATGAGCAGCCCCAAGGATGTTGTGACATATTGTTCTAACTGAAGCTTTAAGTGTATCCCCGACCAGGGTGGTACGTCTATGTGACGATCGAACGGCCCGCTTCCGGCGTTGTAGTTGAGGACAATTTCGTGTCCCTGACTTAGCAACTCTGCTGCGAGTGCGTCGATGTCCTGCCGTCGAAACAGTACAGTCTGTTGGTTGTCGATCGTCGCGTCATTAGAAAGAACGTTGAATTCGGTGGTGTGTACTGCTATTCCGCCCGGGCGCAGGCACTTAATGCTATTTTTGACAAATTGCAGCCCCAGCTCGATCGAGCCGACGTGTTCAAAAGCGCAAGAGGAATAGACAAAATCGAAGCCGACCAAATCCGCATCTATCTTATTCATGTCCGCGACGCGGTACTTTACCAGTGCCCCAAAGCGATCCGGGGGGCAGATACCGCGATCGTTAAGCGCTTCTAGCGTGGCTGCATATTGACCCGTACCCGCCCATCCCTGCTTCGTCGCCTCCTCTGAATCTAAATCTGTGGCCACCACGGAGCAGCCTCGCGCAGCCATTACAGCTACTAGCGGTTCCTGGCCGACACCAAAACCCAGTCCGCGCCTCCCTGGTGACATCATCCCCGTCTCTGACAGACACTGAAGGATATAGGCGTACTCCCACAGCTTGCGATGAAAAATGGGCTCGTGCGGCAGACGAGTTTCCTGACACCAATAGTAGAAGGCATCCGATCGGCACTGGGCCTCAGTAGCCATTTGCGAAACGGGATTGGTGAGGCTGGGCTCTTTGTCGATGACTGGTGCCACGCCCTGGCGACCCGCATTCTGGGAGTTCAAATTAGATATGGGAATCACAACTTAGTGTTTAGCGCTGGGCGACGAACTGGTACAGCTACTTATTGTACAATGGAGCGAGTGTTGCCGGGTGGAACGCTGTTGAGTTTAAACTCTCTTCTTGATAAACTGACAAAAAAAGTAATCGATTTATGAGCGCAGAGTCGGCTGTAACGGAATTAGATAAGGGCGATCGACTTCTAGAGTCGGGGAATATCGAAGAGGCGATCGCAACTTTCCGCCATGCCATTGAGCTAAATCCTGACCTCTCTTGGTCTCACCACAATTTAGGGGAAGCTCTAGCAAAACTTGGTCGATTCGATGAAGCGAGCGCATCTTACCGCCGCGCCATAGAAATAAACCCGGATTTTTCTTGGTCTTATCATCACTTGGGAGATGCCCTAGATCGGCAGCAACATTGGGAGGAAGCGGTTGTTGCTTTCGGCAGAGCCATTGAACTCAATCCCGAACATTTTGGTTCTTACTGTGGGTTAGGGCAAAGTTTGGTGAAACTCGGTCAGCTAGATGAGGCGATCTTGGCTTATCGCCGTGCCAGCGAGCTCGATCCAGAGGCGGATTGGATTCAGTATAGACTGGGGGAATTACTGCAACAGCGAACTCAGTTAGATGTGGAGCGGGCGATCGTCTCTTACCATCAGGGCGTAAAACTAAATTCAAATGAAGTGGAAGTATATCGTAATCTGCTAAATATTGAGCCTGATAACTTAGAAGTTTATTTGGATTTGGGGAATGCTTTAGCGAAACAGGGGGATTGGCCCAGGGCGATCAATACATATCAGAAAGCGATCGAGCTTAACTCGCAAGAGGCTTTAGTTCACAACCTTTTAGGAGAAGCCTTAGAACAACTCGGCGATCTAGAAGCAGCAGTTGTCTCATACCGAAGAGCAATAGAGCTTCACCCATTTTTTATGTCGGACGAGCAGCTAGGGAAAGCCTTAGCTAAACTCAGTTATCTGGAGCAATTTCCCCCGGATGATGCAGCCTTTTTGCAAAAAACCGACCATCTCAGCGATGCAGATTTCGTCAGAGAAGTTTTTTGGGCTTATCTGAGACGCTATCTAGACGAGAAAGGCATTGAGGGGTTTCGCGAAATTATGCACTCAAGCGGGCGATCGCGCCAGAAGGCGATATCTGAAATCATCCGACCGTCAACAGAATTTCAAGACAAGTACAAATCTTTCTTGCTAGCTTCACTTGAAGAAGTACACTGGCGCTTGGGAGACTTCTTTGCACACAAAGGTAATTGGGAGGAAGCCCTTGCCTCTTTCCACCAGGCACTTTCGCTGACACCCTCCATAGCTCTCGGCTACCGCCGCTGGGATGAAACTATAGCAACGCAGAACAAATATGACGCACAAGTAGCTTTGAGAGCTAAATTTTTGAACTCTATACTAAATCAGTCATATTCAGCGGAATTCTACACCTGTTTTGGAAAAATACTAGCACTCAAAGGTTTGCTAAATGATGCCCTACAGACTTATAAGAAATCACTGTTTATTCACCCTAATTCCCCCCAGTCAGGCGAATTATGCATAAATATAGCGCAGATACTTCAACAGCAGAATCTACTAGAAGAAGCTCTAAAATTTTACCAAAAAGCCCTAAAAATACAACCGGATAACGGGGAATTATATCTTAATATTGGTAACATTCTGTCAATTCAAAAACAACACTATGCTGCGCTAAATTTTTACAAAAAAGCTATTGAATTGAACCCAGATAATGGAAATATTTATATTCATTTAGGGCACAACTTTTTAGGTATCAATCAAATAAATGACGCAATAAACTCTTACCATAAAGCCCTAAAAAAACCTCATTCACACTACCACGCCTATCTAGGACTAGCAGGTTGTTTCGTCCAACAAAATAGATTAGAAGAAGCGGTTGCTTGTATTGAAGAGTTAATCAGTAAAGAGATTCCAAACACTTACCTTGAAGCTCAAAAACACTTGGCAAATATTCTGCGGCAACAAGGTAAGCTAGAAGAGGCAAATGTTTGTTTCCAAAAAGCGCAGCCACTAACTCCTCCCCAAGGGTTTTATGCCTCAACTAGAGAGTGGGCAGTTGAATTCAAACTGGATGCAACTAACTATGCAGATATACATACCAGCCATCAAGTCGAAATCGAGCTGCCAAAAACAGTAGATAAAGAAGTCTATCCTGCCTTGAAAAGCTGGAATAAATTTGAGTCGCCAGCTACATTTGTTGCCACAGTAACCCAAGGAAGATATTGTCAACTTGATGACAGAAAGACAGCTTACCTCGCGCCAGACAACAAGGTATTGCTAGATGTTTCAAGTTGTATCGATACTGGAAATTTAGCAGAACTTACCTATTCTCCTATTCACAAATTTGACGGGACAGTAGCAGTTTTAGCAGGGAATACAAGTGCTATTTATTACCATTGGATGCTGGATACGCTCCCCAAAGCGGGACTGATAGAGTTGAGCGGTATCGCACTAGATAGCATCGACAAATTTGTGGTCAGAAGTTACGATGCGCCCTTTCACAAGGAAACACTGAAGCTATTGGGAATTCCCGAACATAAAATCGTAGAGAGCAGCAAATACCCTTACATACAAGCAGATAGGTTAATTGTTTCGTCTTACCCAGGCATAGTCTGCTGTCCAACTAAATGGGCGGTAGAATTTCTCAGAAGCAAATTTCTGCCCGCCGCAGCGAAACCAAACTCACAGCAGCCAGAACGCATATATATCAGTCGGAACCTTGCACATAGCCGGAGAATTATTAATGAAGATGAAGTTTTAGAAGTTTTGCACCAACACGGATTTGTAACTATCTATGCCGAATCAATTTCGCTAGCAGAAACAGCTTCGCTGCTGAGGGGAGCTAAAGTTGTAGTTAGTATGCACGGCGGTGGAGAAACTAACCTGATATTTTGTAGTCCTGGAACTAAGGTAATAGATATTTTAACTCCCCATCACCAGGCAATATGTTACTATATTCTTAGCGGTCAAGCGGGACTTGATTACTACTACTTAATCGGCGAAAGTCTAGAAGGATATTACTTACGCCAACTTATTTACCAGATAGATGGTTTTGAAGATACGCTTGTGAATATCAGTGCGCTGAAATCTCTGCTTAGGATGGCGGGAGTTACTTAATAATAAAATATTATTATACAGATGAAGGTTGCTGAACACTAAATCAGAAGGATTTTGAAATATTAGCAAGCTCGCACGCTACTTAGTTAATCTATGTCTGATTTTTATGAAAAAAATATTTTTGTAAAAAAAATGGTATCCTCAAACATATAACCCAAAAAATATATGAGGTCAATTATGGACTATCAAAACTTTGTCAATCTACTTCCTAGTCTCTACGAAAATTGGGGACAGGAAACAGTACAGCCAAAAAACAATGGCTTCCTGGCGGTCAAACAGCAAATTAGCTGCATGACTACAGTCAATGTGATGCAAGTGCTTAATTTTGCTGTTAGTTGCATGGAGCTTGACGAGGCTTACTGTGAGGTAGGCTGCTTTCAGGGAGGGACTTTGGTAGGAGCACTTCTCAATAACCCAGGGAGGACTGCCTATGCTGTAGATAACTTCTCTCTATTCGATCATAGCGGGGAAAATCTCACTATACTTAAGAATAATTTGTCGAGTTTTGGGTTAACAAATCAAGTCATTTTCAATAACCAGAGCATGGAGGATTTTTTTCTGAAACTTAAAGAGGTTAAAGCAACAACCAAAAAATTTGGTGTTTACTTGTATGATGGCGCTCACGATTACCGATCGCAACTTTTGGGATTGATGTTTGCTAAAGCCTTTCTAGCTGATCGAGCATTAATTATTGTGGATGACACTAACTGGAAAGATGTCAGTCAAGCTAATAAGGACTTCATTGATACTCACCCTCAATGTCAACTATTGCTGGATTTGCCTACAGCCGTTGTGAATTGCGAACAGACATTTTGGAACGGTATTCAGGTTTTAAGTTGGGATGCAAGCAGACAGTAAAAATATCGGGCGTTGCTGAAATGAGGTATGATAAGTGGGAGCGAGTGAAAGAGCGAGAAAATAATGAACATCCAATCAGAATGAATGGAATCTCCTGAATGTCAGTCAACTCATGTCAATAAAAATGGGCAGAAAAGAGCTAAAGAGAATTATATCTGTGTTGACTGTAGCAGGCAATTCAGGCTCTTCCGGCAACTTGGCGTACAATATAACGATAACTACGAGAGAGCCGTCTTTACATCCCTTTAACGCACTTATCATACCTCAATTCAGCAACGCCGATGCGTTTACCCTGCATCAACTGCTTGTTTTCGCCAGTCGTAAATTGCCATATTTTTGCAGGAAAGAGCGTCCGATCCGGCTGTTGGCTGGATAAGACCCGTAGGGCGTTGGCAAAGAGTTAAACTGCTGCTGTAGAACTTCGTCCTTTTCTGTATACTGCACTCTACCTTCGAGTCGATCGAGCATTTCCAGTACCAAGTCATTAATCTCCTCTGGCGTATTATCCACCA
>JAUBOH010000222.1:0-10723 GCA_036700145.1 Microcoleus occultus BM001215366
CATTGGCCAAACAGGGCATTGGCCAAACAGGGCATTGGCCAAACAGGGCATTGGGCATTGGTAATTAGTAATTAGTAATTGGTAATTGGTAATTGGTAATTGTTATTTCTGCCAACTACCAACTGCCAACTACCAACTGCCAACTGCTAATTGACTTCTTCAACCTTCCGAAAGCAACTTTAAATATTGTCGAATTAGGCCGATCGTGACAGCGGGAATTTCTAGCTGCGGAGTCAAACCTACGTTTTCCAGAGATTGAAAAACTTTGATTGCTGCGGGATTGAGGTTTGCCAACCGCTGCCCGATATCCGGGCCGGTAAACTGCGATTTTTCTCCCCAAATAATCGCAGTCGGCGTTGTTAGCCCAGTGATGTACAGCGACAAATCAAAGCACAAATCTCCCCGCACAAAAGACAGGGCGGCATATTCTGCATTTGGTTCCAAGGCCGATGCCAGATAAGCGTCTACAATTTCTTGGTAAACGCGACGGGAATCGGCAAATTGGCGCTGTTCTAGGAAGTTGCGGATGCCACCCTCTGTGGCGATGCCGGTACTGTAGAGCAAGCGGTCTAAAATCGGCGTGTTGACTAGCTTAGCGAAGAAACTGCTGCCGTAATCTTGTCCGAAGTCAGACAAACCGCTGGGTATGGTCAAAATTAGGGATTTGAAGAGATCGGGACGGGCGATCGCAGCTCGAATCGCGATCGCCCCCGTCAGCGAAGAAGCGATCGCATCTGTCGGACTGTCGCAAGTTTTTTCGATAAATTCAATCAACGTTGTGATATAATCTTCGACCTGATAATTTCTCGGCGGATGTTCCGATCGTCCCCAACCGATTAAATCAGGTGCTAAAATTCGATATTCTGCCGCAAAAGCCGGATAAACTTTCGACCATTCGTAGGCACTCGACCCGCCCCCAAAACCGTGAAAAAATGCCAAGTTCGGTTTATTTTCCGAAGTTGAGGTCGGCAATCCGAGCCAAGGCATTTTTTCAGCAGTGTAGTATACCATTCTGCCGAGAGAAGTAACTATCGATCGTTGACCGAAGCCGAGGGGCACAAGCATAAATAAACCTCAATCGCTATTAGATTTTAGATTTTCGTCCGCCGAGATTGTCTTTGTTTAAAAAAGTTGCAAAGCAGGCGCTGTTTTTGTAAAGATTAAGTATTGATTTAAATCTATTTTAGTACAGGTGCAGCCTGAAACTACGGACACCAACTAAGTTTTGCGATTTTGGCAGTATGTCGTGTGTAGTTATCCTCACCCTTGCAAACTACCGCCGATCGGAGATAATAACAAAATGATGGGTAAGACCCCTCAATGTAAGAGAGTCTGTTCGCCGACCCCCAAAGCAGGCGATGGGAAAGCAGGAGTATTATCTCTAGCTTTTAGCCCGGCGGCGGGTTTGCAGCGGTGAGTTAATCACAAATAATTAATTACCATATTTTGCGGAGCAGTGGCTTGTGAGGTCGAAAGTTTTTGTTGGAGGGCGGGCGATCGGTTTTCGGTTCCTAATTGCAGCCAGAGGCAATTTCCCAAGCCTCGCCGTTATAAATTCCAAAACACCAGAAATAACTAATCTCAGGGAGAACTACTAAAAATGCAACTGCTCAGGAAACGGGATCGCGAGGGTTTTATGGTTGACGCAAAAAGTCTTCAATCGGACGGGTTTGCAGAATTTGATACTGCTTGTCGAAGCATGGATTTAAACGGCAAAAAGTCTTTAGTCGCCACTCCAGAACGATCGGACTCCGGGTTAGAGGTGCGAGTGCGCGCCGCCAAACCGGAGATCGTCCGCCTAGCTTTAGAAGACTTGAAATGCTTTGAAGTAGTACAAAACCAGTTTGCACATTGGGGGGTGACTTTTACCAATGCCGTCGCCATCCAACCTTCAAACCCAGCATTTTTCACGGGTTCAGGCGCAACAGTGTTAATGGGAGCCCCAAAAAGCGGACTGATAGAAGTAAGTTTCAAGTATCCAGTTCGCAGCGTGTCAGGACTTGTCACCAGTTCGCGGCGAACTGTTTTATCTGCTTGCGACATCGACGGGAACCCAATTGTTCAGGATGAAATGCCGGCGCCGAATCTGGCTGGGTCTAATTCTCCGATCGCCCCTAGCGCTCCCCTGCGCGTAAAAGCTCCGAATATTCATAGAATTACTTTTTACGCTTTTGACGGTCAGCTAGTAGTCGATGACTTTATTTTTGGATTCTAAAGCCATGCCATAAGTAGCATCCCAAGTCTGCAAACCTTCGAGAAGGGCATTGCGGACGATCGCCTCGGGTTCGCGACTCAGCATCAGGCGAAAGCACTCTGCAGCGCGGTTTCGTGCGATCCTCGAAGAGGGCTCCGCTAACGAACTTTTGACGGAACTCGGATGACCAAATTCACCGTTATTCACCAAATCGGTCATTTGCCGCACTGCAATCAAACGCTTCACGGGGTCGGCATCAGTCAAATCTGCCAAAATGCGATCGAGGGCAGCTTCATCTTTTGAGGCGCCCAGACTCAACGCTTGCCGCAGCAACAGCCCTGCAATCGCGATCGTGCCAAAGTTCTGCAAAATCAGGCTCAAAGCCATCCAGTGGCTGCTTGAGTCCGCCCAAATCGCCAAACTCATGTAAGCGGCCAAGGTGGCAATGCCGCCGCTCCCCACCGCTAAAACAAACCGGCGGTTCGGGCCCTCCCAAAATTCCTCGCCTCGCGATCGCAGCAATTGCCAGTCACGGGACTGCCCCCGGTAAACCAGCATCATCGCTGCTATCCCCAGCCCTGTCGAAAACAGTAACTGGCTGTTCCACCACCCCCAAGCTGCTGCCAGAGTCACAACTGCCAGCCAACCTTTCGATCGGCCCGGACGCGCTAGCAGCCACTTGAGAAGGGCCGTAGAAACCACAGGCGATCGGGCCCCCCCGAGCGGCCCATCAACGGGACGGCGCATTTTTTCGGCAGTTTCTGGGCTTCCCGGCGGGCGATCGCGACTAAGTTCTATCTCTTCTGGCGCATCAGTCATTTCTAAGGACAATTCACTCAAGGGGAGCTTACCGAGATCCAAAGTGCGATCGGACTCTTTCAGGGCCGATCGATTGGGTTTGGTTGTAGTTTTTTTAACTTGATTCATAATGACTTTTTTGAGAAATAACTTAAAGTTATACCAGTTTCAAGAAAGAATGCAACTCTCGGCAATTTTCCAACCATTACACAATCAGTCTTTCCCCATCTCAAATCTCAAATTTCAAATCTCAACTGGTATTTTCCAGGCATTTTTAGCACTGATTTAGATTCTCGGCAAACAAGAGTCTCAGACTCTATGATACCGGAATTTTCAACTCGTGGCGACAATCGCAACTGCGCCGAATTCCGAGAAATCATTACCAAAAATAGAGCAATTAAAGATTGTTTAGAAAAGCACGACAGGTGAAGGGCGAATATTTTTGAATCACTCTTGAGACAGTGCGGGCGATCGGAGTTGGCCGGCAAAAAATCGAAAAATTTTAAGTTTCAGAAATTAGGGGGATTTTGAGTGCTTGACCGTGCGTCGTCCGCCGAGAAATGGGCGACGAAAATTTAGCCTTTTGCCCGCAGGCCCGGGAACTCGGCGGACGGCGCTGTCAGATGAGGCGGAGTTCGCAGCTAGACCGCTAACTGGACGGACAGCAACCTCTTCGGACGGCGCTGGAATCCAAACAGTATTGTTTCAGCCTTCTTCAGCAGGAGCATTCCTAAACTGCTAAGATTTTTAAACAAAATGTTGAGCTTTGTCTCCAACTAGAACAATAGTTTAGTTGGGGTCGAACCCTACCAATAGACCTCTCCAGAAAAGCCTGTAAAAGGCAGGCAGGATGCCTACTTCACAAGAATTATTGGAGAGGTCTAATAAACAGATGCGTTGCCATCGGCTATAATTTATTCAGGTACGGCATTAAGTTGGCACGACCGGATCGAATCGCTGGGTACGACCTCGATCGAGTACGACCGCGCAGGATTTATTTTTAAGTTGGGAGCGATCGGGCAAAAGTTCCAGTCACTCGCCAGCGGACGCCAATAGTTCCGATCCCGGCGGCATCGCCCGCCTAAAAATCCTCGGGAAAGAAGCTTTGCTTGAGATGGGGTGCGTTAAATTAATGCCAGTTGTGTTAATTAAACCGGGTTCTGGTTAAAAGCAGTCCCTCAAGGCGGGGCTGGGGTTCCGCCGGCGCGAGCCGATCGAGTCCGGGTAAATTAACCCTAATTCTTGTCTGGCCCGGAACCCTGGAACGCCCGACGCTTGCCAAGATCGGCCAAATATCGGCGTAACAAGAGGGCAAGAGGGCCTGGATATTAGGGTCGATCGACCGGACTAGATAGCAGGAAGGCCGTCAGGAAGGTTCAAACCCGTAAAGCAGCAGCGCCAACAACCGACCGCGCGATCGCGCCGTTTGCAAGTGCGGCGGCTGGAAAAACAGGGGCTGCCAGACCAGACTCAGGCCTAAATGCTGCCCCAAAGTGTGTCTGCCCAGGTTAGGCTAGTCAAGAGAGTCCAAGAATATTTACGATCGAGACTCCCAACGTCAACGTTGTAATTTCTGGCTCAGTTGTCAAGCCCAACAGTTTTGCACTCTCAGACAAGCGAGACTGTTGGCAGTTCCAACAAGTGGGGAACTCGACCGTCAAAAAGTTGGGATTTGATGGTAAAGCCCTTACCAATATGTAAACACCTTACCGATGGCTCGCCGGAACAATCTTGCAGGAAAACCCATGTCTAGTATGCAAAACCAATTCACCGTTCACTTCTGGGGCGTTAGAGGTAGCATAGCCTCTCCCGGGGCTGAAACAGTACGTTACGGGGGCAACACGCCCTGTATAGAAATGCGAGTGGGTGAAAGCCGCCTAATTTTCGATGGCGGTACTGGATTGCGGGTTTTGGGACAAACTCTCCTGTCGCAGATGCCCGTAGAAGCTCATATGTTTTTTACTCACTCTCACTGGGATCACATTCAAGGATTCCCATTTTTTGTCCCAGCTTTTATTAAGGGCAATTGTTTTCACATCTATGGAGCTGTTGCTCCTAATAAGGCTACTATTCAGCAGCGGCTCAACGACCAGATGCTACACCCGAATTTTCCGGTGCCCCTGCAAATTATGGGGGCAGACCTGAAATTTAACGATGTAGAAGTGGGCAAACCGCTCTCAATCGGAGAAATTAAGGTGGAAACTGCTTTGTTGAACCATCCCGGGGAAGCTATGGGCTACCGCGTGAACTGGCGGGGCTATTCGGCTGCTTACGTGACTGATACCGAACATTATCCAGACCGTTTGGACGAAAATGTGCTGTATTTGGCTCGGGATGCTGAGGTGCTGATCTACGACGCTACTTATACCGATGAGGAGTATTATTCGGAAAAGTCTAGCAGGGTGGGCTGGGGACATTCGACTTGGCAGGAAGCGGTGAAGGTGGCTCATGCGGCTAATGTCAAAAAGTTGGTGATTTTTCACCACGACCCGCTGCACAGTGATGAGTTTTTAGACAGGGTGGGAGAGCAAGTGGCTCAAAGGTTCCCGAACAGTTTGATGGCGCGGGAAGGTTTGTCGTTACAGTTGCTGCCTCCTCATAACGAGGTGTCTGAACCGTCGTCGCCGAAGGCGCCTAAAGTGCCTGTCTGATGGATTTGAGATTGCCAGATGCTTGAGAAATCTTGAGATCCCAAATCAAAAATTTAAGTTAGGGCTGACCTCACTCAAACACGGATACAAGCCCCGGGCTTAAGTCGTGGAAAACAAACAAGTTTAGACGAAAGTTCAAGGTTCCACATTGATCTGTGGAGTCAATTCTCAAGTCGAAAATCGATTTGAGAAAATCGACTGGCGATCGCAATCAGGCTAAGTGTGTCAAAATCTAAAGCGTGTGGGTAACTTCTTCTTCTTCTACCGCTGCTCTGACTCCAACTTCTGTTGCCTTGGGAAACTTTGACGGTTTGCACAAGGGGCACAGACAAGTCGTGCAGCCAATTTTAAATCGATCGCCCGGGCAAAATTCTGCGGCGGTTTCCGAGACAAGGCAAAACTTGCGCTCCAACGCAGGCGATGAAAATTTGGAAAGCGAACATCCGACGACTTGCGACAAGGACGACTCAGCACCGCCGGCTCATGCCGGCAGCCGCCTGAATTTTGATGGTTCGATCGCGCAGACAAGAGCCGAGGGCAACAGCCTCTCCCGGCTCGATTCCGATGCCTGCGGTCGGCTTTACGGCACTGTGGTGACATTCGATCCCCACCCGCAAGAATTCTTTACGGGTCAACCCAAAAAACTGCTGACGCCTCTGGCAGAAAAGGTAGAATTGCTCGAAGCAATGGGCGTCGAGCAATTAGTGCTGCTCGCGTTCGATCGAGAACTAGCAGATTTGACAGCTTCTGAGTTTGTCGAGAAAATTTTAGTGCGACAACTGCAAGCGAGTCGAATTAGTGTGGGGATGGATTTTCGTTTTGGACGGGGACGCGCCGGAACGGCTGTGGATTTGCAGTCGATCGCCTCGGGTTACGGCATTGATGTTACTCTGATTGGACTCCATACCTGCGGTCAAGGCGAACGAATCAGCAGTTCTATCATCCGTGAAAGTCTGGCATCTGGCGACCTCAAAAGAGCAAATCAGTTGCTGGGGCGACCTTACAGTTTGGTGGGCTCTGTGGTTGGCGGACAGCGGCTGGGCAGGACGATCGGATTTCCAACCGCTAATATCGAGTTACCGCCAGAAAAGTTTTTGCCGCGTTTTGGCGTGTACGCGGTGCGAGTCTCCGTGAAGCAGTCCGGGGAAAAGATCAAAGATGAAAGTTCTTCCTATGAGTGGGAAAGTTCAAAATCTCCGATCTCCGGCAAAGGATCGGATTCATCTTTCCTAACAGGAGTGATGAATGTTGGCTGCCGCCCGACGGTGGACGGCCAGCAACCCACTGTGGAAGTTCACCTGTTAGATTGGTGTGGAGATTTGTACGGTCAAACCTTGAGCGCGAGTTTGGTAGAGTTTTTGCGAAGCGAACAAAAATTCGCTTCTCTGGATGATCTCAAAACTCAAATTAAGGCAGATTGTGATGTTGCTAGAAAGGTGTTAGCGGCTAATGGTTAATAATTCGCATTTTATCAGTTCAGGGTGTACATTTGGGGACAGCGGACTTGTTGCCAAAGTCGAATTATATCGTTTCCGATGGCATCAAAATAATAAGTTTTCGAGTGTGCGATCGTCCAGGTCGCGATGAATACTGGCGATAAAAACTCGCGATGAACACTCGCGATGAATACTCGAGCGCGAGCGGCACCCTCGCACACTCGAAGCAATCAACAACTAGCAATTAGCAATTAGCGATCGGGGATATGAGAGAACATATTGAGCGGCTCAAACAAAATCTAAGCAAGACTATTGTGGGCAAAGCGGATGCTATTCGCTTGGTGTTGGTAGCCGTGCTTTCGGGCGGGCACGCGCTGCTCGAAGACGTGCCGGGTGTGGGCAAAACGCTGTTGGCGAAGTCTTTGGCGCGATCGATCGATGGGAAGTTCCAGCGGATTCAGTGCACTCCCGATTTGTTACCAACCGACATCACCGGTACCAATATTTGGAATCCCAGCACCGGGAAGTTTGAGTTTTTGCCCGGCCCAGTTTTTGCGAATGTTTTGCTGGCTGATGAAATCAATCGGGCGACGCCGCGAACTCAGTCAGCTTTGCTGGAGGTGATGGAGGAAAAGCAGGTGACTGTAGACGGCGTTTCTAGGAGTGTTCCGGCGCCGTTTTTTGTGATTGCTACTCAGAACCCGATCGAATATCAAGGCACTTTTCCGCTACCGGAAGCGCAGATGGATCGGTTTACTTTATCTTTGACTTTGGGCTATCCCGCTGCGTTGGAAGAGCTGCAAATGTTGGAACGGCTTTCTGATACTTTTACAATTGAAGATTTGCAGCCTTGTATTTCTTTGGAAGAAGTGCAGGAGTTGCGCCGTTTGTGCGCTGCTGTGAAGGTGGAAGGTTCTTTGAAACAGTATATTGTGGATTTGGTGCGATCGACCAGAGAGGATGAAGAGATTACTCTGGGGGTGAGCCCTCGGGGTGCGGTGGCTTTGCACCGGGCGTCGCAGGCTTTGGCGTTTATTTCGGGGCGGGATTTTGCTACTGATGATGATGTTAAGTATGTGGCGCCGCACGTACTTTCTCACCGTTTGATTCCGGCGGGGGGAAGGAGGGCTAAGGCGATTGTCGATCGATTATTGCGATCGGTTGCTATTCCTTAAAAAGCATTGGGATTAATATTATCCACAGTGAGGACACGGCAATGCCGTGTCCCTACAATTAATCAGGCGATGGTGACATCCGAGTGGAGTTCGTGATTATTTTGAGGTAGGGAAACGGCACTGCCGTGTCCTGAGTTGCTTGTTTTATCGCGAGAAAGATTGATTATTTTGGGGTAGGGAAACGGCACTGCCGTGTCCTGAATTGCTCGCGAGAAAGATTGATTATTTTGGGGTAGGGAAACGGCATTGCCGTGTCCTCCGTTGCTTTTTGATCGCGGCTAGAGAGCACTCTCAAACAGCGCGACTAATTTTTTAGCTTCTAAATCGACATTATGTTGTTGAGCAACTCTTTCTGCTCCAGCTTTCCCCATTTCTTCTAGCTTTTCTAAAGGCGCTTCCAATGCCGCACGCATTGCTATAGCTAATACTTCTGCGGAACCGGGAGGAACTAACCAACCACAAACACCAGGTTCTACCAACTCCGGGATACCAGCAACATAGGTGCTAATTACGGGCCGATTGAGAGCAAGAGATTCCATAATTACTACTGGTAAACCTTCTGCAAAACTCGGCAATACCATCGCCCGCGAAGCTAAAAGTTGTTCCCGAACTTGCTCGCTGCTCGCCCAGCCAGTAATTTCAATATGGTTTTGCAATTTGAGCTGTGCAATCTGCTGTTCGATTTCCGATCGCAACGGCCCGTCTCCAACAAATACCAACTTAAAATCCAAGCCTTCAACTGCTAGCAAATGAGCTGCTTCTAGCAATAACAAATGACCTTTTTGTTCGCTGAGACGACCAATACAAACTAAGCGTGGTGCTGCGGGAATGGGGACGTGCGGGTGAACTAAAAATGCAGCGTCTACACCGCAGTGTATGACGTGAATTTTTGACCACAATGTGCGATCGCACCACCGAAAAAGCTGACTTTTACCGAAGGAACTAACCGCTGCTACAAAGGTCGATCGCTGAATTTTGTCTTCTAAGGAAAGAAGTGTAGCTTTATCAAATTCTTCAGGCCCGTGAACAGTGAAGCTATAGGTGGGGCCGCCAAGTACGCGACACAACATTGCTACAGTTGTTGAATTTGTCCCGAAGTGAGCGTGAACGTGTGCTATTCCCTGTTCTGCAAACCAATTCAAAAGAACGCAAGCTTCTGCTAAATAAGCTAGATGAAGTATGATGCCTCGTTCAGAGTGCCAGCCTACTTTAAATGTTAACCGCAAAGCTTCTAGAAATCTGGCTGGTTTGGTGAGAGCAACACGCAGCAAAGCTAACACTAAACCTTTGACTCCAATCCCTAAGATTACTTTCGTCAATTCTTGCTCTAGTTTGTCGGCTCCATCAACAAGTTCAGACTCGCACGAGCGGATCGAAAAACGTGCGACTTTCAGCCCGCAAGTTTCGACGGCGGCCACTTCTCTGCGGACGAAGCTGTGGCTGACTTTGGGATATTGGTTAACTAAATAAGCAATTATCATGAACAGGCAGAAAATGCTAGGGTTAAACTTAAGATAATTTTAGCCTCGAATTGAGAAAAGTCAAGTCATTCGATTTTAGATTATAGATTGTAGATTTGCTCACTCTTGATAAATCCGTACAAACAGTTTAAACTATGAGCTTTATTTTGTATATTACACTTTGAACAAGATCCCGATCGGTTTTTTGTTATTCAGAGCATTTTACTTTTTTGATACTGCCATCTTCCTTAATATCTAAAATTTCAACTTTCACCACTTGACCTTCGGAAAGGGATTGTGCTTTTTTCGGTTTTTTTTCAGTTAGCCTGATAGTTCCCAGAATTTCATCAGTCACATTGTTCCCTTTTATAGCAGTAACTTTTGCTTCGACAATTTGACCGATCGCAAACTGATGACTCCCGATCGCCCTAGCAATTTCAACTTGTCTCGCTGACTCTACAACTGGGGCCACAAATTCTCCGATCGGCCCCGCTTCTTTGTAATTTCGATCATTAATTCAGGTGTAGACATTTTTAATACATCCCATCTTTAGGTTCGCGATCGATCGGATATTTCAACACTTCAGCTAGTTGTTGCAGTGGATTGGCTTTTACTAAGCTAGAATGAGCAGCTTGAATAATTTTTTGCATAAATTGTTGCAATGCTGTGCCATTCATGCTGTCAGATTCTGGAGGCTTGTAAGAGGAATAGCGATCGCGCAAATCTCCCTGATTCTGCAATACCCTTGCTGCTGTAACCTCCACAGTCATCGTGCCCATGCCGATCGGCTTACCGCCACCTAACTTGAGGGCGATCGGATGTTTCGGATCTTGTCGCAACACAATCAACAGAGTTCCTAACTCTTCTGGTTTCAAGTTTTTAAATTGCAATTTAGTCGTAAAAGTATATTCTTTGGCAGCTTGCTGAACAGTAATCCCTTGATTCTGTCCTTTATCAATACTTCGGACAGTTTTTAAGCAGCCAAAGTACCATAAGACAAGACTGAAGG
>JAUBOH010000223.1:0-10706 GCA_036700145.1 Microcoleus occultus BM001215366
TGTCCCTACCACGCGATAATTGTAGGGAAACGGCACTGCCGTGTCCTCGCTTGTCATTCCGGCTGGGCCGGAATTGATATTATCAAATGAAGAAGGACTAAAGTCCTCACTACAAACCTATTTTCCCTTTTGAATTACCAATGCAAACTTACGATTGGATTGTTGTTGGCGGCGGAATTACGGGTGCGGCGCTGAGTTACGAACTCGCAAAAAAAGGTTTTGCTGTGCTGCTTTTGGAACGAGATGCTACCCTGCAAAATGCTACTCGTTTTAGTTACGGCGGCTTGGCTTATTGGTCGGGGACGACTGATTTAACTCGCCAATTGTGTCACGAAGGTATCGAACGCCACCGCAATTTATCTGCGGAATTAGATGCTGATACTGAGTTTCGCGAGTTGGATTTGTTGCTGACAATTGATGCGGGCGATGAGGTCGAAAAAGTGGCGGCTAATTACGCGCATTTTGCGATTCCGCCGCAGCTTTTGAGCGTTGCAGAAGCGGGTGAGTTGGAACCTTTGCTGAATAAAAGTGCGATCGCCGGAGCTCTAACTGTGCGTCACGGTCACATTTCGCCGACAGCCACAAATCAAGCTTATTGTCAAGGGTTTTTGCGCTTGGGAGGAACCGTAGAATTTGCTGAAGTAGTTGGATTGATAGCAGAGGGAAATCGGATTTCGGGAGTCAAGACACTACAAGAAAGTTATGCTTGCAAAAATGCGGTTGTTTGTGCTGGAGGTTGGAGTCGGAGTTTGCTGAAGGCGGCGGGTATTTCTGCGGGAGTTTATTTTAGTCGCGCGGAAATGTTGTCAACTGCGCCGGTGGATTTGAAACTCAGAACTTTGGTGATGCCTGCGGTCTTAAAACGTTTTGAATTGGAAGCTGAATCGAGTAAAATTGAAGTGGATTTTCTGTGGGATGAACCGGGTAAGGAGTTGTTACCACCGATTTTAGATTCGGGTGCAATTGGGTTTAATGATGGCAGTTTGCGGATCGGACAATTGTCTCGCACTTTGAGCGATTTGAATGCTAAAGTCGATCGCGCCACCAGCGAAAGGGCAATTCGTGCCGGAATCGGCAAGGTTTTGCCTGCTTTGGCAGGTTTACCGGCAACTTGGCACGATTGTATTGTGGCATTTAGCGCGGATAAGCTGCCCGTAGTCGGCGAATTTGCCGATCGCCCTGGATTGCACATTTTTTCCGGTTTGAGCAATCCTTTGGCGATTGTACCTGCTTTAGCTGAGCGATTTGCTAACTCGGCGGCGGGAGAAAAAGATTGGGCGATCGAGCTTTTGTCTCCGAATAGATTTATAGCAGAAGGAAGAAGAGCGATGTCAAAAAGGAAGAAGGAGAGATGACTAATGACTACTAACTAATGACTAATGACTGCTAACTAATGACTAATGACTGATGACTAATCACTAAAAAAAGGCAGCGCGACAATAAATGTAGTACCTTTGCCGATCGCACTTTCCACACTTATTGTACCGCCGTGCAGGTCAACAATGTGTTTGACAATGCAGAGTCCCAAACCCGATCCTTTAATCTTGCCTACATTAGCACCCCGTTCAAACTGCTGAAATAGTTTTCCTTGATATTCCGCTGTCAGCCCAATTCCCTCATCTCGAACGGAAAAAATTATCTGCTGGTTCTCGCAGCTTAATTCTAAACTGACATTGCCGCCGCTTGGAGAGTATTTGATAGCGTTTGAAAGCAAATTAGTCAGGAGGTGGTGCAGCAGTTTTTCATCGAGATTGGCGTACAGCGGATCTGTTTGAGTGTGGAAAGTTACAAGGTGTTTGTCGGTGACTATCGGTTGCAATTCTTCTAAAATAGAGGTGCAGAACTCCGTCGCATTTACCCGATCTAAATTCAAGGAAAGTTTGCCAGATTCGGCTTTGCTGAGCATTAAAATTTCCGCCAGCAATTCACTCATATTGGTGACGGCTTTTTTAATGCGACCGACATTTTTATTTGTGGTTCCCGTCCTAGGAAAGTCGCTATCTTCCAGCATTTCAGCCGATAGCTGTATGGTAGTTAAAGGAGTGTTTAAATCGTGGTATGCCATTGAAATAAATCGCGAGCGGTTTTCGCTTTTTGCTGCTGCTACTGCAATTATTTTTTGCATCCTAACTGCTTCTTGATATTTGCTCAGGGCTATCTTGATGGTGGCGTGCATTTCTCTTTCTTTAAACGGTTTGAGCAGGTAGCCGTAAGAACCAGTATTTTCGGCTCGCTCCAAAGTTTCGTCGTCGGCGTATGCAGTCGTATAGATAATTGGGATATCTAATTTTTGATGAATTATTGCTGCTGTTTCTATGCCGTCAATGTCGCCTTTGATGACTATATCCATTAAGATTAAATCTGGTTTCATTTCGCCTGCGCGCTCGATGGCATCGGCTCCACAAGAAACGAGATCGGCGATTTGATATCCCAAATTTTCTAATTTATGGGATAAATTTTTAGCGATTAATAGTTCGTCTTCGACAATCAAAATCTTAATTGCTTTTTCTAGAAAATTCATGATTCTAAAACCTTTTAGAGTAATTTAATTCTTTAAATCTTAGGTGAAATGCTGTGCCGATTTGTCTTGAAAGTTCGAGGGTTCCTTCTAATTGCTCGGTTAAAGTGCAGACAACTTGAAAACCCATCGAGTTAGTTTTCCGAAAATCTAAGTTTTTAGGAAAACCAATGCCGTTGTCCTTAACGAAAAGGTGGATTTCTCGATCGCCCCTTTGATAGCATTCTACACTAACTGTACCGCTGGTGCCATCAGGAAAAGCGTGTTTTAAGGTATTTGACACCAATTCATTAACAATTAAACCGCAGGGAGTAGCGGTCTCAAGGTTTAGGGAAACAGGTTCAGCTATTACCTGCAACAGAATGCGGCTGTCGCTTATATTGTAAGAGTGAAACAAGTTAGTTACCAAATCTTCGAGATATTCGCCAAAATTAATTTGCGTTCGGTTGGTCGAACGGTACAGTTTCTCGTGAATCAGAGCCATAGAGTAAAGGCGGTTCTGACATTCTTCAAACATTTTGGCGGTTTGCGGGTCGCTAACTGTGTTAGATTGCAATTCTAATAGACTGGCCACTACGCAGATGTTATTTTTGACGCGGTGGTGGATTTCTTTGAGGAAAATTTCTTTTTCTTTGAGGGAGTTTTTCAAATTTGCTTCGGCTTGTTTGCGATCGCTCAATTCAGCTTGCAGTTGCTGGTAGAGTAGAGATTGCTGAATGGCGATCGCCAATTGATTAACCAACTGCTGAAATAAATTGATTTCCCATTCTTGCCAATCCCTGGGGCGATCGCACTGGTGAGCAATCAGCAATCCCCAAAGTTGGCTGTGTTGAATAATCGGCACTACTAATTTGGCCCTGACTTCAATTTGTTTCATAAACTCCACCACACAAGGTGTAATGCAGGGGTCATCCCGTTCGGAAGTCGCACAAATTCGCCCTTGCAAATAAAGCTGATAACTTTGGGCCGGAAAAACCTCTTCGCCAAAATATGTATCTACCAGCGGGCTGCATCCTTCGGCGACGGCTTCAGCAATGACTCGGCCGCCGATCGAGGGTAAAATTTGATAAACCAAAACCCGATCGGCTAACAAGACTTGCTGGAGCTCGGCTACCGTGGTGTTGAGAATTTCCTCTAATTGCAAAGACTGGCGGAGGCGAAGGGCGATCGCCTCCACTAGCCGTTCTTGCTCGAACTGCTGTCTCCTGGCGATTTCGGCGTATTTAGAATTGCTGATATCGGCGGCGTAACCAATAATTTCGATCGGAAAGCCTTTGCTGTCAACCAATAATTTCAGTTCCGTCCGCAGCCAGCGGTAAAGTCCGTCGCGGTGTAGAAAGCGGTACTCACAAATGCAATTTTTACCCTCGGACAAATCAGAAAAGTTTACTAGAAATTGCGGCCGATCCTCTGGGTGAATGCGGCTCGACCAAAAGTTAGCATCTGCTAACAGCTCTTGGGGGTCATACCCAACGATTGACTTAACGTTGTCGCTGATATAAGTAGTACAAAAATCTCTCCCTGGTGCGGCAGTAAAAATTACCGCCGGATTAGAAGCCAGTAAAAAGTGCAGGCGTTCTTTTAGCTGCTGCAATTCCATTTCTGCCCGCTTGCGGTAACTGATATCTTCGATCGCCCCCATGCTGTAGAGAGGAATTCCCTCGCCGTCGCGGATCAGCGTCACCGTCAAGTTTGCCCACATCAGCTCGCCATTCTTTTTAATCAAGCGTTTTTCCATTTGGAAGCGAGAAATATTGCCCTCAACCAACTGCTTGACTTGCTCGATATCTGCTTGTACATCTTCTGGATGCGTGATTTCAGTAAAAGTCAGGTTCGCCAACTCCGCATTGCTGTAGCCCAACATCTGGCGGTGAGCTTCATTCACTTTGATAATCCGGTAGTCGCGCACGCTTGCCAAACCGATCGCGATCGGAGCATCATCAAATAAGTTGCGAAACTTTTCCTCGCTCTTTTGCAGTGCAGCTTCTGCGTGTTTGCGAGCGGTAATGTCTCGGGCAACCCAGATCACCCGATCGACCCCCAGCGGCGAAATACTGGCATCAAACCAGATTAACTTGCCCTCAATTTCCATGCTGTATTCTACTCTGTGGGTTTTCCCAGATGCCAAGGTTTGGCGAATGTGGTGCAGGGCAAAATTAGCTTGCGCTTCCGGGAAGATTTCGGCGAGGGTTTTTCCCAGCAATTCAGGAGGCCGTTTGTACAGCAGTTGGGGTACCGTGGGTGCGACTTTGAGGTAGCGGCCCGTTGCGTCGAAAACTAGCACGACATCTGTCATGGCATTAAACAGCGCCAGCAGTTCGGCTTCGGAGTTTTGGAGTTTTTCTTCGGTCAATTTGCGATCGGTAATGTCAGTGTCAGTCCCCGTCAGGCGGCAAATCTTGCCGCTCTTCGATCGCACCGCACTGCCGCGCACCAGCAGCCAGCAGATACTGCCGTCTTGACGCAGCATCCGGTGTTCGAGTTCAAAAATTTCTGTCACACCCTCTAGATAAGCATTTACGGCTGCGGTGACTGCAACTAAATCGTCGGGATGAATCAGAGAAATCCAATTTTCCACGCGGTTGGGAATCTCTGCGTCTTGATAGCCCAACAAAGCTTTTAAAGACCGATCGATGTAGATTTCGTCAGTTTCCAAATTCCAATTCCAAACCCCAACTTTGCCCGCCGATACTGCCATGTCGTAGGATTCAGTCCCCTGCTGAACTCGCAGTTCTAAGTCGGCATTCAGTTGCTGCAAAGCGATTTCTGCTTGTTTGCGAGCCGTGACATCCCGGCCCGCAGCTTGATACTCCACAATTTGTCCGCTGTCGTCGAAGATAGCCCGATTGATCCATTGCTGAATGCGAATCTCCCCAGTTGCCAAAATTACTCGGTGTTCGCAAATAAAAAACGGGTTTTCCAGAGACAGAGAAGTATATAACTCTTGAATAATTTCTCGGTCTGCTTCTGGGATTAGTGACATAAAGCTGTTGCCGAGCAAGTCTTCCGATTGCACGCCGAAATAGTGGCAATAAGCTTGATTGACAAATGTGATTTTACTGTCCCGGAGGTAGCGGCAAATTAGTTCGCTCTGGTCTTCCACAATCGCCCGGTAGCGAGCCTCGCTCTCTCGCAGGGCATTTTCGGCATTTTTGCGATCGCTGATGTCTATGGCGACGCTGGTGACGATCCAGCAGTCAGCCTCTCGATCGTGCCGGGAACTCATCGCCGTGGCAATCCAGCGCACCGTACCGTCTTTGTGGTAAAACCGATACTCTAATGAAACGGGCCGTTCGGCAAAGATGTCGGCGTATCCGGGATAGATGATGTTTTCCAGGTCTTCTGGCAGCACCCGCGACAGCCAGAGCTTGCTGTCTGCCATCAGTTGCTCTGGGGTGTAGCCGAATATTTGCTCGTGCCCGCAGGAGAAGTATTCGTACTCCCAGGCGCGATCGCGAAATACTCGAAAGCTGGAAATTGAGGCTGCGGCGGTGTTGAGAATGTCGCTGAGTTGGCTTTTTGAAGTTTGGAGGGCGATTTCTAGGTGTTTGCGATCGCTAATGTCGATCGAGATCCCGGCCATTTCCACCGTCTCACCTGTCTCGCTGTAAAGGCCTCTACCCCTTTCCAAAACCCAGTACAGCTTGCCGTCGGGACAAATCAGGCGAAATTCGCTTTCGTAGTCGCTGCGGGTTTCTAGGGCGCGGGCGAGGGCTGACTCGACTCTGCCGATATCGTCTGGATGAACCCGATCGCGCCAAACCCGATAATTTAACTCATCGGTTCCGGGCGCTAAACCCATCAGCCGGAAGCCGCTCTCGTTTCCTGTGAGTTGGCCCGTGGGGATGTGCCACTGCCAACTGCCGATACGGGTAAACTCTAGGGTGAGTTGGAGTTGTTCATCGCGCGCGAGCAAGGTGGCTTCGACGAACTGTCGCTGGGCGAGCATTTGAGCTTGCTGGAGGGCGATCGAGATTTGGACTGCTAGCCGATCGAGAAATTCCACTTCTGATGCTTGCCAGGAACGCGGCCCGGAGCACTGGTGAGCAATCAGCAATCCCCACAGCCCAGTAGAATTTTGATGATCCGTTTCTAGGACGATCGGCACAACGAGATTAGCTTTTACTTGATAGCTTGCTAATAGCTGCAAGTGGCACTCAGTTAAATTTGCCTTCGTAACATCCGCACAAATCCATCTATTTAATCGAAAAGCTTGCGCTCTTTCCCAGTCAGAGAAACAATTCTCTTCAACTTTATTTCCGATTGCTTTTGTCCAGCCAACCCCCGCAGATTCTGCCACCATCAAACCACCTTTGTCCTCGAACTGACAAAGCAAAACTCGATCGCACTCCAACAGTTCGCGCACTTCGGCAACTGTGGAATTTACAATATCTTCTAGATTCAAAGAATTGCAAATCCGGGAGGAAACTTGGGCTAGCAGGTGGTGCAGGCGATCGGATTCTTTGATGCCCCCTAGTTGCTGCTGAAGTTGTGCAGTGCGATCGCTTACTTGTTTTTCTAGTTCCAACTTACCGTCTAACAATTCCGATTGTTCCTCCGGTCGTTTTACCGCTTCTTGCTGCAATATTTCGACGAGGCTATAAATTTCTGGGCGAATCCTGGCTTCGCTGACTAAGCCTACTGGCTGACCCAGTTCGTCCACAATTGGCAAGCAATCAATCGAGTGTTGACAAAATAGCTTATATGGGGTAAAAATATCTGTAAATTCTGATTCTTTTAATACAATTAAATTTCGTGTCATGGCGTCGGCAACTTTCATGGTTTGCCATCCGTCTTCGGCGACTAAGTTCAGCACATCTCCGGGGCTTAGCAGTCCGACTAACTGATTTTGATCGACAACTAAGGCGCAACTAATCGATGCTTTTACCGTTGTGTTTGAGTGTGGCGGTGAGTTGGCCCGACGCATCAGGGCGATCGCCTCTGGGAGCGAAGTTGAGGGCGCAACCGTCACAGGATGGCGATCGACAAATCTGGCGGGCGATCGTAAATTTGCCGACAACTTAGCAAGTTCCATAAATCTTGGGCTAAAAGTATTGCTAACTCACTTTAGCAACACTTTTCCGGATCGACCATCACTCACAAGTCAGATCGTTTCCTGTAAAATAACCGTTATTAAGTTTGTAGTGAGGACTTCAGTCCTCAGATTTTTATAAGGACTAAAGTCCTCACTACGAACGTATTTAATTGCGGTCGTTTTAGCGGACATCATACAGCAGATTCGAGGTTTATGAAGGACAGCCCGATCGCGAGCGACCCTACAAAAGTAACAACTTATTTTTTACCAATCAGCAAATAAGTTCTCATGCCCCCTTTACCTTTAACATCAATAATTCCCCGCTCCTGAAACAAATATTTGTGTTCCAATAACTTATAAGTAGTTTCGCTAACTTGAATCCGCCAAGACAAACCGTGAGATTCCATCCGAGAAGCAATATTTACCGTGTCGCCCCACAAATCATAAATAAACTTTTTAATCCCAATTACTCCCGCAACGACAGGGCCGCTGTGGATGCCGACGCGGATACTAAAATATTTCTTATTCTGAGCATTAAACCGAGCTATTTCTGTTTGCATATCCAGTGCCATTTGGGCGATCGCCTCTGCGTGATCGGCCCGGGGATCCGGCAGCCCTCCTACCACCATGTATGCGTCGCCGATAGTCTTGATTTTCTCTAGCCCGTGGCGATCGCACAACAGGTCGAATTTTGAGAAAATCTTATTCAGGAGCTCCACAAGGTCGATCGGATTCATGACAGTAGCCAGGTGTGTAAAACCCACAATATCTGCAAACAAAACAGTCACTTCGGGAAAGTATTCGGCAATAGTAGTTTCGTTTTGTTTCAGCCGTTCTGCTATTGCCTTGGGCAAGATATTTAACAGCAGCTTTTCAGATTTTTCCTGTTCTTCCCGCAGAGCATCTTCTGCTTGCTTGCGTTCCGTAATATCGTGGTAACTCCAGACTCTGCCGATAATTTTATCTCCCAGCCGCTGCGGTTCCGAATAGCGTTCAAAACATCTGCCGTCTTGAAATTCCAACAAGTCGTAACTTTCGGCTTCTGGCTGCTCGTAAAGCGATTCTATTCTCTCTTGAAATGCTTGGGGGTCTTTGAGTTGGTTAAGGACAAAAGCTATCGTGGTGGCGTCGTCTCGCAGTGCCATCACTTCGTTAGGTACACCCCACATTTCTACAAATTCTCGATTGAAAGTGACGATTTTTCCGCTCCTATCAATAGCTAAAATACCGTCAGCAGTAGAATCAAAAGTTGCTTGCAGCAGGGACACAGATTTTGCCAGGGCATCTTCAGCCACTTTTCGAGCAGTAATATCTCGCAAAATAGCGCGAATCGCTACTAGCGAACCTTCCAAAAATTTACAGCTTATGCTGCCTTCCAGCAAAATTTGTTCGTTGTTTTTAGTAATAAATATTGCTTGAATAGAGTCTGGATAAACAGTATTTTCATTTACGGTTTTTTTGGTAATAGCTTGATATAATATATCCAGAGACTCTTGAGAACTGTTGGGATGAATGATATCAAAAACAGTCATTTGAGCAGTTTCTGCTTCGCTGTAGCCCAGAGTTTCCCGCCAAGCTCGATTTACATACAAAAAATGACCGTCGGCTCCAATACTTTGAATTAAGTCAGTAGCATTTTCAAATAAATCTCGCAGTTGTTCTTCACTTTCCCGCAAAGCGCTCTCGGCTTGCTTGCGCTTGATAAATTGACCGAGTTGGCTGCCGATTGTTGCCATTGTCTGGAGCAATTCTTCATCAAAACACTGCACTTCGCGGCTGAAAAAAGTCATCACCCCCAACACAGACCTGGCAGAATTTTCCTGCTCGTAGTCGCCCAAAATTGGGAAGCCAAAAGCTCCGTGCATTTCTTCTTGGGCAGCGATTTCTCGGCGCATAAAACTGTCGCTTTCTGTTATATCTGCAATCCACTGAGGGGAACCGCTAGCCCAAACAAGACCGGGCAATCCTTCACCGAACGCACAGGTCATTTGTTCGGCAAATCCGGCAAACTTGGGGATGGAAACTGAGCGTTTTGTCCAACTAGCGACGCACCTGATCGAATTAGGGTCAGAAATCGCAGTTATTCTCTTACTTCCTGACAGTAATTTTTCCCCAGCTTCTAGCATCCAAAGTTCGGCGGTATCCCATCCCAAGCTGTCGCAAATTACCGGGAGAATTGCTGTTAGAGCTTTTTTGATTGTTTCCGATGCCGACAGGATGCGACTGGTGACGTACTGAGCTATTTTTCGCTTGCGAGCTCGCTGTCTGTCTGTAACATCGCGGCCGATGTACACGAAATCTTGAACGGCGGCCGAAGATATAGAAATCCCTTGAATTTCACTCGGAATCGCCGTACAGGAAAATGAAACTGTCAGCTTTTCTCCGGTTTTGGCCGTGCAAATTACTTCGGTATTAGTTGGAGATAGTTGAGGCTGCTCTTGGCTGACTGTTTGCCAAGATTCGCCAACAGCAGCAAGAACGTCTATTTGCTGGCCTACTAATTCTGATTCGCTGTAACCGAACAAATCTTGAGCCGCTTGATTGACTTTTTTTATTTTTCCAGAGGCCGTTGTTACCAACAAAACTTCGGCCATTGAAGTAATAATTTTTTCAACATAATTATTAGTAGCCGCTAAGGTACTCAATAAAATATTCATTTCATTGGTAGCTTGGACTAGAGTTTGTTCCAAACCCATCCTGTCGGTTACGTCTTCAAAAAATAAAATTAATCTGTGATAATTCTCGTCATTGCTGAACTCGACGATATACATATCAAAATAAAGCCGCGAGCCATTTTCTAATACCCGCGTTATCGCTTTTAATTCAAAATTTGGCAACCGCCCTTCAAAAATATCGATTAAAATTTCTTCACTTCCCACCAATTCGGGAAAGGGAATGCGGACATCGCTGCCGGCCGCTACTTCCTCGGGACAGTCGGCAAACCGTTCCACTTTGAGAGATGTTTCTTGGATTAAAAAATCTTTATCCAGTGCTAGGTACTCCAAGTGGTGGGGAACCAACAGTTTTTTTAACAGGGTTTTCATGTTGGATTCTTAGTAGTGAATGCGCCCTCTAATATCGAAGGACGTGAGATTAATCTATAGCGGTTCTCAAGCGTGGTGAGGTATGCGTGCGATGCCTATGCCCTATGCC
>JAUBOH010000224.1:0-10596 GCA_036700145.1 Microcoleus occultus BM001215366
TTATCTTCGAGAGTTTCAAAGGATTCTTTGAGTTGTCTGGCCATGCTGTTGAAGGAATGGGCTAAGGTCTCAACTTCAAAAATTCTGCTAGAATCAACGTTCTGGTTGAGAGCGCCACCTGCGAGATTTTCTGAAGCTTTAGCAATTTCCAAAATCCGGCGAGCAATCTTGCTAGCGGTGACAAAACCAACTCCAACCGAGGCAATTAGAGCCGCAATACAGAGCAAGATGGTGTTGCGAGTGTTAGCATAAATTTGCGCCATAAAGTCGGCTTCGGGAACCACAACAACAATCAGCCAGTTGAGACCGTACTTGTCAGTTAGCGGAGAAACTTGGAGAAATTGCCGCTGACCGTTGAGCTTAAAATTAAGTTGAGCAGTTTCTTGAATGTCTTCCAAACGGTGGAAGCTATCGAGCAAATAAACCACACTTTGGCGCATCAGCGGGTTGCTGTTTTCCTGCGTTTTGAGTCGCTTTGTATCTTTGCCTTTTCCCACCGACAGAGGCTGATTTTTCATCGAACTGGCGATTAAGTCGCCGTTGGGTTCAATGATAAATACTTGACCGGAATTGCCCACGCTTAAGGTTTGTAGGAAACCGCGAATTTGATCGAGCCCCATCTGGCAAGTCAGTACGCCAATCAGTTTTCCTGCGGCATCATAATAGGGTTGACTGGCATTAATTTGCAGCGTACCGTAGCCAAAATTAATGTAAACGTCGCTCCAAGCTGCCTGTTTTTTATCAACAACAACTTTGTAAAAGGGACGCTCTCTAACGTCATAATTGGGCTGAGACCTCTCAATTTTGGTCGGGTTTCCATCACCGTCAAGGTTGTAGTAGAGCAAGTCGCCACCCCCGGGAATCAGTTGCTGGGCAAGCTGAGGTTGCTCGGCTCCCGCTAGCCGATTCACCCAACCAATTCGCAGGTACTGGCCTTGTTCGTTGGCAATTCCCGTGTAGCCGATCGAATTAAAGCGCAGAACTTGCTTCCAGAGATAGGGTCTAGCTCGCTCCAAATCCTCAAAGTTCAACACCCCCAGGGGTAAAGAATCCTGATTGATTTGATTGACTAGGGGCGGAGTTTCGAGGTAGTTTTGGACGCGCTCGTAAACTCGGGCACTGATGGATCGCTGTAACTGACTGGCTAGATCGTTTACTGTTTTCTCTCCGTTTCGGTAAGAGAGATAGCCAACCCAGCCAACAGCAGCGACAATTTGCAATACAAACGGAACCACCAGGACGCCGCGGAGACCGAATTTGCCCCTTTTGGGGGCGATCGCGCGTTTTTGAGAAACCATTGTTAAAATCACTCCCAGCGGGCTGTTGGCGTTGCCTCAGCATTCTCAGCAAAAGATACAATGCGATCGACCGGAAAATATGCGATCGCCACCACGAGTCCGATCGCTCGCATTAGGGTTTCCAAGTCTCAAGCTGCTGAAATTATATCAAATCCGCCACCAAATTCCCACTGACGGCTGAGGCGATTTGCGATTATAATTAAAAATTAATTGCTGACAAACCATGCAAATTACTCAATCCCTCCACGCCGCCCTAGTTATCTCCAATCTCGAAAAATCAGAACACTTTTATAGCACAGTTTTAAAACTGCAAAAAGTAGAAAGAAAATTAAAATTTCCCGGTATTTGGTATCAAGTCGGCAACTTCCAGATACACCTAATTTTAGCTTCAACAATTATACCAGATGCCGTAGACCATGATAAATTGGGGCGCAACCGACATCTAGCATTTTCAGTTGCCAACTTAGAGGCAGCCAAAGAGCAATTAATCGCTCACAACTGCCCGATACAAATGAGCGCGTCAGGTCGATCGGCATTATTTACCCAAGACCCAGACGGGAATATAATTGAACTGAGCGAGTAAAAGATGAGAATCATTGCCTACTCTTACAGCGAACCGCTGCTAGAACCTGCGCCTGCTGCCGAAATTTGGGGCCAAGAGGTCGATCGCACCTATCAAGACTTAGGAGGGCGGCAGCAACTCCAGCAACTCCTAAAAGACTGCCAAACAGAACCCGTCAAATACTTATTAATTCAGCGCCTCGAAGAACTCGGCGACACAGTGCAGCAAATATGTTCGCACCTAGAACAACTCGAAACCCTCGGCATCCAACTAATTGTCACAGACGAAAAAGCAACAGAAAATAGAGCAAACTTGCTCAAACTCCTAGCAGAACTCCAGCGCAGCCAGCACAGCCGCAGCATTCGCAAAGGACACGCCCGCAACCGCATCAAATCCCGGATTCCACCCGGAAAAGCTCCCTACGGCTACCGGCGCGGCAAAGAACGTTACACGATCGATAAATCCGCTTCCCCCGCCGTCAAAGACTTTTTTGAACATTTTCTCCTCTACGGTTCCTTGCGCGGTTCCGTGCGCTATTTAGCCAAGAAATACAACAAAAAAATCTCCGTCAGCACCGGCCGTCGCTGGCTGACAAATCCCGCCTACCGAGGCGATTTGGAATATCAAAACGGCCAAGTAATTTCTAATACCCACATCCCGATTATTTCCAGAGAAGAAGCCGCCCAAATAGACAGGTTGCTGCGTCGCAATCGTCGCATTTCTCCCCGCAGCGCTAGCGCCCCGCGTTCCCTCGCAGGTTTAGCAATTTGTGCGGAATGCAAATCGCCCATGACAGTTGCAAAAGTCACAGCCTACCGCAAAGACAAAGAATACCTTTATTTGCGGCCGATCGACTGTCCCAAGCAGCCTAAATGCAGCGGCATTTCCTACGACGAAGTGTTGCAATTAACCATCGCAGGAATTTGTCGGAATTTGCCCGACGCAGTTGCTGGGCTGCAAATGCCGGATATGAACGGAATTAAAGCAGGAATTGTCAGTGCGATCGCATCGAAACAACAAATCATAAATCAACTTCCAGCCCTGATTGAAAGCGGCATTTTAGACACAGAAACTGCCGAACTGAGAACCTACAAAATCCGCACCGAAATTGCCGAAATGCAAAGCAAACTCGCACAATTACCGCCAGTGAACTTGCGAGAAACAGCTCAAACCGTTTCTCTTCCCCAATTTTGGCTAGATTTATCAGAATCGGAACGCCGATTTTACTTTCGAGAATTTATCGATCGCATTGAGATAGTACGCGAAAATTCACAAGTAAAGCTGCAAATCATTTTCATTTTTTAAGATTGAAAAGTTGACAATTAACAATTGATATCATATCCGATAGAATGAGTTTGTAGTGAGGACTTTAGTCCTTCGATTGTCAGGACTAAAGTCCTCACTACAAACCCGATCGCGGGCGGAGTGAAGCGGAGGGAATTAACCGGACATGATATCAACTGTCAACTGTCAACTGTCAACTGTCTTTTTTAGCCTTTAGCCAATACGCGATCGTCTCTCCTTTACCTTTAACCTCGATCGCGCCTCTTTCCTCAAATACATACCGATCTTTTAACAGATCGTAAATAGCAGTAGTAACTTGAATATACCCAGGTAGTCCTTGAGATTCCATCCGAGAAGCCACATTAACAGTATCTCCCCACAAGTCATAGGTAAATTTTTTAGTACCAATTACGCCCGCAACTACTGGGCCTGTATTAATGCCAATCCGAATTTGGAAGGGTTCGCCCGTGTCAGTTTTAAAATGGGCGATCGATTCCTGCATATCCAACGCCATATTTGCGATCGCCTCTACATGATCTGCCCTCGGCACCGGCAACCCCCCTGCTACCATATAAGCATCCCCACTCGTTTTAATTTTCTCCAAACCGTGTTTTTCAGTTAGTTGGTCAAACTTTGAAAAAATCTGGTTTAGTAAATTCACCAATTCCAGAGGTGAAATTCTGGCAGCAAGAGAAGTAAAATCAACAAGATCGGCAAATAAAACTGTTGCTGACTCAAACCTCTCGGCAGGAGAACCCTCGCCTTTTTTCAAATTTTCAACAATCGCTGCGGGTAAAATATTTAACAATAAATGATCCGACTTTTTTTGAGCGAGGCGTAAAGCTAGCTCAGCCCCCTGCCGCTCTTTAATTTCGTTTTGCAAACGTCCAACAAGTTCTTCTAATTGCTTCGTTTGCTCTTGAAGTAGCTTTTGTTGACTTTGAATTGTTAACTGATTTGCCACTCGTGCCAATACTTCTTTACCTTGAAAAGGTTTAGTAATATAGTCAACTGCTCCCACATCAAACGCTTTAACCTTATCTGAAACGTCATCTAAAGCGCTTAAGAAAATTACTGGAATCGCACTGGTTTTTGGTGAAGCTTTCAACTTTGCACACACCTCATATCCATTCATCTCCGGCATCATTACGTCCAGCAAAATCAGAGTTGGCGGAAATTCCTGCACTGTAGCGATCGCCCTTTGCCCGTTCAGCGCTTTGCGAACCTGATACCCTTGTTCGGTCAAGATTGTAGATAAAAGCCGCACGTTATCTGGCTTATCATCAACTACTAGAATGCTGGCTTTAATTGCAGGAGATTGATTGCTGTTCATGCGATCGCTTACGGTATTTTTTTAAAAAGGTATTTTTGCAATATCAAAAAATATCTTAACACCGACGCGCCGTAATCGCCGATTTTGCTAGCTCCATAATATCATCAAATAGGAAATCATGTGCTAAATCAGTTAAAAGTTGTGCAGTGTTCGCAAATTCTGTAGGAATTTCCTCAATCAACAGGGTAATTTTATCGTCGCAGCATTCATGAGCAGCATCATAGAGCTTCTCAACCCACTCAACAGGCATTTCCCCGAGTTGTGATTCTACAGATTGATTGCTAGCAACCTTAATTTCGCTGGCATTTTCGAGTTTTACCTCAACTGGTTCCTCGTAAATGTAGCGGACTCCTAAAAGTTCTTCCATTTTCGCAAATAAGATATTTGCATCGAAGGGTTTACGCATGAAATCATCGCAGCCTGCTGCTAAAATGGTTTTGCGTTCCTCTTCAAAAACGCTAGCAGTAAGCGCAACGATCGCGGTTTGTGTTCCGAGAGGATGAGCTTTAATTTGTCTTGTGGCTTCATAGCCATTCATGACAGGCATCTGCATATCCATCCAAATCAGGTGCGGTTGCCAATCCTGCCATACAGCAATAGCTTCTTGACCATTTCTAGCTTCTCGAACGAGGATGCCTAGCGGTGACAATAATCTGTCTATGACTAGACAATTATCGGCGCGATCGTCAACCACCAAAATCCGGTATTCTGGCTGATTGGGTGCTAAACCAATTACTTTTTTCTGGGGTTTAAGTAGTTTGATCTCAGTTGGATCTGCCTGATTGAGTTGAATCTCAAATGAAAACGTACTTCCCACATCAGGTGTACTGCAGACAGCAATATCCCCTCCCATCATTTGTACAAATTTGCGACTAATTGGTAAACCTAGTCCCGTTCCTTCGGCGGATTTATAACCTGTTTTTGTTTGCTCGAAGGGTTGAAATAACTTATTCATTTCTTCTGTGGCAATGCCGGGGCCAGTATCTTCAATTTCAAACTGAAGACGTAAAAATACCGGGCGGATAGAATTCACATCTATGCAATTGAATTGGGCCGGCGCCGACTGTTCACAACCTGCGTCGGCGGATTTGGTTTCTCTAGCTGCGGTTTCAACCGTCAAGCTTTCTTCTACCTTCTTTTTCACTCGCAAAGTAACGCTACCCGTCTCTGTAAATTTGATGGCATTTCCTACAATATTAATCAAAATTTGGCGCAATTTCCCCTCGTCTCCATTCACAAAGTGCCGTAGGCCGTCAACCACTTCAAAATTAAGCTGCAATTTCTTAGATTCAGCTTTCAATCGGAACATCTCTTCTAAGGTTTTTAGCAGGTGCATTAAATTAAAACTGCTTTCATTAAGCTGAATTCTGCCCGCTTCTATTTTGGACATTTCCAAAATGTCATTAATTAGCGACAGCAAGTGTTCGCCCGCGCGATTTATAATTTCTAGGTGCTGCTGGTGTTGATTGTTTAAAGATAAATCGCGCACCATCACCTGACTAAATCCCAGAATGGCATTCAGGGGAGTCCGCAATTCGTGGCTCATGGAAGACAGGAATTCGCTCTTGGCGCGGTTAGCTCGATCGGCAGCTACGACAGCTTTTTGTAATGCTGTTTCTGCCAATTTGCGATCGGCAATTTCAGTTGTGGCTTGTTCAAAAAGGGTAGATTGCTGGATGGCAATTGCTAGCTGCACTGAAATTTGCTTGAGAGATTCTATCTCAGAAGAGTTCCAATGCCTTTGACTGCGGCAGTGATGAGCAATCAGTAGCCCCCATAATTTTTCACCTTGCAAAATTGGAACCACGAGGTTAGCTTTAATTTCAAACTGGCTCAGTAAATTAACGTGGCACTCTGAAATACCTGCCGTATAAATATTGTCGATCGCGCGAAGGTGTCCCTCCTCGTAAACAGAAATGTAGCTTTCTCGAAAGCAAGGGTCATTAATGTCAATTCCCAAAATCGGCATCGTACCGACTGCTACCGACTCGACGGCGATAAATCCACTCCAATCAGGGTTAAAACGGTAAATAAGTGTTCTATCAGTTGACAAAAACTGGCGCACTTCTTCAACAGCCATTGTCATCACTTCTTCTAGGTTAAGAGAGGAACGAATCCGCTCTTGAATAGCATCCACGAGCCGCTCCCTTCTTAGTTGTTGCTGCAAAGCTATTTCCGCCTCTTTGCGAGCCGTAATATCTACCCCATAACCGACACACTCCACAGGTATGCCAGCAGCATCTTTGACCAACTTAACCTCATCGTATATCCAGCGATAACTACCGTCTTTGTGCCGTTCGCGGTATTCGTAGGAAATTGATTCTTTTTCCAATATCTGAGCGAATGAAGTAGCAACAATCTCTCGATCTTCTGGGTGGACGAGGCTATGCCAATCAAGGGAACCATCAAGAAATTCTCGCGCTTCGCAGCCAATCATTGAAACAATGTTCTCGCTGACAAATGTTACCTGATGATTTTCCTCTAATTTGCAGCTAAAAATAACGGCAGGAGTCGTCGCCAGCAAATATTGCAAGCGTTCGGTAACGGAGCGCAATTTTAACTCGGCAAGCTGGCGATCGCGAATTTCCTTTTCTAAGTGCTTGTTGGTTTCTCTCAACTCTGCGGTGCGCTCTTGCACTTTCATTTCTAAGTCATCATAAGCACCGCGCAAAGCTAATTCTGCATCTTCGCGCACGGCGATTTCCCAGTGCAACTTGATATTGATTGCTTCTAATTCTTGAGGAGTTTTTAATGATAAAAACTGGGGGAGTAACGTTACCATCGATCCGGCCGTGTAACAGGAAACGAGAGCAGTAACTCCTTTCTCGATCCCCGACAGCCAATAAGCGGAATGCCACAGCGTCCAAATGTCTAGCAAGTGACCCGTGCCGCAGAGAATAATAAATGCACCAAATAAAGCAAATATTCCTAAGAAAGGAACATCGCGCCGCTTGAAGATAAAATAAATCAGCATCGCCGGAATTGAAAAGTAGGCGATCGCAATTAAAAAGTCGCCAGTTACGTGCAGCCACACTAAAGGCGTTTGCCACAGATAGCAGTGACCGTGCGGCATATACTGAGTTGGAGAAAAGATGTTTTTGACGAATTCCCACATAATATTTGCTCTTGGCATATAATGAAATAAGAAGAATTAGGCTTTGGGACTTAACACTTGTGCTCGGCAGGCGCACCGATATGAAACTACTTTTAATTAAATTAGCATCAATTGACTGAGCTTTAACAAAGTCAACTGTCACATTTTTAATGGTGGCTTCACGACCAAATGTGACACCTACATGACATTTTAGCCAACGATCGAGAAAAACTGAGCGCGGCTCCCTTTCAGGTATCAGCCCCAGCCCCTCTTTGAAATAGGGTTATAGCGGCGATCGGTGAAGCCACAGGGCAAGTACAACATTTAACGGATGTCACGGATTTAACTCACCGAAAAGAACCATTCTCAAAAACCTGTAGGGGCGGATTCGCTCTTCATTGGTGTCAACTTAAGCCGCCAGAGGTTTCAACCCTTGCCGGACTGGAGGTTTAACGTTAAGCCGATCGCACTCACCTTTACAGTCTATCAAAAGTGATCGTATCAACGATACACTTACGGTATAATTGCAATTTATGACAATAGATGACTTACTACAGCTAACTCGTGCCCGATCGCAAAAAGATTTACATCCCGTACCAGAAATCATACTCCGGCAAGTTTGGGAAGAAAAGACTTATACAAGCATCGCATCTGCCTCTCATTACGGAGAGCATTACCTGAGAAACATCGCCTCCGGTTTGTGGCAATCTCTCTCGTAAATCTTCCAGATACCTATTAGCAAATCCAATTTTCGCTCCTCTCTAGAATCGCGTTCCCTAACCGCAGAGGAACGAGAATTAATTCTTGAATTCATCCGCAGCCAATGCCTAGTAACACCTTGAGAATTTCCCGGTTCTCCAGTACCCCTCGGTTCGCCATTTTATATCAATCACCCGCTAATTGAAGAACTCGCGTATCGATCGATTGCCAAACCTGGAAGTGTTCTGCGGATTAAAGCTCCCAGGAAGATGGGAAAAAGTTCCCTCCTGCTACGGATTTTAGATCGCGCTAATTCTCTTGGCTGCCGCACTGTAAGTTTAGATTTTTAGCAAGCCGAGGAAGCTGTTTTAGACAACCTCGATAAATTCTGGCGCTGGTTTTGTGCCAACATCAGCCGTCACCTAGAATTGCCCCCTCTATTAGATGATTATTGGGATGAAGATATGGGTAGCAAAGTAAGCTGCACCATCTATTTGCAACAATATGTATTAGCCGAAATAAGTAGCCCCCTTGTCTTAGCTTTAAATGAAGTCAATAGAATTTTCGAGTATCCAAAAATTGCCAGAGAATTTTTGCCGCTGCTGCGAAGCTGGCATGAAGAAGCAAAGCGGATTGAAACCCTGGAAAAACTGCGGTTAATCGTGCTTCACTCCACAGAAATTTATATTCCTTTAAAGCTCACTGAATCGCCTTTTAATGTCGGTTTGCCGCTGCAATTGCCCTATTTTACAGAAGAGCAGATACTTGATTTGGCGCAGCGTCACGGACTGGATTGGAGAGATGGCCGCGATGCCGATCGACTGATGGCAATGGTGGGGGGACACCCCGATCTGGTGCGGCTCGCTCTTTACCACCTCTGTCAAAACAGTGTAACGCTCGATCGGCTACTACAAGAAGCTCCCACAATGGCGGGAATTTATAAAGATTACTTGCGGATTTTTTGGGTGACATTGCAAGAGTATCCCGAACTCGCATTTGCACTTAAACAAGTGGTAAAATCTTAGCGCGGCGTAGAATTAGATCCGATAGTAGCTTCTAAATTAGTTAGTATGGGGCTGATTCATATCGATAACAACCGCTGTACGCTGAGCTGCGAGTTGTACCGCCTGTATTTTGGTTCGCAAAACTTTATTTAGTTATTGCCCCACCTGAAAAATCTGTTCTGCCGTTAAGTTTAAATCTGGATTAGAATGAAGACAACCTGAAGGAGGTAATACTAATGTTTACAAGCGATCTCAAAGCGCTACTCGACCAACAAACACTCCAACGCCAAGATCCTGAATGCCGCTACATTACCGATCGCGTTAACTGGGAGCAATATGAAGCCTTGCTCGCCAGAAATGGGGATACTTCGGCATATCGAGTCACATATTTAGATGGAGCCTTAGAAATTATGTCACCTTCGCGCCGCCATGAAAACAGAAAAACTCGCATTGGGAATCTCCTAGAAATTTACTCCTTAGAAGCAGACATCAACTATTTTTCCTTTGGTTCTACAACCCTGCGACGAGAAGAGAAAAGCGGCGGTACCGAACCCGATGAAGCTTACTGCATTGGCACAGACAAAGAATTTCCCGATTTGGCAATTGAGGTGATCGTTACCAGCGGTAGCATTAACAAATTGGAAGTTTACAGAAGGCTGAACGTTAAAGAGGTTTGGTTCTGGCAAAACGACCGCTTCAGCCTCTACTACCTGCTTCAAGAAATCCCCGTTCAATTTGTCCAAACCTGCGGTTATGAACCAATTACTCGCAGCGCAATTCTCCCTAATCTGGATCTAGAATTGCTGGCAGAATATGTCCGATATCCCGATTCGCTAACAGCAGCTAAGGAATTTCGACAACGGCTGCGTTCTGGTGCTTAAAACGGTTAAGGAATTGTTGGCGATTTGTGACGCAGCTTCAATCTGAAGAGAAAAAGTAAATTTTCAAACTTGGTGGAAAGAAGAAGAAGTTTCCTTCTGGTTTAGCGAAGCGTTGCACCCTCAGCTTCGCCGAAGTGTGGAAACCCGGTTTCTGGCGATCGCCCTCAACCTAAAAAGGGGCGATCGCGTTAAGAAACCGGATTTTTTCGTCCAGGAATGTGTAATAACTACTAACCAATGAAATCGCTAGCGACAAGAGTACCCGCCGCAACACCGTTCAATTTTGCCAGCAATTGACCAGTACCAGTCACGCTAATCAAAGTTTGATTGTTGCTAGAAGTAATGCTGAGTTGATTAAAACTCAAACCAGGATTCAACCCAATTACATCCTCACCCTTGCGGAAATCAGTAATGATGTCGCTACCCACACTTTGAGTTAGG
>JAUBOH010000225.1:0-10472 GCA_036700145.1 Microcoleus occultus BM001215366
AGCCCGCGCAATAATCCGGCACCGGCAAGAAGTGTTTTTAATATGGAGTTGGCCGATCCGCGCGGTGGTTTGTACACTGATAAAGGCGATCCCTGCCGCCCGGGGCATCTGGGTGCTATCCAAAAGAAAAGTATTAAACTGGAATGGCCTTACATGGGCGATGGAGTGCCTTCTTGGTGGAACGAGGAGACAACACCAACACCAACTCCAGTAGCACCAACACCAACTCCAGTAACACCAACACCAACTCCAACTGTGGAAGTGGTTTGGCCGTTCCCTCTCAAGAATGATGATTTGCAGAAGCTTCTGCTCTGGTTTTATTACTATCAAGGGCGGCGAGATTTTCCCTATAGCTATCTGTACAAGATCGACCTGAGCTTTAAGGATATGAGGTATATCAATCTCAGTTTCTCCTACTTGCTTGGTGCGAATTTTGCTGCTAGCAATTTAATGGCGGCTAACTTGGGCTACGCTTATCTATGTTATGCCTATCTGGGCTATGCGTATATTGGCTATTCCTATTTGGGTTACGCTTATCTAGCCTTTGCCGATTTGAGTCATGCCAACCTCACTCATTCAGACCTTAGTTACGCTTATTTAGGATATGCGAAGTTAAAAGGAACGAATCTGCGTTATGCCAATTTAAGTTATGCCTACTTGGTAGGAGCAGATTTGAGCAATGCCGATCTAACAGGTGCTAATCTGACGGGGACAATTTTAATTGGTGCTAATTTGACGGGCGTGAAGTTGACTGCAGAGCAGCAGCAAGTGTTGGCAACGCCGCTGTGGTATAGTATCCATCAAGGTCAAGAGGGTAAAACTACTTCAGTTGATTATACTGATGTTCCCGATTTCGGTAAACTGACGATCGACCTAACAGAAGATACTGAATTGTTGTTGACGTTGAATGTGCCTGATACTTGGAACAATAAAGAGGGAATACACAGTTGGTTTGCGATCGCAGTTGATGGAAAAATATTCGCCGTGGGACTCTATTCGTCCGCTACACCCGGTCAACGAGTGCCGCTCTCAGTTTCTAGTGTCAAAAAATTCACCAAAGGGACTTACTCGGTAACGGCCCAGTGGAAAACTGACCAGGGTGGAGAATTAGCGATCGGGCCTTATGGAACTGCAATTTTAACTGCAATGACAGTTTCTTAAGCTAGTTCGATCGAACAGTCCCGCACGCATCAACACCAAAAAAATCGGTTTTTTTGCGAAAACAGGACTTACGCACTCCGACTCTCAGAAACCGGGTTTTTTACGAAAAGACGCGTTATGACCCGCAGATGGGCGTAAAAAACCCGGTTTCTGACCGCCCGTGCGTCCATGACTACAGGACTTACTAACAAATAATCCGCCTCAGCAACAGGAGTCAAAATGCGTAGTTTCTGGTACAGCCTGCATCAAGGAATACAAGCGAACACTAAAGCAACAGAGTTGGTTGATATCCCCAATTTCGATCGACTAGCTATTGAGCTAAAATATCCCACTAAACTCTTACTGACCTTAAATGTTCCCGATACTTGGAGTAGCAAAGCGGGAGATTTTAATTCTTTTGCCTTAGTGGTGGACGATCGAGTGGTTGCTGATGGTGTTTATCAGTCGGCGATCGACAATCAAAGAGTACCGATCGCGATTTCAACAGTCAAAGAACTCCCAGCCGGGAATCATACGATCGCAGCTAAGTGGAAAACTAAAGAAAGCTCCGATCTTTGGATTGGGGCGATCGGGACGGCGATTTTGAGCGCTCGAGTGATTGTCTAAATCCAATATCAAGATGACACAATCCCAAATTTCTGTTTCCCCCTCACAAGTACAACACTCTGTTCGGGGGAAACGGATTATTATCACAACCTACGGTTCCTATGGGGATGTGCACCCCTACATGGCGATCGCGATCGAATTACAAGCCAGGGGTCATCGCGTCGTAATGGCAATGAGTGAGGGTTATCGGCCTAAAATCGAAGCCGAAGGCATCGAGTTCCATGCCATTAGACCGGATGCGGCCATTAATATTTACCAGGACGGGCCATTAATTCAAGCCCTGAAAGAGTCTAACAGGGAAAGTGAATATGCGATTTCCTATGTCTTAATGCCCCGTCTGCGATCGACTTACAGCGATCTGAAACAGGCTGTACAGGGAGCCGATCTCTTACTTACTCATCACCTTTCCTTCGCGGGTGCCTTAGTTGCTGAAACAACAGGGATTCCTTGGGTATCCAGCGTCCTCTCACCCATCTCCTTGATGTCGGCCTACGATTTGCCCAACGCTTTACCTAGCAATGCCTCATCCTACGAACAAGCCACTTCGCTGGTGGAAAACGATATGCTGATGCGCTACACCCGATGGAATGCCCGCTTTTTGAGTGCGCCTGCGCGTCAACTCCGCGCGGATCTGGGCTTACCGCCGAGTTATGACCCGTTTTTTGAAGGTCAACATTCCCCTAACTTAGTGCTAGCACTTTTTTCCTCGCTGCTGGCTGCTCCTCAACCCGATTGGCCGACGCGAGCCTGCGTAACTGGGTTTCCCTTTTACGATCGCAACTACGATCGAGAATTGTCTCCCGAACTAGAGGCATTTTTAGAGTCAGGAAACCCGCCAATTGTGTTTACATTAGGCTCCTTATTTGTCTGGACTCCGGGGAATTTTTACTTAGAAAGTGCGATCGCAGTTCAGAAGTTAGGCTATCGGGCTGTTTTACTGGTGGGGCCTCTGGTGCAAAATTTTCCATGCGATCGATTACCGGAGGGGATTATCGCTGTTGACTACGCACCTCACTCGCAAATTTTCTCCAGGGCGGCGGCGATCGTGCATCACGGTGGGGTGGGAACGACAGGACAAGCTTTGCGATCGGGTAAACCGATGCTAGTGGTTCCCCATGCTCACGATCAGCCAGACAATGCAGCTCGTTTAGTTCGCTTGGGGGTAGCCCGCACGATTTCTGCCACTGACTGTAATGCCGATCGGCTCGCTACGGAGTTAAAACACTTGCTATTTGACCCAAAATATACAATCAAAGCAGCACAAGTGGGCCAGCTCATGCAAAAAGAAAATGGTATTGCACAAGCGTCTAATGCTATTGAAGCCTACCTGAATGGTGATTTGAATAAGTTTATGGGTTTGCGATCGCATTGAAGGGTAGTTAGTTTATGGTTAATTATTCTAATTCGACCGCCAGCTTATTAGCTCAGTGGCTGCGCAATCTCGTCGAAATCCTGCGCCTTCAGCAAAGTTCTACTTGGAGAGATTTGGTATTAACTGTTTCTGGAAAAAGTGCCGCCATCGAACTAGATGGTACTCAGTTACAACTGCGTGCTGAAGGTGGCGAGCGCCTGGAAATTTATATTGAATCTGTCCCACAGCAACCTATAAATTTTCGCAGTGACGCGGAAACCATCAGAGATATTATGATGGGTTATTTAACAGTAGATGGAGCCGTAGCAACTGGCAAAATTTACCTGCGCGGCGATTTAAACGACTTGCTAGGAATTCATAAGGTAGTTGTGGGAATTTTAGCGGATGGTGCTGTTAATCCTCAGTTACAGCGATTGTGGGAAGATTTTGACCAAGTGTGGGACCGTCCTTTTTCTCCTCCTCTTTGTCGTTCTCTGGAATCCCAGAAAGTGTTTTATGGTGAGTTAGTTCGTCAGATTCCTGAAGATGTTCTTCTCATTGATGTTGATGATTAATATCGTTTTCATTTGCATCGGAATAATAATTTGGATGAGCTCGCGCGCTCGCTACCCAAATCGCTCTTGGGGACGCTCGCACTACATAATTCCGATGCCAATGGATTTGATATGATTCGGAATTGTATTATATGAAGTTTTGTTATGGAGTAAGATTAAATGAACCGCTTTCGCGTTTTAATCATTCCGATGCAACCGGATTTGATATCATCAAACAAAAATGCTCTGAAACGATCGCTCGTGCAGAATGTGGACTAAAGTCCCGGAGAGAGGACTCAAGTCCTCACTACAAACTGGTTTTTCAACTGCGATGCCAGATAGTGCTACCATCCTTTTGATCGATCAGAGTAATGCCATTATCCTTAAGTTCATTGCGAAGGCGATCGCCCTCAGCAAAATCCCTAGCTTTCCGGGCATCCTTCCGCTGCTGAATCATCGCCTCAATCTCCCCATCCGTCAAACCACCAACCGAGATTTCCGTCTCAGCTTCCGGCTTAACTTCCAAACCCAAAACCCCCGCTAAATTCACCAAAGTCACCCATTTTTGCTGCAACAATTCCGCAGGTGTTTCTGTTTTACCTTGATGCACCAAAACATTACCTTCCTTCCCCAATTCCTTAGCCAATTCAAACAACACAGTCAAAGCACCGGGAGTATTAAAATCATCATCCATCGCGGCTTGAAATTGCTGCACTAATATGTTATCTTGTCCAGTTAAATAATCGATTTTATCAACATCCCAACCCAGTTGAGAGCCATGTTGAGTGCCAAAAAGTAAGCCTTCCTTCAGAGTTTGCCAGCCATTTTTTGCGGAGGCGATCGCCTCTGAGGTAAAATCAATTTGACTGCGGTACTGCGCCATAAATACAAACAGCCTCACCGCCATCGGTTCCACCACTTTCGCATTATTCTTACTCCCCCCCTGCGTAGGGGCGGTGCCCCCGTGCCCGCCCCTACGCAGGGGGGAATCAGATTCCTTCTGACTCCCCTCCTTACCAAGGGGGGGCTGGGGGGGGTCAGATTCCAAACCACCCGACCAATTCCCCGCCAACAAGTCGCGAATAGTAATAAAATTGTGCAAAGATTTCGACATCTTTTTGCCATTGACAATCACAAAAGCATTGTGCATCCAATAATTAGCAAGCGACTTACCAGTCACGGCTTCAGATTGAGCAATTTCATTCTCGTGATGCGGGAAAGTTAAATCGGAACCACCGCAGTGAATATCAATAGTTTCGCCCAAGCAATCGCGCACCATCGCCGAACATTCAATGTGCCATCCGGGGCGACCTTTTCCCCAAGATGATTCCCAAAAAGGTTCACCGGGTTTAGCGCTTTTCCACAGGGCGAAATCTGATGAATCTTGCTTTTTTTGAGCTTCTATTTCTGCGGTTTCCAATCTACCGCTAGCCCCAGCCTGCATTTCTTCCAGCTTGCGGCCGGAAAGTTTTCCGTAATCGGCAAACTGCCTCACATTGTAGTAAACATCGCCGCCCGACGCATAGGCATAGCCTTTATTTTCTAACTCGTGAATCAGCCGTTTTATGCCGTCCATCGTATGCGTAGCGCGCGGATATTCATCGGCCCTGAGAATATTCAGCTTGTCCATGTCTGTGAAGTATTCATCAATGAAGCGTTGTGCTACGGCTTCCATTGTTGATTTTGTTTCGCGGGCGCGATCGAGAATTTTGTCATCAATATCTGTAAAATTCTGGACGTAGCGAACATCGTATCCGCGCCACATCAAGTATCGGCGCACCATATCCCACACAATGTAAGCGCGGGCGTGGCCGACATGGCAGTAATCGTACACCGTAACGCCGCAGCAGTACATCCGCACCTTTTCTGGTTCGAGGGGTTCAAAAGGTGATTCGCGACGGGTCAAGCTGTTGTAAAGCGTTAGGGGCATGGGATTTGAGATTTGGGATTGATGTACTGCTTTAATTTATTATATTAGTTTGTAGTGTGGACTTTAGTCCGCAAATTTTAAAGACTTTAGTTTGTAGTGCGGATTTTAATCCAGAGATTTTTAAGGACTTGCGTCCGATGTGCCGAACCAATCTTATTATAGTCGATCGAGCGGACACGATCTCACTCGGCGGTTTCAACCGCGTCTTGTCACACAAAGTCTGCCTCCGCAGACAAGCGAGGTAATTATCAAACAGGGATTTAGTATTACTACCAAACATCTGTTAAATCTAAAATAAATCCCGGTAACACTTCTTCCCCGGATAAAGTCCTGGGACGATCTAATATTTCCATATCCTGATTTTGTCTGTATATCTCGACTTTCGGGTTTTTGCGATCGATTAACCAACCCAAACGAGATCCATTCGCGATGTATTCTCGCATTTTTTCTCGCAATGGTTCCATATTGTCAGACTTAGAGCGCAATTCTACAACAAAGTCTGGACAAAGGGGAGCGAAGCCTTCTTGTTCTTTGGGTGTGAGAGTTTGCCACCGTTCTAATTTAACCCAGGAAGCATCGGGAGAGCGATCGGCACTATTGGGCAGTTTAAAACCGCTAGAAGAGTCAAATACTACTCCCAGCTTGGTTTGGCGATTCCACAGCCAGAGTTGTCCTGACATATCTTGGTTTCGTTTACCTGTGTCGCTTCCTGTCGGGGGCATAACAATTAATTCTCCTGTAGCACTTCTTTCTAGCCTTAAGTCACGGTTGACGGCCGCAATTTGCTGGAACTGTTCGTGAGTTACTTTGAAGGTCTGGGGAATGGTAATGGTGGTTTGGAGCATACTGTGCGGTTTCGCGATCGGCTATTACCTATTCTATTATGTCACAGTCTTTTTTTACTATCACAATTTGATTGACAAACTCCGCAGATATCGTGTAACATTGAATTAGATGCTAATTTAATGCCATTATTATGATAAACCTTTCAAGAGATATACATTCTCTCACCGACTTCAAACGTAATACTACTGAGTTTGTGCAGCGACTGAAGCAAACAAAACATCCTTTAGTTCTAACGGTCAACGGGAAAGCAGAGTTAGTTGTTCAGGATGCCGAATCTTATCAGAAACTTTTAGATGCGGTTGAGTTACTAGAGACTTTAAAGGGTATTAAACTGGGTTTGGAACAAATGGATCGAGGAGAAGGGAAAAAAGCGGAGGATTTTTTCAATCAACTGTTTGATAAGCTAGACAGTTAGCCATGAATCAGAAATATCAAGTCATTATCCAGCCCGCAGCACAAAAAGCAATCGAGGAAGCCTATTTTTGGTTGAGTAATCATTCTTCTATGAAGGCTAGAACTTGGTTAGAAGGATTGTATAAAGCAACCTTATCTCTAGAAAATATGCCTTCTCGTTGTTCCTTAGCCTTTGAGAATAGTTTTTTTGATGAAGAAATACGACAACTTGTTTACGGCAAGGGACGAAATGCCTATCGGATTTTATTTACGATTGTTGATGATAGTGTTCAGATTATTTTTGTGCGACACGCTGCTCAAAAACCGATAATAGGTGAATCAGACGAGGAAGGTAATAGCTGATGAAATAAAATATCTGGATTAACATTTTAGAAGCAAATAAATTGATGCGATCGCCTGATTAAGTTACAGCTTTTGAAAATGCTTTAGCCTCACTTGCCGATCGTCCTCAAAATGAAGATTTGCCAGATTTACATTTTGAGGACGATCGCTGCGAACAACCAGAAGTCATGTTTGGTTTGATTCATTTTCTAGAATCTTTTGATGTGTCAGCCCAGATGCAAGCATTTGTGACAGTTGTACCGCAATTAATGCTCGTTGCTTCGGAATGGACAAGAATTCTCCACAGCCGCATTTTAAATGATGATTATGCTTGTCGTTTGTATCGAGATATTTTGCATTCATTAAACTCCCAAGAGCCTAGTTTTGTTCGTCAATTGCTCGAAGAAAGCGCTAGTTACCATTTAAACAAGCGGGAGCCACAATTAGAGTTAGCTAGGTAAGTTTGATTCATACCGATCGCACCCACCCTCCAAACCCATCAAAAGCCCCCTAGCGTCGTATATCATCAAATCCTGACATTCGCTGCCACACCGATCCCCTAAGCTGCCAATATGTCAAGATTACCTGACATATTGATCCCCAAAATCACGAAAATGCGTATAAGTACCCAGGATTAAGGCGAAAGACCCCTTGACCAGACAGCAAGTTGTCTGCAACATTAAGTCATGACAAAGCGATCCCGAAGAAATGCTTCGATTGAGCAGGTCTGGGAGTCAAATAGCGCGCGTGCTGCCAGCACAGCGTTGGTAGCAGCACCGATCGCACTCGCAAAATCGATCTTGTCAATCAAGAATCGAGACAAAAGCTTTATTTAGATCGGACGGTGCGCGCCGAAGCCAAGAAGTCGCAACCCCCGATCGAATTGGGGACAAGACAAGCTAAAAACAAGCAAGGTTTCAAAGGTTGGAGAGATGCGGAAGCTCAAGCATATTTGCACTTACAAAGAGTCGGAATTAAGTGCTAAACAGTTTGCTAAACTTATCTAAAGTTGGTTGAGAGGAAGTTCCATGTTTGCCATCAAGCGAGCGCTCAAATTGAATAATAGGGAAGCAACCTTGATGGCAAAACACGCAGGATTCCGGCGTGTAGTATTTAACATGGGATTGAGCTTGCGAGTCCAAATGTACGGTGAGGGCAATTTTTCAGACTCAAAGGTCATCAACGAAGTCAAGAAAGTTCTCACCAACCACGTCAAGAAACAACCTGAATGCGCTTGGATGAACCAGTTGTCTTCTCGTGTTTACCAAAACGCTTTGATTGACTTGAAAGATGCGTTCAGTCGGTATCGCTTGGGGAAAGCCGATCATCCGAAATTTGCCAGCCGCCGGGATGGGCAATCATTCACGGTTGATTCGTCTAATGGAAAAGTTTTACTAACTGCTGGCAACACCATTAAGATTCCCACGCTGGGAACTTTTCGACTTCACGAGCCACTGAAATGCGGTTTTGTCTCTCAAACTTTTACCATTTCAAAAGAAGGAAATCGCTGGTTCGTCTCTTTCTGTGTTGATGCGGAACTTTTACCAATTCAACAACCCGAAAGCTCTGTAGGGATTGACGTGGGTATTAAATATTTTGCTACCCTGTCAAACAGTCAAGTGTTTGATGCACCAAAGCCATTAAAGCAAGCGAAAACCAAGCTTGCACGGTTGCAGTGCAAGGCATCAAGACAAATAAAAGGCTCAAACAATCAGCGCAAAACTTACAACAAGCTCGGCAGACTTCACGCACGAATAGGTTGCATTCGCAAAGATTTCCTTCAAAAGTTAACGACTTATTTAGCTAAAACTTTCAAGTCAATCAAGATTGAAGACTTGAACGTAAGCGGAATAATGGCAAATCACAAGTTGGCTGCGGCAATATCCGACTTAGGGTTTTACGAATTCAGGCGGCAGCTAGATTACAAGTGCAAAATGTATGGAGCGAATTTAGTGCTGGTGGATCGATGGTTCCCCAGTTCTAAGATTTGTGCGAATTGCGGGCATAAAAAAGATATGCCACTAAGCGTTAGGACTTATGATTGTCCTGCTTGTGGCTCCTCAATAGGTCGCGCTCTCAATGCCAGTTTAAATATTTTAAATTGGGAACCCAAGGCTATTGGGGGATAGCCTGCTTATCTTGGGATGGCCGACCACCCAACAGCGCAGGAAGTAAACTCCGAATTGTGGCTAAAGGTGGCTTTAGCCAAGTTTGGATAAGTTTTACGAAGCAGTTTCTAACTCAAAAAGTCAACACATTTGTGTTGAAACGAAAAATCTAACCCGCCATCCCAAATTAGTGGAGAACAAACTCATGGCAAAAGAACGCCCACCATTAGAAGAGATGACTTTGCGGCAACTACGCAGAGTTGCTAGCGAATGTGGAGTCTCTCGCTACAGCCGGATGCGGAAATCGCAACTCCTGGCATCAATTCAAGAAATTCAGCGCACCAAATTTTCGTACAGTCCATCTCGCAAACTAGAGGCACAAGAAGCAGTGGAAGCAGCAAAGTTTGAACTAGGTCAAGAAGATAGAACAGGCGGTTCTTTGTCGTCTGTGGATGAAGGTTTAGCAGATTTGCCCAACGGGTACGGCGAAAGTCGGGTTGTTTTGATGCCGCGCGATCCAGAATGGGCCTACACCTACTGGGATATTTCTAACGATCGCAAACAAGAAATGCGCCGCCAAGGAGGACAGCAACTCGCCCTGCGGATATACGACGTTACAGACGTTAACCTGGAAATTCAAAGCCCGCACAGCATCCAAGAATATCCCTGCGACGAACTGGCGCGGGAATGGTACGTGCCAATCCCGGTCAGCGATCGGGACTACGCGATCGACATCGGCTACCGCTGTGCAGACGGCCGCTGGTTGGTATTAGCGCGATCGGCCGAAGTCCGCGTCCCGCCCATCTATCCCAGCGACTGGATCGAAGACCAATTCATCACCCTCGACTGGGAAGAAGACTTGTCTGGCAAAACCTTTGCCGAACTGGTTCCTCCCGCCAAGAAAATGGCAGCAGCAGCAACAGCCGCCGCAACTTACAGCAACGGTAACGCCATCTACGAACAAATCTTCGGCATGGCAGAATCGGCAGAAGCGATGCGCGTAGCGGGTTCTATGTTCGGTTCCATGCAGCACGTCGCAGGTTCCGTCCAGCAAGTCGGCATCCACGAACAAGCGATCAGTTCCTACGTGTTCCCCTCCGGCGTCGGAATGTGGGCTGCTCCCGCCATGTCCGGCCTCACCATGTCCGGTGTCGGTATGTCCGGCCTCACCATGTCCGGTG
>JAUBOH010000226.1:0-10367 GCA_036700145.1 Microcoleus occultus BM001215366
CCCTTATTAAGGGGGGTTAGGGGGGATCTCCGGGGCAATCAAACACGGCCTATTCCCATCATCTTAATCCAGCGGCAGGGCGATCGCAAATTCCGTCCCTTCACCCACCACCGATTCACAACTCAGCTTACCACCATGAGTTTCTTCCACAATTTGCCGACTGATAGACAACCCCAACCCCGTACCTTTCCCAACACCTTTGGTAGTAAATAAATGGTCAAATATTTTCGACTTCACCTCCGGTGACATCCCTTGAGCGTTATCTTTGATTTTAATCACCACAGTCTGGTTATCCTCAGAGACGTGACTGATAATGGCGATCGTATTCGGCAAAGCTTCAATCTCAGCATAAGTGCGCCCCTGATTCGATTCCTCAAAACAGTCGATCGCATTAGCCAGCAAATTCATAAAAACCTGATTCAGTTGCCCAAAATAACATTTAACTGGGGGGATATACCCGTATTCCTTAATAATTTTAATCGCGGGGCGACTATCCTTAGCCTTCAGGCGATACTGCAAAATCAGCAAAGTGCTGTCGATGCCCTCATGAATATTTGCTAACACTTTAGTCGCACTATCAGCGCGGGAAAAAGTACGGAGAGACGTGCTAATATTGCGGATGCGCTCTGTACCAGATTTCATCGATAAAAGCATTTTCGGCAAATCTTCCATCAAATATTCTAAATCAATGTCCGATGCTTTATCCTCTAATTCATTTCCAGGATTCGGAAACTTTTCCTGGTAAAGATGCAAGTAATCAATCAAATCCAAGCTAGCCTCAGCAGCAGCATCAACATTCCCCGCAATAAAACCGAGCGGATTGTTAATTTCATGAGCAACTCCTGCAATCAAGTTGCCCAAAGCTGACATTTTTTCGCTTTGAATCAGTTGCAGTTGCGCCTGTTGCAATTCATTGAATGATTTTTCTAACTCTTGAGATTTCTCTTGCTCGCGCGCGTACAAATTAGCATTTTCTACGGCAATCGCAACTTGAGAAACTAATACTTTGAATACTTCAACCCTCTCGGTTGTAAAAGCTCCTACCGTCAAAGCATTCTCTAGATAAATAATTCCCCGCCGCTGAGATTGATAAATAATCGGCAAACACAGGATTGATTTTGGTTGATATTTCTGAATGTAAGCATCTGCATTAAAAGGTGCGGTGACAGTCGCATTGTCTAAAACCAGATGCTTTTGACTGCGGTGTACGTAATTAATCGCAGACAGCGGTACATCTTGACAATTTTCTACTGGAATAGACGGTAAAAGAGTCACTCGATCCTCAGCAGGAGTGCCAGTAGCTTCTATGCAGAGGATATCGTTTTTTAGCAGCATCAGCACTACTTTTTGAGCCGCCGCATTTTCCAACAAAACATTGATTAACTTAGTCAATAACTTGTCGAGTACAATTTCACTGGTAATAGCTTGAGAAGCTTTGACAAAAGCGCTCAAATCTAAGAAATTGCCTAAACCGTTAGTGGTAGTGCTTCCCGTAGTAGTGCGGCTGACATCGAGGGTTGGAGTTTCTGCGGCCCGCGTTTGTGCTACTAAGAAAGGATGTATAGACTCTAAGTGTTTAACTTTTGCTAGAGCTCCCCAGCGGATGTAGCCGTAATAAGCTTTAGTCAAATACGCTTGAGAAATTATCTGTTTCCCCAGAGATTGATAGAATTCTCCGGCTAATTCATAGGCTAATGCTTCTTCTTGAATATAACCGTTTTTGGCGGCGGCTGAAATTGCGCGATCGTACAAATCCATCGCTTGGCTATCATACCCCAAAACTCGCGCTGTTTCGGCTGCTACCAAGTCGTATTTGTGTTGATAATTCATCGGAGCATGGAATGCCCATTTTTTCATTTGTTTTTGGTTTTTTACAACTTTTTTGAGATATTGCTTTTGCTCCCCTTTGCCAGTTGCTGGATACAAAGCAAGGAGACTGAGAGAATTGTAAAAATTATTGAGACAAACTACATAAAATCCACCTACGGCTTCTTCATATTTCTCAAATAACCTTGAATTTTCCAAGGCTTCTGCGGAGCATTTAAACACAAAATTAAGCTGAGTTTTGGCATGATAAAACAAACAAACGAAATTAAAGTTTTTAGCTTCTATTAAAAGGGGGATTATTTGAAATTCATTAAAGTTATCGCTGACTAAATGTGATGTTTCCACAGATTTTCCGCGTAAATTAAGGGCGATATATCTTAATATAGTTATATACTGCACAGCCGTTATTAGTTGAGATTGCTGCATCAGTTTCACACACTTACCAGTCTCATATTCAATCACATCAAGAGGCTCTCCCATCCATAGTTTGTGGGCGCAATATTCACCTATAGAATAACCCGCATATTCCAAATTTCCTGTTTCCATCGCAGTTTCAAAACCTGAATAGAGATAGCTTAACCCTGACTTTAGATCGGCTTTTAAATGTTGAAGAAAAGTACCAAATACTGTATAAACTCTACTTTGGATTGAACGGGATGGAAATTTGTCTAACAACCTAATTGCTAGTTGACCGAATTGGTATGCCGAACTAATATCTCCTAGCCTGCACATAACTACGCCATAATAAGCGTAGGCGACACTAGAATCAGGGGAATTGCCATATTTAATGCACAGCTTTAGCATCATAAATACCAGCAATGGAAACAGTGGGGGCTTGGTCTGAAGAGCGCTCCCAAGAGTCCCGGATAAAATCCGTATCGCTGCTTGTCTATTGGGATCGGTCATTTCTGGCAAGTTAGCTAAATCGTCAATTCGTTTAATTCCCAAGCTCAGTTTTGTGTTAATTAATCCAACCACAATATTTAGCGGGTTGGGATTTTTAGGAAAAGAAATTCCTAACAATTTAAGGACTTTTAGTCCGGTATTCAGTGCTTCTGAAAGTTCATTTTGAACATTATAAGACTGGAGTTGAAGTTCATAAGCATTTACTTTTTCTAGTATAGTTTTAGCTTTATTTAAAATGATATCAACTAATTTTTTTGAAACTTCATAGTTGATATTTAAATATTCAACTTCTGCTGTTGACTCGTAAATTGCCAACGTTAATTCATACTGACTTTGCCAACAATCGGCTGGCAATAATTCCATAGCCACCCGCAAATACCTCACAGCAGCTTCATAAGCATTCGCCGCTTTTGCCTTGCGTCCCGCAGTTAAATTTAATTGTGCTAATTGCGTCTTTTCTGCTGGCTGGCTAATCGTTTCAATTCCCACATTCAACTGATTGACAATATCAAAAATGTTTTCTTCTAGCTTTTCAGATGGAGTATTCTGTAACAGCAATTGACCGATTTTTAAATGGGTGGATTGCTTTTGCTCTTCGGGAATCAGCGAATAGGCGGCTTGCTGGACGCGATCGTGCAAAAATTTGTAACTAACCCGCGAAGTATCTAATTTGAGGTCGATCGATTCCGATCTATCAAAAACCAAAGGAATACGATAAGCATCGCTCAAAGGCAGAATTAACCCCGCCTGCAAAGCTGAATAAAGTTCAGTCGCTGTAGTATTAGCTGACTCTTCGCTGACAAGTGACAGCACATCTAAAGCAAATTTATCGCCCACACAAGCTGCTAATTTCAACGCTTCTTGTGTGGCTACTGGGAGCTTTTCAATCCGACTGGCTACCAGTTCTACTACACTTTTATCAGTAATTCCAATGGCTTGAATTTCAGCGATACTCCAATTCCAGCCTCCTTTGCCTTCTAGAGGACTAAAGTCAAATTTTAAAAGATTGTCTTGATAAAGTGCTTGGAGTAATTGCGTCAAGAAGAAAGGATTACCGCCTGTTTTATTGCAGATTAACTCTGCTAGATTATTGACTTTTTCGGTGCGGGTATTAAGTGTTTCAGCAACTAATTCCGTCACGTTTTCTAAATCCAGCGGTTGTAGTACAATATTATTGACAACCGTACCCGTTTTTTCAATTTCTTCTACAGTCTGAATCAACGGGTGAGTGGGATTAACTTCATTATCTCGATACGCACCGATTAGCAACAGATATTGCTGATCGGGGTCAGTTATCAGTGTTTGCATTAACTTTAATGTTGCTGAATCTGCCCACTGCAAATCGTCTAAAAAGATAACTAGCGGATGTTCTTTTTGAGCAAAAACGCGAATAAATTCTTTAAAAAGCCGATTGAAGCGATTTTGGGCTTCTGTCAAGCCGACTTGCGGTACTTCTGGCTGTTTACCGATGATTAATTCAAGTTCTGGAATTACCTCGGCAATTACTTTACCGTCTGTTCCTAATGCTGTTAATATTTTATTCCGCCATGTTTCTATAGAAGTAGCGCTTTCTGTTAGCAATTGTCGCAGCAGCGAGTTAAATGCTTGAATTAATGATGCGTAGGGAATGTTGCGTTTGAATTGATCGAATTTGCCGCTGATGAAGTAGCCTTTAGAGCGAGTAATTGGTTGGCTAACTTCATTGACGACTGCTGATTTTCCAATTCCAGAATAACCGGATACTAGCATCAGTTCACTTTGGGAATGGGCTGGTTTTTCTGTATTTTGGTTGGGTGAAAAAGATTCGGGCGAACCCGATCCTACTCGTTCAAATGCTGCTAATAGTTCATTGACTTGATTTTCTCGACCGTACAATTTTTGGGGTATCAACAACTGACTGAGAATATCTAAGCGTCCGGGGATAAAATCGGCAATTTCTCCTGTTGTTTCTAGCTGATGTAAACAATTTTCTAAGTCGGCTAACAATCCGGCGGCACTTTGATATCTTGATTCGGCATTTTTTGACATCAATTTCATCACAATTCCTGAGATTACTTGGGGAATTTCAGGATTAATTTGATGTGGTGATATTGCTTGAATGGCGATGTGGCTGTAAACTATTTCTAAGGGGTCACTGCTGATAAAAGGCAGTTGACCTGTCAGCATTTCATATAAGGTAATTCCGAGGGAGTAAAAGTCGGTGCGGTAGTCGAGGGTGCGGTTCATTCTCCCGGTTTGTTCGGGTGACATATAGGCTAATGTGCCTTCAACGCAGTTGGGATTGTTAAATTGCGGGTTTTCTTTGTTAAGTTTTGTGGCAATCCCGAAGTCGGTAAGTTTAACTTGTTTTGTTTCGGAGTTGATAATGATGTTGCTGGGTTTGATGTCTTTGTGAATAATCTGATTTTGATGTAGGTATTCCAAGCCTTTAGTGATTTGGATGGCGATATCTAAAATTGCTCGCGGACTCAATATCTCTTTCTCTAGCAGTTTTCCGAGAGATTCGCCACCAAAATCTTCTAAAACTATTCCTAATCGGTGGTCAAAAGTTTCGAGACTGATGATTTTGACGATTTGTTCGCTATCTAAACTTTGGCGGATTTGATATTCGTGTTTGAGGCGAGTAATGGCTTCGAGTGTGGGATATTCGGCTTTCAGAAGTTTAAGAATTGTTGCAGTTTGGTTAATTGATGCCTGTCCGCGATAGATAACTGTTTCGACGCCTTCGTGCAGAGTAGAATTTATTGGGTATTTTGAAAGATTATGCATAGGTTTATTTAAAAATTAATCGGATCTCATTTAATCTAATGTAGCGCTAATTTAGTGAACATTTATGTGATATGGATCGCATTATATTATGCCACGAGTCACAACTAAATATATAGGTTTAGTTGAAACGTGGCCTTGTCTGGTTTCGACTCATCATTAGATATCTTGTAGGGTGCGCATTGCGCACCTTACATGAGTAGTAATTGCTGTTTAAATTGCGGATTCTCAATCTTGGACAACCGTAACTTCACTGATGTGAACGATTGATTCGGGTTCAGGTAAAATACGGACGCGGGCAAATTTCAAACCGCTGACTCCTTGCAGCGATTCTACCATGCCAGTCTGAACTTTTGACTCTACCCAACCTTCGCGAGATAAATAGCGCAAATATTGCTCGTACTCTTCCCACTCGTCCTCGGTTGAATAAACAACTGTCAACATTCCTGATTGGGTAATTCGCTCTTGTGCGTCTTTGTCAACGGCTTTTTCGATCCGCTTTTTGACGAGTTCGTAGCGGATGTCGCGAGTGCCTTTGACATCAAACATTTTTTCGGTGTTTTCGTTGTGAAAAATGTCGATCGTGGTATTTTGAACTAACACTAAATGCGCCAATTCCATATTAATGTGCGACTCGGCTTTCAGGCGGAAAACTGTGCGACCGCAGTCACAAATTGCCCGCAGTTGTTCGTAACGCAAACTGTGGAGGTGAAACTGACTGAATCTGCTATCAACAGATTTTCCGACATAAATCATGTGATCCATGCCGTCGGTGCATTCTATGTCGCAGTAGTGGGGGAGTATTTGCTGCATTCGTTCTTGCCAGCGAGCCCAAGTTTCTTGGAGTTTGTTACTAATTAAATGCAGCATTTCGTCGTAGCGAGTCCGATCGCAATAAACGCAGTTGTGTTCGTTTTCGCAAGCGGCTCGGTAAGCTTCCACTGCCTCCTGAACTTGCGGGCCGCACTGCATAAAATAGTCAAAATATACTTCTAATTTCTCGTTTAAATACTCGGCTGCTCGCACCTCCATATCGACTGTGACTTTTTGTTTTAAATGCTCGATATAGTCGAGTAAATCAAGTCGTAGTTGCTGACCGAGGTGAGTAGTTTTTGTTTCACAAACAGCATCAATTATGGCTAAACCCAAGCGAAATTGTTCCAGTAAATCAGTTTGAATAGCTCGATTTCGCTCGTCGCTAGAACCGCGAATATCGGAAATTCCAAACAGCGGATAAACGTCAGTAAATACAATAGTTTCCTGCTGTAGTCCCCAACTGCGTCTTTCTGCTTCTTGGACGAAGCGCCATTCGACGGCGGGGTGGATGTTGTGGATGTGGCTGAACCGCTGCTGCATGGCTTGCCGCAGGGCTGCAATGAAGGCGGGAATCAGTTCTTGGGCGTGCTGGGAGTCAATCCCGTTGAAGTGGTTTGGCCGATCGCACAGCATCCCCACCAGCCCCAAAATCCGCTGCACGCACCCCTCGCGGGTGACGGTTTTCACCACCAGCGGTACTAGCAGCATCGATCGCACGCCCATTTTCCGCAAAGCCCGATCGCACTCGGTGTCGCATTCTCGTCGCAAATCTGGCACATTCCAAACTTGATTTGCGGCCGTTGCTTTCAAAAAATGAGCATCTTCTAGAGAATTCATCGAATAAACAATCGGTTGCAAAGGTTGGCCGCCTTTAGCAACTAATAGCTGTACCTGTTCGCCGTCGGGGCGCAGCAGCAAAGTGCCGTCAGCATTAAAGAGCGATCGCAAACAACCGTCTATTCTCTCAAATTTGTCTGGCCGCAGCATGGAATCGCGATCGATTAATAGCTGCGTCAGCCGCCGAATTTGCTCCTGTACGGTGACATCAAAACCTTCTAGTACCAGCAAACCTTCTACTTGGTAATTATCCAACTGCAAGCGCTCGCCCAAAATCGCCAATTGATTCGGCTGCATCAACCAAGCTTCCCGTTCAGAAACTGGCATTAAATTCAAATGCAAATCTGCAAATTCATCTATTTTCGAGTCAATGCGATCGACTTTCAACTGTTCCGAACCCAGCCAAAATTCGACATATCTCGGTTCTGGATGTACCCGACTTTTTACCGCAGCCATGACTGGTTCGTCGAGCACTCGCAAAGCTGCGAGGTCAATTTGATAGGATTGCTTGAATACCCAGTGCAAAACGTGGCGGCGGTACAATTGTTCGGCTGTTTTGCCGTCCCACTCCTCGAATAGTTCCAGCAGAGTAATGCCCATTCCTGCAAACAAACCGCCAAATTCCCCACTTCCCAGGGGCGTTCCTTCCCACCCAGCCAAACGGCAGAAAGCGGCGTTAGCGTAGCGCAGGGCAAAAGTTCCCGGCTCAATTACCGCGATTAAAACGCGGCGGTTTCCGAGAAATTGAAACACCCACTGCAAGTCTTGTTTCCATGTTTTCAAGCGTTCAATTTCGGCAGATTCACTCGGTACTCCTGCCGCCAAAGCTTGCAGTAGCTGTTCCATATTAAGTTCGCTTTGCACACTGTTATTGTCTTGCTCAGTTGATTCCATATCTGCGGGCATCAGTGATTTTACGGAGTGGTTGTTATTTTGACGCGAAGACGATTTGGGAGTGGACATGAGGAAAGCACCTGAAAGCAGTAGATTTTGGGAAACGATGTTAGCGATTGACTATTTATTGATTGTTTAGAGGCTCCCGCATAACTGAGAACCTACTCGTTAAGTTTTTTTTGAGTGCGATCGAGCGAGTTTAATTCAGTCATTCTGCCCGGAAACAGGGAGTTTTTAGCCAAAATAACTGGATTTATCGTAGTTTTACTTTTCTTTACAAACAGCATCTCTGTCTCGCGGTTACAAGGTATATTAACGTATCTAGCACATAGCGGGTTAAACCCATTATAAATGGTATACACTAGCGGATAGTGTCATCCTCTCAATCGATTTAAAATTTAAGATTTGAGATTTAAGATTTAAGATTTAAAATTTAAGACTAATGACAACTGACCCAACGACGGAGTTTATCCGCTCGCCCTTCGGCTAGGCGGTTCCTGAGCGGAGTCGTTGGGCAGGATAAACTCCGTCGTTGGGCGAGCGGGCACCGCAACTGACAACTGACAACTGACCAACATATAATACAGTTAGGAACAATTGTGAAAGGAAATACACATGGTTTTAAGGGTTAACAATCTGATCGGCGATCCGACGGGATTTCCTGTATTTGCCGGCGGCGGCCCGCGTCTTTTGGGATTCGCTACACCAGATGAGATTAACGTAGACCCGGGAAATTTGTCTTCTTTTCCCTGGGGAGTGTGGGGACTTGATGGCAACGATACCATAGGAGGTTCTTCCGACTCCAACGAGAGGCTGTTAGGAAATAACGGCAATGATGTCATCGCAGGTGGCCGCGGCAATGATATTCTTTACGGCGGCAAAGATAACGATCGGCTCGACGGAAATGAAGGCAACGATGTAGTTAGAGGCGACGCTGGCAACGATATTCTCTTTGGCAGCCCCGGCAACGATATTCTCCGGGGAGGGCAGGGAGACGACGATTTAGACGGCAATGAGGACAATGATTTCTTGGCGGGCGATCGGGGAATTGACGTGCTCACAGGAGGCTTGGGTGCTGATACATTTTTACTCGCAAGCAACGACGGATTTGGCGTCAATGGAGCAGATGTGATTACTGATTTTAACTTTACTGAGGGCGATCGTATTGCTCTCACCGACGGCTTAACCGAACTCAATTTCATATTCACTGACGATAATTTGATCGCTTACGACAACGACGGACTGATTAACGACATGGTGATTCGCAACCGAGGTAACGGACAAATTTTGGGCGTAGTTTTAAATACGAACAGCTTTGAACTTACTGGTGCATTTGAATCAGCAAGTCCTTTTGTGTTGGCAATTAACGGTTCTCAATTCCAGTTTTTGGCTTAGTTATTTCTAGGTAAATTGGAGGGGCGATCGGGCTAGTTCCGGGTAGGGACACGGCATTGCCACAGTCCGACAGGGGTTTAAACCCCTGGCGGTATTTCGGGTTAATCGATATTATTCAGAGATTCATTGAGATATTTTTAGGCTAAGCTAGAAGTAGCAACTCGAACTCGGGGAAAGTATAAATGACCGCTACAATTCACCCCAAATTAACGGCGCTCCCAGAACAGCGGTTAATTTTGCCGCTATCAATGACTTGGGAGCAGTTCAAAGCTCTGGATTCCTTGCTAGAGTATACTCGCAGCGTTCGCTTGTCTTACCTCGACGGATATGTAGAAATTGTGACACTTTCGCCAGAACACGAAACCATTAAATATCTGATGGCAGGAATGTTATGTCAGTTTTTCCTAGAAAAAGATATTAGTTTTACGCCGACGGGTAGCGCTACACTTCAAGGGGAAACAAAAGGCAGCAGCAAGGAACCAGATTTATCTTACTACTTTGGCGAAGACCGGCGGAGGCGAGAAACACCCGATTTGGCGATCGAAGTTACTTTTACTAGCGGAACTATAAACAAACTGGAATACTACCGCAGATTTAACGTAGCGGAAGTTTGGTTCTGGGAAGACGGAGTATTTTCGATTTATCAACTAAAATCGGAGGGTTACGAGCTGGTTTCTCGGAGTATGCTGTTGCCGGATTTGGATCTACAATTGCTGGGGAGATGTCTGCAAATGTCGGAAGAAAAAGAAGCTTTGAAAGTGTTTCGGAATGCTGTTCGAGGCTGCTAATATTTTTGCAGGATGTGGTTTGGGATTTAGATTTAACTTTTGGGGCGGGCTCTCCGGCCCACCCCACAACAAATAATCATTATTAGACCTCTTGCTCTCGTCAAATTCACCCCCCTTAGTCCCCCCTTATTAAGGGGG
>JAUBOH010000227.1:0-10328 GCA_036700145.1 Microcoleus occultus BM001215366
TAAAGTCCTTACTACAAACCTTGGGAATTTAAGGACTAAAGTCCTTACTACAAACCTTGGGAATTTTTCGACATTTTTTGCATTCCCAAAGCCAGTGTACCTAAAAACAATAGCCCGATCGCCCCAGCTAGCGGATTGCCGTTAACTCCCGTCACCCAGTCTGGTACTGAGCCAGAATATCGGACTAATTGCCCGACATTAATCATATAATATCCCCAGACTACACCTGCATGAAAGCCGATCGACAAACCAAGACGATTTTGGCGCGATCGTTTTCCCCCAACCAAGATCAAACCCAGCAGCAACAACCCCGGAAACTGCGGCCAACTTCGCAGCATGGCTACCACGGGTTTGATAAAATGCGATAGGGCAAACAACAGGCTATTCGCCCACAGAGATACTCGATCGTTATAATCCCGCTGCAACTCGTCGAGCAACCAACCACGGAATACCAACTCCTCGAAAAAACCCACTCCCAGAGCGCTCGCAAGCCCTTCTGCGATGATTCTCGGCAAATTATCAGAATTTTGCCACGAGACGAAACCAAGCAGTCCTTGCACCGCAAATAAGCTGAAAGTGAGCAAAGTGCCGATCGCCAGTCCGATCGCAAACTCGAAACCGTTCTGTCTGGTATTTATCAAACCATAGCTTTTCAGCACTTGGTTTTCTCCATAAACCATTTTCCCCCACAGTCGCACCAAGAACAGAAACTCGGTAAACAACAGCGCCATAGTTAGAATAGTTGCGAGGTTGCTATCTTTCACTAACAAATAAATTGGTGCTGCGAATGGCAACCAAATTGAGAGCAAAATTAACAGAAAAATTGCGATGCGTAAAAGAAATGGATAACTGGCTATTTTGCTCCGGGTAGTCATTGGTTACAAGTTACTTGCTGAGGAATTTAAATTTTTAGTAAAAATAAACATAACATGCGTCGGGCGGATGAGTGAAACGGTCAATCAATTTGAGATTAAAGAATTGAACAATTATGGTGTCACTCAAATAAGTGTCACTCGAAAAAGCGACTGTGCACTCGCCAACACTGCCACTTATATATGGAGTATCACAATATGAAAGGATAAATCAAAATGTCTCAGCAAGATCCTACAAGTATCGATATAACCAGTAGTGATTTTTCGTTTGGAGAAATGTCAGTTGATGATGTCGCCGCGATCGCAGCAATAGAGGCCGGAATTAGCGATCCAACGCATCCAATCCAAGGCGAAACCGCACCAATACCTAGCATCCCACCACTGCCGATCGCACCTATCCCAATTCCGACGCCAATTCCGATCGCCAAACGGGCAGTCAGCGGGCGCTACCGCGGTACATTAGGCAGCTTTCAACTCGAACTCCGGGTAGACGTTGACCGGACTCGACCGATGAAACGCTTAAGCGGCGACTTCTTCCAAGTCAGCGGCGGTACAACCGCGTATTTTGGCTCTTTTATAGTCGATGCGCCGACGATCGCAGTCACTGCTTCTCAAGTCGTCGTCAAAGGTCTCGGAAGCTTTACCTTTGCCGCCGGATCTCCGGTGGTTCAGGTGACAATCGAGCGAAAGTTCATCTTCCAGCCGCAGGCGCCAGCAACGGTGCAATTTTTCACAAAGGGCGGAGTCGCCGGAGCAACTTACACTTGTGCCTTTGAGTCTGTCTATTTCCGCAGTCTGCGACTCGAAACAGACCAGGTTTCCGATGTTGTCACTCCCGTATTCAGCAGCTACAACACCGGCTCGCTGCCGTCAGGGGGGCCAGCGCGCAACCTCAGCGTCGTCAGTTCCTATGCAGAAGCTGGGATTGAAATGATCGCAACAGCAGGGAACAACGTTATCGATATCGGTGACGCTGGTGCGGGCGCTACATGGAGCAACGCGGAACTGCACGCTTCGATGCAAAAACACTTCACCTTGTGGCAGGATTTGCCGCAGTGGGCTGTTTGGCAGGTGGTTGCTCAACTTCACGACATCGGCCCGGGGCTGTTCGGCATCATGTTTGACCAGCAAGGGAAGCAGCGGCAAGGTTGCGCCGTATTTCATCAAGGTATTGGCGGGGTAACTCCCGAAATGCTGCGATTGCAGCTCTACACCTATGTTCACGAGCTGGGGCATAGTTTTAACTTACTTCACTCGTGGCAAAAGTCCTTGGCGACGCCCCCTGGTACGAATCGCCCGCAGGCTTTGTCTTGGATGAACTATCCTTTTAATTACCCAGCACCGGGTGGCGAAGCTACGTACTGGAGCCAGTTTGCGTTCCAGTTTGATAATGAGGAGGTGATCCATCTCCGCCATGCGTTCCGCAACAATATTATTGTGGGTGGAAACGACTTTGCGATCGGGTCTGGTCTGGGTCAGGAAGTGATGGTCGATCCAATTCGCGATGAGTCGGGACTGACTTTCAGTATCTCGACCAACCAAAAGAGCTTCGCGCTTGGTGAGCCTGTGGTACTGCAATTAATGCTGGGAACGACGGCTGCGAACGGGCGCCGGGTGCATACTTGGCTGCATCCTAATTGCGGCTTGGTCAAAATCGTGATTCGCAAGCCTAGCGGCGCAGTCGTTGCTTATGAACCGCTAATCGATCATTTAGTCGGTAAGCGAGAAAGTACGATCGCCCGCGATGATGTGATTCCTGAAAGCGCCTATATCGGCTACGGTAAAGACGGACTCTATTTCGATCTACCCGGAAATTACCGAGTACGGGCGGTCTATGCGGCTATGGACGGTTCGGAGGTATTCTCCGAGATGATCAATATTCGGGTTCGCTATCCTGTGTCGCCAATTGAGGAAGAACTGGCCGCTCTGTTTATGGGCGATGAACAGGGTACTTTGCTCTATTTGCTGGGCTCGGATGATGAGTCTTTACGAAGTGGTAACGATGCTTTTGAGGAAGTTATAGAAAAGTATCCGAAACACGCGATGGCAAACTATGTTCGGATGGTGCAAGGTATCAACGCTAGCCGTGATTTTAAGACGATCGCCGACGATCGCGAAACCCGGGCGATCGTACGCCCTGCGAAGTTGGATGAAAGCGCCAAGTTGCTGACAGCAGTCGCCGCCTCCAATATTCTCGATCCTGTTTCGGCACAGATGTCTCTTTCGTGTTTAGCTGAGGTTCAGGCTAAAACTGGGGATGAGGATGCTGTCAACAAGACGTTGAGCAAAATCTCAGCAATGGAAGTCAAGACATTGCGATCGGCAGACCAGAAATAAACAGTTAATTGGTGAATTACCCTAAAGATTGCTTTACTTTATCCTAAACTAAATAAGTAAAGCAATTTTTGTTATTTTGTACAAAACACTACCGACACAAACCTCACAGCACTAAGGATAAGTCTGTTGTTGATTCGATACTTGATAATTCTGTTGGCAATTTTGGCGATCGGGTCTACCTGCGTACCCGATCGCCCCCAAGCCGATTTTTTGACCCCTTACCATTACCAAGCGAGTACCAATATGCGTTTATCTATCAAACTTCGCGACGGTTTCAGCAATAACACCGTGACTGTAGAAGTGAATGAACAGGAAGTCTACCGTAAGTCTGGGGTGAGTACGGATTTGACGATTTCCTTCGCAGATGCCGTGGAAGTTCCTGTTGAGGAATCCATAGTTAAGTTGAAGGTTGCGGTGGAGGGTGGTGAGACGAAAACAAAGGAAGTGCGGGTGCAAGAGACTCCTTTTGTTGATGTCTGGATTATTGAGGGGAAAATGGAGTTGCGATCGTCAAAGGAAGAGATGCCGATGCTTTAGCAACTCGCCGATCCAACATTCGATTAAACATTGACAGTTCGCGGTTATTTCCTAATTGTGCAATCCCATTTTTGGGGCGCTGCGAACTGGTGCGGGCTGTACGCAGCAGACAGAAAGAGCTAGAATGGTATCGTATCAATTGCAACTTTAGGTAAAATAAGCTTAACAAGCCAGGTGACAATGACGGAAGCCTCCGATTTTTCCAATGTCGATCGAGAATTAGATGACACAATTTTAAGCTTCTCAGACATTCAAGCAGAACTCAACCTGCGCCACGCTAAAGATGCTTTGCGAGATATCGTCGAAAATCTCGACTTGACTCCCAGCGAGCGAACTGGACTGGAGCCGGAAATTGGCGGGTTGGAGAAAATGCTCGACAAGCTAGAGCGCGCTTGCGTGCAAATTGCTGTGTTTGGGATGGTGGGAAGGGGCAAATCTTCGGTTCTGAACGCCCTGTTGGGTCAAAATGTGTTTGAAACTGGGCCGACTCACGGGGTGACTCGCACGACAACTATTGGAGAGTGGGATGTCGGAGATGGAGTTGATGACAATTTGGGCGATGGCTTACGCCCCGCTACGCTACGACTTTCGCCGATTATTTACCGTTTGTCGCAAGTAGAATTAATCGATACTCCCGGAATAGATGAAGTTGACGGCGAAACTCGCGAAATTTTAGCCCGCCGCGTTGCTAAACAAGCTGATTTGATTTTGTTTGTGGTGGCTGGCGACATTACGAAGGTGGAATATGAAGCACTTTCGCAATTGCGGGAAGCCGGAAAACCGATGTTATTAGTGTTTAATAAAATTGACCAATATCCCGATGCAGATAGGCTAGCAATTTATCACAAAATCCGGGACGAGCGAGTGCGAGAATTGTTATCTCCCGATGAAATTGTGATGTCGGCTGCTTCACCTCTGACAGCAAAGGCAGTCCGTCGTCCCGATGGCAGTATGGGAGTACAAATGACTCGCGGTTTGCCACAAGTTGAGGATTTAAAATTAAAAATTTTGGAGATTTTAGACCGGGAAGGTAAGTCTTTGGTGGCGCTGAATACGATGCTTTGTGCAGGAGATATTAACGAGCAACTGGTGCAGCGAAAAATGGAGATTCGAGAGGATGCTGCTAACCGGATTATCTGGAATGGGGTAATGACGAAAGCAGTGGCGATCGCCCTTAATCCAATTACTGTAATTGATATCCTCAGCGGTGCGGTAATTGATGTGGTGATGATATTAACTCTGTCTAAAGTTTACGGTATTGCGATGACGGAAGCGGGCGCTGTGGAATTGCTGCAAAAAATTGCAATCAGTATGGGCGGAATTACGGCTGGTGAATTGGTGGCGAATTTTGGTTTGAGCTCTTTGAAAGGATTGTTGGGTTTGGCGACGCCGGCGACTGGTGGTTTGGCTTTAGGCCCGTATTTGTCTGTTGCTGTGACGCAGGCTGCGATCGGGGGGGTTTCTTGTTACGGAATCGGTCAAGTTACTAAGGCTTATTTGGCTAACGGTGCATCTTGGGGAGATGATGGCCCGAAGGCTGTTGTGACCAAAATTTTGTCTTCTTTGGATGAGGATTCTATTTTAAATCGAATTAAGGATGAATTGCGGGCTAAGTTGAATTTGGGAAGTGTGGAAAAACAGCAATCTCATTGAGGATTTTTGGAAGGACATCAAATTTGGTTTGTAGTGAGGACTTTAGTCCTCAAACTTTATGAGGACTAAAGTCCTCACTACAAACAAACACTTTTTGTTGTCGCAATTCACCGGAGATGAGATGACAGGTAAACTTTATTTACAATGTAGCGATGCTATTAACAATTTCCACAACTCGCTTCCCTGCTACAGATTTAGGCTATTTGCTGCACAAACATCCCGATCGCCATCAATGTTTTCCCATGACTTTCGGTTCTGCTAGCGTGTTTTATCCAGAAGCAAGCGCAGAAAGGTGTACAGCCGCTTTACTGTTAGATGTCGATCCGGTGGGCTTGGTGCGGGGAAAGTCCAAATCGGACGATCGCCCTCTCGAACAATACGTGAACGATCGCCCCTACGTTGCCTCTTCCTTTCTGTCTGTAGCCCTCGCCCAGGTCTTCAGTACAGCCCTATCCGGTCGCTGCAAAAACCGCCCAGAACTCGCAGAAAGTCCGATTCCGTTGACAGTGAATCTGTCTGTTTTGCCCTGTCGCGGCGGCGAAAAGTTTCTGCGCGAAATGTTTGAGCCGCTTGGCTATCAAGTCGCAGCAAAACCCCTGATTCTGGACGCGCAATTTCCCGAATGGGGCGCGAGTCCCTACTTTGCTGTAGAACTGCAAAATACAATTCGGTTGGCGGATTTGTTGAGCCATCTTTACGTGCTAATTCCGGTGTTGGATGACGACAAACATTACTGGGTTGGGGATGATGAAATCGAGAAGTTATTCCGTCACGGTGAAGGTTGGTTGAATGCTCATCCGGCGCGCGAAAAAATTGCCGATCGCTATCTGAAACGTCAGCGCCGTCTGACGCGCATTGCTGTAGCGCAGTTAGCAGAATCAGATAATATCGACGATGCGATCGAAGTTTCTCACCAGCAAGAAGAGGAAGTTTTAGAACAGCGAATTAGTCTGAACCAACAGCGTTTAGATGCTGTGATGGATGTTTTAAAAGCCAGCAATGCTAAGCGAGTGATAGATTTGGGCTGCGGTGAGGGAAATTTGCTGCGATTGCTTTTGAAAGAAAGTGCGATCGAGCAAATTACCGGAGTCGATGTTTCCCACCGCGCATTGGAAATAGCTGCGGAAAGATTGCAAATAGAACGCTTGTCTCCCGTACAGCAATCTCGCATTCAACTAATCCAAAGTTCGCTGATTTATCGGGACAGCCGCTTGACGAATTTTGATGCAGCAGCGGTAATTGAAGTGATCGAACATCTGGATTTAGACCGATTGGCGGCTTTCGAGCGGGTGTTGTTTGAGTTTATCCGGCCCAAAAGTGCGATCGTTACAACTCCAAATATTGAATATAACGTTAAGTTTGAAAACTTGCCTGCGGGAAAATTTCGCCACCGCGATCACCGCTTTGAGTGGACGAGGGCAGAGTTTCAAACTTGGGCGAATGGGGTTGCCGAACGGTTTGAATATGCGGTAGAATTTCGCTCTGTGGGAACCGAAGATTTAGAAGTGGGTTCGCCTACGCAAATGGCAATATTCACCCAAGACAAATAATACCGAGAATCTGTTTGTGCTTACAATATAGTTAAACTTGAAAAAATGCAGGCTTTAGCCATGAGTAAATCTATTCAAACCCAGATACTTAAAATTGACAATTCTCAGGGCATTCGCATTCCCAGATCCTTGTTAGAGCAAATTGGTATTAGCGAAGCAGTAGAAATCGAAGTTCAGGGCGATCGGATTGTCATTCGTGCAGCCCTAAAACCGCGTGCCGGCTGGGAGGAAGCGTTCGCAAAAATGGCAGAGCAACATGATGATGTCCTGCTTGATGATTTCATCACTACGGAGTGGGAGGAGCTTGAGTGGCAATGGTAATCAAACGTTTTGATGTTTTTAACTGGTTCCCAGGCACAGCCCATTGCTGACAACTTAAGACTAAAACCCATAATAAATTTCGCTTTTAGTCGAAGTCTCGATCCCCCTAAATCCCCCTTAGTAAGGGGGACTTTGAGAAATACTCTTGTCCCCCCCTTATTAAGGGGGGTTAGGGGGGATCTAGACTTCGATACAAACAAGAGAGACGCTCGGTTTTACGCTAAGTTTTCACCAATGGGCAGAGCCTAGTAACGAGTAAAAAATCTATATTAATAAACAATGAAAATTACGCTTCCAGAACTATCTTTAGTCGTTCTCATCGGTGCATCCGGTTCCGGCAAATCCACTTTTGCCCGCCAACATTTCCTACCTACAGAAGTCATTTCATCGGATTATTGCCGTGGCTTGGTTTCCGATGACGAAAACAATCAAGCCGCAACCGCAGATGCTTTTGAATTACTGCACTTTATCGCTGCTAAACGGCTAGCAGCAGGTAAATTAACAGTTATCGACGCGACAAATGTTCAGCCGGAAAGCCGCAAACCTTTGTTAGAATTAGCTCGAAAATACCATTGCATTTCTGCCGCAATTGTGCTAGATTTGCCCGAAAAATTGTGTGCCGATCGCAACCAACAACGTCCAAACCGCAATTTCGGCAGTCACGTCGTTCGGCGGCACGTTCAAAGTTTGCGTAAATCTCTACGAAACCTCGATCGCGAAGGATTTCGCTACGTTCATGTCCTCCGTTCCCCAGAAGAAATCGACGCGGTAGAAATCGCCAGACAGCCGCTGTGGAACAACCGCAAACACGATCGCGGCCCTTTTGATATCATCGGCGACGTTCACGGCTGCTGTGGCGAATTAGAACAGTTGCTGCAACAGTTGGGCTATCAAATTGTTGACAAAACCACCGAATCTGCTTTTTGGGATTTTCCCACCTACGCGCATCCAGAAGGGCGCAAAGCCGTGTTTTTGGGCGATTTGGTCGATCGGGGTTCGCGCATTCTCGACACCCTCAAACTCGTGCGAAACATGGTAGTTGCAGAAACAGCATTGTGCGTGCCGGGAAATCACGATATTAAATTGCTGAAAAAACTCAACGGCAAAAATGTCAAAATCAATCACGGACTCGAACAAACCTTAGCAGAAATAGCAGCTTTGCCCGACGAATTCCGCGAATCTGCTGAAACAGAAATCCGCCGATTTCTAGACAGTTTAATCGGTCATTACGTCCTCGACGACGGCAAATTAGTCGTCGCCCACGCGGGAATGAAAGCAGAATTGCAGGGACGCGCATCAAGCCGCGTTCGAGATTTTGCACTGTACGGAGAAACAACCGGCGAAATCGATGAATTTGGCTTACCTGTGAGATACAATTGGGCCGCTGAATATCGCGGCACAGCAGCAGTTGTTTACGGACACACGCCAGTCCCGGAAACAGAATGGTTGAACAATACAGTTGATATTGACACCGGCTGCGTTTTCGGCGGCAAACTAACAGCTTTGCGCTATCCCGAAAGAGAATTTGTCAGCGTTGCGGCTGCTAGAGTTTACTGCGAACCTGTAAAGCCGATCGCACTTACTTCGATCGCAACTCCTCTCACCGCCCAACAGCAGTTCGACGACGTATTAGACATTGCCGACGTGCTGGGAAAACGCATCATTTCCACTCGCCTGCAAAGCAACATTACGATTAAAGCAGAAAATGCGATCGCCGCCCTAGAAGTAATGAGTCGGTTTGCCGCAAATCCCAAATGGCTGATTTATTTGCCGCCCACCATGTCTCCCGTGGCTACTTCCAAAGAACCCGGACTTTTAGAACATCCCGCCCAAGCATTTAGCTACTACCAACAACAGGGAATACCGACAGTTATCTGCGAAGAAAAGCACATGGGTTCCCGCGCCGTTGTCATTGTTTGCCGCGATGAATCTGCTGCTAAACTGCGCTTCGGAATTCTCAACAACACCATCGGTATTTGCTACACCCGCACGGGACGGCATTTCTTCAATAATTCTACTTTAGAAACAGAGTTTTTAGCGCGCATTAATACTGCTTTAAGTGCTAGCAATTTTTGGGATAAATTTCAAACCGACTGGGTTTGTTTGGACTGCGAATTGATGCCTTGGTCAGCCAAAGCTCAAGAATTATTGCAGAAACAGTATGCCGCAGTGGGAACAGCTTCTAATAGTGCATTTGCCGATGCGATCGCCAACTTAGAACAGGCTAGCCAGCGGGGAGTTGAAGTTAGCGATTTGCTGACTCGCTACCAAGAGCGATCGCAATTAGCCGAGCGATACGTTAAAGCCTACCAGCGCTACTGCTGGCCTGTGAAATCCATCTCCGACCTCAAATTAGCACCTTTCCACATATTAGCAACCGAGGGAACAGTGCACGCTGACAAAAATCACTGCTGGCACATGGAACAGATTGCAGAAATTTGTCAAGCTGACCCGGAATTGCTGTTAGCTACTGAATACAAAGTAGTTGAAGTTGCCGATTTTGACAGCCAATTGGCGGGGATTCACTGGTGGGAAAAACTGACTGATGCCGGAGGAGAAGGCATGGTTGTCAAACCGATGGAATTTACTGTAAAAAATAGCAAAGGACTGGTACAGCCTGCGGTAAAATGTCGCGGAAAAGAGTATTTGCGGATTATTTACGGTTTGGAATATTCATTGCCGGAACATTTGGAAAAATTGCGATCGCGCGGGCTTTCCGGCAAGCGTTCTTTGGCGTTGCGAGAGTTTGCTCTCGGTGTAGAAGCATTGGAAAGATTTGTGGCGGGTGCTCCGTTGAGACAAGTTCACGAGTGCGTTTTTGGAGTTTTAGCGATGGAGAGCGAACCTGTAGATCCGAGGCTGTAAGTAAGTCCTTGTAGGGACACTCCAAGAGCCCAAGGAGTGTCAACTTAACTCGAAATATCGCTCGTGCCCGAAATACCGCCAGGGGTTTAAACCCCTGGCTAATAGCTAAAGTCCTCTAAAAGAGGACTCAAGAACTCATCAGTCCTCTTAAGAGGACTTTAGCTTTGAGGCAGGGGTTTCAACCCCTGCCGGA
>JAUBOH010000228.1:0-10309 GCA_036700145.1 Microcoleus occultus BM001215366
GGCTGAATCCTCGATCGATACGCCGTACGTTTTTTGTTGCGTCATCTTTTTTCTTTTTTGTAATCTTTAAGTTCTTTTTCGAGTTCTTTCTGTTCCCTTGTAAGATTAGTTAATTCATCCTCAAGTTTGTCAATTTTTTCTTGTTTTTCCATCCACTTTTGATAAGTTTCGCGGTATTCTCGGTTGTTTTCAATAGGTTCTTCAATCATGTTAATAACCACTCTGTAGCTGTTTCTGTGATAGCGCCGTTTGTACTTATTGTAGTGACGTATGGCAAACTAAATGTACCCGTATAAACACGAGTATTGAGGTCAAATTTGCAAGTAATATTAGTTAATGCCTGAGTATTCTTTGCACCATTATTTTGCCAGACAATAACATACATGATGCAATCAAGAAAGTATTGACTCAGTGTAGTTGATTTGATAGTTCCTAAAGGACTGCCAGCGGTAAAAGTAGTTGCTGGCAAATATGGAATAGCTACATCGGTAAATACGCCTGTTGCAGATGCGTAGACAAGACTTCCGGGTATCGAAAATGAACCTTTCATCACGAAAGTATCATCTTTTGTAGATTCAAAACGACTTACACTTTCGGCGGACGAGCGTTCAGCATTTTGATACAGGTGTATCAGTTGCCAAAGTTGCCCTTCGATAGTTGTAGCATTTATAGTTGAGCCAGTGCCTGGTGTAATTACTGCCATGTTTTACTAAAGTAGGTAGCTACAGTAGGTAGCTACTTTGTGAAATGAGTCATCATGTGTACTCCCAAACTGTTAAAGTAAATTTACGTCCGCGCAACCAACGACCAACCGTTAAATTTAACCTATAGGTATTCGGAAAGTAAGGCAATGAACTTTCTAAATACTTGGCTTGATTGATTTGCAAAGAGTAAGATTTTGCAAATATTTGACCAATTTCTTGCTCAGCAAATGAAAAAAGCCTTCCGCCGTAATAATTTACTGCGGGGTTAAAAAATTCGATTTTAGCCACAAGTATTCCGCCTGTAAATAAAGTAGGTAAATCGTAAGATTCTAGCCCCAAAATTAAAGTATCATCCTTGTAGACTTGAGACAGTGCCATTAAATAGTAAAGGAAGCTTTACGCGATCGGGATACCGATACTATGGTCTTACCCCCCAGTTGCAAACCTATCAATCCGTTCGCAGCCGACAAAAGGCGATAGGTAGTTTTTTTAGTGCTACTAACAAACAAACGTCTGCTTATACGTTTTCCTGGGCCGTTACTCATTACCGCTGTTGCTGTAAACATGACACCCGCTTGCAGTAAATCAGAGATTCGATACGGACACGGAACCGTTCCACTTGGTATACTTTCAACAGGCGTTATTCCTGTTGCTGCAGCAATTTGCGGTGTATAAACATTAGAGCGAGAAATAAATCCGTAATCTCTAGTGCCTGACTCTACCAACAATCCTTTAGGCATTGATTTTCCTTTTGTTTTTTCTAGATATAAACTTCAGCTTTTAAACCTTCAGAGACAGATGTAATTATCCCTTGCGGTATCGGCTTGCCCTTTAGGTCTATCTTAGCAACTTCCGCGATTTCAGCATCGCATAGAATATTGACAGACCTGCGCGTGGCGGGCGTTGTGCCGACCGTTACTGTCAACGTTTCTAGTATTCCATAAAGAATTAAATCTTCAATTCTAGAAATTGGAATAGCAGCATCGGCAACCTCTAGTGCCGTAATTCCGACCGTTGCTGAAATTTGAGCGTACAAAAGCGAGTTTGTACGAAAAATATAGACACTTGTTCCCGTGCCGGCGCCAGAGATGACTTTCATTTTTGATAATTTAGGCATTATCGCAACCTCCGTCGAGTGGGGAATCTAGCAGAAGTAATCACACCTGCACCGATTGATTTTCCAACAATTTCTGCGGTAACTGTATCCATTTTATCCAGAGAACAAAGTAGCTTTCTAGATGCGCGCTTAATGCCAGTACGTAGCGTCACTCGCAGCGACCCAAGCTTGCCTTTTTGTACAGCAGCGGTAGAGGTGTCCGAATAACTTCCTGCGGGTGGCGCCGATCCGACGGCTAATTTTGTAATTCCAAGAATAGTACCAACACTTGCGTAAGTAGCCTCTTCTAGTACAATTACAAGTTTTCCCGACCCTGTGGTGTCAACCAAATGTGGTACTTTAGCCATTGTTTATTAATTGATTGTGACTTTTCAGTTATATCGTAAGGTATCCTAAAGGAGTGAAGAACGAAAGCGATTGAAACCTATATGGTTTGAAAAATGTCCTCACTCAATTACTTCTGTAAATTATGAGCATCAAACAGCCACCCTCCCAGAAACGTCTGACATTAAGTGACGATGAACCGTCCCTACTGTTTGCTATTAATGAACTGTTACTTAATGGTGGTATTAATTTTGACGACTGGTGGAAAGAATATAGCAAAGGTTTCGCTACTCGCTCTCAAACGGTGACGAATTTCCCGATCAAAAATTGGATCAAGCCTAAATTTTTGGACATCACACCAAAAACTAAGGAAAAAATAGGTAGAGTAATTGAATATTTTCCCGATAAAGAGGATGAGATGACAAGCTATATTTTATCAGGAAGCGATCGAGATTTAGTGCATCACATCACGGCGATCGGATATCAACACAGCGGTAGCGCTAATTCGGTAAGCGGAAAAAATAGTAAACCGCCTTTAAAGGGATTTCCATTAATCGAATTATATTTTATTAGTCCTGACAAAAAAGTTGGTCTAAAATGGTTGCGCTTAGCCGGTTATACCGATGATGTGAAAATTGCTGATGCAAAATTGGCTCAATTACTTACGCCTGCTGATATTAGACGCTTTGCGGCTAAAGTTAAAATTGTGTTTGGCGACACTAAATATGTGTGGAAAAAGGGCAAAGAGTGCCTTAGTTACAGCGGACAAATGGCGCGACTACAGGGACTCGAAGGTTACGCGTATGTACGCAACAAAACCGATGGTATAGCATTGTTTACTGCGATGCTTAAAGTTATTGATGCTGTACCTGATAAAGAAGGGTTTAATTTTAGCGCAAACACTACTAAAACAAAATATGCAAAAAAAACTAAAGAGATAATTGTAGTAGGGCAAAAGCTTATGCCGGACGAAGGGCGGCCCTTAGCCGATTGTGAATTTGATCGCGCTGTATTGCGCTTACCACTACTAAAAAAGCCGATACCGCTGGTCAAGCGCAACGTAGTGCTTTACAGGTAGTAGTAGCTCGCCAGAAAAGCGCGGCCCTTAGCCGTGCTACAGTATAGTAACGACTTAAGGGTCGAAATAATTGTCTACAGATGCACAAAATTAATTGAATGAAAGACATATTGATAAAAATTGACATAGCTTTGTTAGGTACAGCCGTCGCTATACTAGCAACTACTTTTAGTGGGCTACGTGCCGTACACGCTGCTAACCGTCAGGCAATAATTGATAGCCAAAAAATATTGCAAGCACTAAGCTTATTGGAGCAGCGCCTCGACCATATCGAACAGCGCCTCGACCGCAACGACAATTGGATAGCTAGCAACAGCGGTTTGAGGGGATGGCGTGAATAATAAAACTTCCTATCGCTTGGCTATTGCTTTTGTAGGCTGTACCGCCTTTGTTTCGACCGTGGGGGTTCTTGTGTTGTCATATCAGGGAAACCTGTGTCAGGCGCTTTAGAACTCACCTTAGCGACTTATGCGACTTTAAGCAGCTTACTTGTTGTACCACCTGAAAAATAAAGTATGACTTGTCACGGCACGGAAGCTAAAAAATTAAAATCACGCTATGCGTATAACGTGATCGAAACAAATAATCTTTAAATAAAACCTTTTGTTTATATACTCACTCATTTACTAAAGTAGCTACCTACTGTAGCTACCTACTTTCAAAATAGAGTGAGTATATATTATTATATATATTATTATATATTCTTTATTATATTTATATATTATTCCCTCCCTCAAGCCGCCCTACATTATGTTTTTTGGAATGGAAAGTGTGGTGTGGTGTTATTTGTAATGTCTCATTTTTCAAAAAGCTTGTAAACCCCTTTGTAACAATTATTTACAATTTACGGCTAGCTCTTACACGAGCTTTCAGCAAGTATCCCCACCGCAGGTGCTGCCCCTGTTCGCCGTTGTCGCACTTTCTCGATCGCTATTTTGAAATAAAGTGTACCCAAAATAAGCCGTCAGGGATGCACGTCCGTTTGATTAGCTCATAACTGTAATGAAGATAAGCGCCGCTAACGCTTGTGTCATAACCAGTAGCGTGCCACTCACCATATGGGTCATGAACAATAAACCCCGTGCTGTCGTAACCGACCAAAACAATAATATGCCCAAATGCCGTAAAGTATCCGTGCGTAATAACTGGATTACCACTGCTTAAATGCTTCTTTACGGCGTCGATTGTACCCGTTGCGGTGTAATTATCGTTTAATCCGTAATCTCGCACTACAGTGGCTAAATCTTGCGGTGAATGACGACTCAGTTGGCGGGATTCCATATACCTGTACAGCTCGTCCTCAAGTTGTACTTTTTTGTTCTGTGGGGTAACGCCGCCCCAAAGCAGGCACATTGCTACTGAAGTTACGTTACAAGCGCCAGTAGGGTTCAGCGCGTTATCACGCTGCGAGCGGTACAGTATATCAAGTTTTACAGTATTTGACATCAGTCTGTAGTACAATTTCATTCAAAATATTACACTTTAATTGTAACGAAATATTACAAAAGTCAGGCTTTGCTTCACAAGAATCAATATCGCATTCTTGTGAAGCAAAGCCTGACTTTTGGGAGGTTGTCGCTATTAACTCCAAGTATCGCAATTCCATTATTTATTTCGATCTAAAAACAAATACTGTTTTAGCTCAACGCCCAAGTACGGGTGCTCTGACTAAGCATATTGTTAAGTTTGATAGTAAATGGGAATTTAGTGTCTACCAATGTTTACTCAGAATTTGTGGTGTAGACGATATTGAGCTACAGCCAGTTATCAAGTTAAAAAGTGAGTTCGGGAACTTTGGTACGTTGACGTATCGTTGCGACTTTCTCGTGTACAACTTTTTTTACATAGAAGCCAAAGGCGTAGTAACGCCCGAAGCTCTTGTTAAATTCAAAACACTAGAAATTCTGTATCCCGATATTGCAGCAAGACTTCTAATCGTTACCAGCGCGTCAAAGCATCTTTTTGGTAAAAAATTACCAGCAACATTAGACATTTCAGCGCTGCAAACAGTTCTTGTAAACTTTCAAAAATACAAAACAAATCGACATGAGTGAATCTGAATCTGTTTCAATTTTAGCGGAGTCCATAAAGGTTTTTGGTTGGCAACAAATCAGAATTCCCACCAAAAAACTCAATCAACAAATGCTTTCATCGGAAGGTTATATCGCGCTAGCTTCTTGTCATTTATTGCACGAAAACACTCATCAAGTCTCTTCTATGACACGGCTAGTGAGGTTCGACAAAAAGTTTGTTCAACAGGCTTTAATAACTTGTTGTGGAACACTTTTGCTTGAGTGTTTACAGGGCGAATCCCCTACCCATGATTTGGAAACCGTAGGCGACTTGTTCGCCCAAGCAATTACGGTATTTGACAAAACTTTTGGGGAAGATTTCGCTGACGGTGGCAGTAATGCAAAATTAAGTGACTTGCTTAAAAAATTTCGGTCAAACTTGTAATCACATAACACCTTACACAAAGTAGGTAGCTACAGTAGGTAGCTACTTTGTGTAACACCTACTTACTCATTCATTATGACTATTTACTTCAATCCAGCGACTGAAAAGTATCCAGCTAAGCTCAATATCTCTCTTGAGAAGTTGACCGTTGCTGACATCATCGGCATTCAAGAGTTAATAGTATCAGCAACGGCTGATTCGTTGGATATGACAATGATTTTGTCAGAGTCGTGCATAGGTATTGAATCGCGGGAAAGAACCTTTAAACCTGCAAACAGCAAGTGTAACTTAACGTTTAAGCGCGAAAAGAAACAGCAATACGATGTCGAACAAAAAAAGTACGTAGAGGTCGAAGTAAGCAAAGACGAAAATTATCTTTTTCTTGTTTTAAGTGACTATTTTACTCAACATCCCGCTAATGGTTATACAGGGCAGATACAACCGTGGATTAATCCATTTTTTTGGGAACTTATCAATCAAAACACACCAGTGTCGATCGAAATGGCTGAGGGAATGAAAAATAAATTATTTACCCTTCAACCTCTGGAGACCTTAAGCATTTTTACGGATGATGACAAAATTAAATTGACAAATACCACCAATTACGGCGGAAGTAAAACTGGATACGCAAAAGCCGAAACTGAGGCAGAAAAAATAGCTGCTAGACTGTATTTTTTCAAAACTCAAACAGCAAGTTTAATTGATTGGCAAACTATCGGGGAACTGGGAGTTATTTTACCAGGGCTTGATGCTGAGATGAGGGAAGCGGTCAACCTTGCAATCGAGTTGACGATTAAATTAATTGGTGGTAAATAATGAATGAAGCTCAATTAGAAATGATAAATTTCGCTCGAAATTTACATTGTGGAGTAGAAATGGGAGTCGATTATTTTCAAACAGAGGATGATACTGAAACTTTCGGAGAAGCAATTACTAGGCACTTAAAATTGATTGTTAGTGGATTGCACGAAACCGAATACAAATTGCTTTCAAGTTTTGCAATGATGCAATCAAGTTTGTGTAGTATTGTACCCGTAATACAACTCTTGGGAGATCCGGGTAGCGGAAAGTCTCAAGCGTTACTAGCCATTGCAGAATTGAGCGGACAAACTCCGATCGCAGGTGGATCTACGGGCGCGAGCTTAAAAAACCACATCAATAGTATTCGTTGGGTAGATCCGTCATCAATGACATACGAAAAAAACTGCCTCTTACTGGTAGACAATGCAAACGCTTCTACGTTTGAATCTGATGAGTGTTTAGCAGCGTTTTTAAACGGGTACAACCGTAAAACGGATAGGCAATTCATCAGCAACGGTCGAGGCGAAAACATTGAATTTCGTACTTTCTGTCCAAAATTATTTACCAGTGTTTGGCACATTGAAAGTAAAGAGTTAGCGCGGCGTACCCTGGTAATTAAGACCAAAAAAACAAAAAATCTAGCTAATACAGTAGAATTGGATGCCATCAATTGGTCAGCGCCCGCCGCTGCGATCGCAACTTTTTGGGAACAACCGATTAATTGGCAAGCTTTTGCAAGCACAAGAAAGGAATTACAGAGTATTGCCAAACCTCGACATAGTAAAGAGCATTGGATACTGTTGCGAGATTTGTTGACAACGGGCATTGTAACAGAAGTATTTCACGATACTAAAACAGCCATTGACGAACTTTCTGACTGGTTAGATTTGGCGACCAAGAAACGAATACGTTTAATAGACAGCGTAATTATTGAAGCAATTGAGAATTACGCTGGCTGCAAGCAATTAGAATGGGCAACGCTAGGCTCAATTACCAGTCTTGATATACCAACCAAGGTAATCAAGCAGGCGATCGACACCGCTGTCTCTGAAGGGTTAATCGAGCGTCCTAAATTACTTGCACTGCAAGAATGCTTATTAACACTTGGATTTAAACCCGCTCGCAGTGCTGAAAAAATTGTTTATCGACTATCAGTATGACAAAGAAGTTACTGGAAACAAAATACATCGATATGTACCAATTGCTTCAATTTGACCCTGCCGATGATTGGAGCTTCAAATATCAAGCACTGCAATTAAACAAGTGTAGTAAAGCCCAACAATCTAAAATTAAAGCTTCATTAGTAGTTGGTTATCACTATTTAGATTGTTGGGCTTTGGAATTGCAAACTGACAAACTTTTGTCAAACGTAGTTCAAACAGTTGCTGGATACCCGGCAGATTTAAGAATGACCCTGAATATTCTTGAAAACGTTATTAGGTTTAGTAATTAGCAAATACTCACTCATTTACTAAAGTAGGTACCTACTGTAGCTACCTACTTTACTAAGAAAGTGAGTCCGAAATGACTTTAAACTATCTCTTTGTCATTTACTGCAGGATAACCAAAATGAATGTCGATTTAAACACCGTACTAACTGAAGAGACTAATCGGATTTTAGACAAGTTAGGACTTAGCAGTTCAATTGCGGAACTTTACAGCAACGGCAACCCTAAAGACAAGAAGCTATATTTTTGGCGTATTGATGGTAAAGAACCCGATGATGTTGACAATTCTTTTGATACACCGATCGAAGCAATAGCATCTTTGATTGCCTACCTAGAAAGCAAGCTCGTTTTTGACGATGAATAAAAAGGATGACATTGAAATTCTAGCGCTAGCAGTTGCAGCGCTAGAACAGAGGCAAGTGGCACTAGAGGCCAGATTTGACAAACCTAAGCGCAAGCGCAAGCAACTCACTTGTACCGTAAATTTGGATACGCAAGCATTTGAATGGGTAATTAATGAATCAGAGAGAAGGCAAATAAGTCGAGCACAGTTAATTCGACTAGCGTTATCCCACTACGAAAAAAGTGTCATTAATAAGGGATTCGCAAAAAAAGCAGATAGTGAAACACTTGAATTTTGAGGATATCGGTCATTATGAGTATTATTGAATTTATCCAAAAAATCAATCAATCAACACTACCTCTTGAGATAATTGTCATGCCAACAATAGAGGGTGCTGCGTATTCTTGGGTGTACGTAAACATAGAGCAAGACACCTTCTATGGCAATACTTTTTCCTCTCCGTTGTGCGCTGTTTACGATTTTTTGACTTGGATGGATCTCATGTCAGTAGAACCAGAGGGTGCGTCGCCGACGTTGCCGTTTTAAGCTTTCGTAACTACTGAATTATCACGTCAAACCGTAGGAGTACAGATGCAAAAGAACAACAACAATCAAACACCAAGACCAATGGTTAAGAAGTTCGAGCTTACTGCGAAAGGATTTAATGTACTTTCAGCGCTGGCACATCATCGTGGAATAGGAATTAATGAGTTTTTGGAGCAATTTATTGTAAACGACTTGAAACATCCTTGGGTAACATCAGAGAAAGAAGCTACCGTGATTAGTGACAGGATTAATATCCTTGAGGCACGTCTAAAACACGAATCGGCGCATCGATAAAGGCTAGAATTGCGATTAGCATCGCTAGAAGCGCAATTTAGCTGGCTGACGCGATTACCAGACGAACTAGGATAGCAACAATGATTGAAATTTGCATGAGAACTAACGAAAATATCTTTCATTTTAGGAGGATTACCAGTAGCGAACTGACTATCCCTAGCGTAATTACATGGCGCGGTAGTTTCTACTTATATCAAGGCAAAAGAAGAGTGAGTTACGCTCAAATTGACAAAGGCTACAAATCGGGCGAAATTGATTTCTATCGACAATGCAGAGGTGCAGCGCTGAAAGATATTATTTTCGTTGGAGTTAAGGACGAATAAGCGACAAACCTACCTAATCTATTACCGCTCTACAAGGGCGGTTTTTTTGAACCATGAATCCAAAATCTCTCAAAAATTTACGCCCGGGTGCGAACAAAAAAAATGCTGTGAGAGTAACACTTACTCTGAAACCTAAAACAGTTGCTTTACTCAGCGCGCAAGGGAATATGAGTCAAGCGGTAGACAAGCTAATAGAACTCTGCTGCTTAGGACTGGTACAGCATGATGGTTGCTTAAATCCCATACCTCTGCTGCCAGTGCCGACAGATGTGAAACTAGAATCACAAGATGCACATAGTGTGATTGAGACGATAGCGCCATGTAACCAGGTAGCAAAGCCTGACTTTTGGATACGGCGACTAACGCAGAAAGAGATGATAACTTGCGGGTACGCTACGGTGCACAAGCTTAAGTCTGTTCCTTTCGGTGCTAGCTTCATTGACGCGCGTGGCACTACTTGGTGGAAAGAACCAATCGAAGGTACAAACGAAAACTTGAGACCGCTAGGTAGTAGAGCTAAGGTGCTCTACTGTAGATAGCTAGTGTAGGATGCTACTTTTAGAATATAGCTCAAGCTTTTTATAGGTTTGAGCTTTTTATTTTGGCATTTACCCTATAAAAAGTACGATCGCGCATCCTGCATGAAACAAAGCAAGCCCTGCTATAAGCCTAGAATCACCCTAGAATCTCACAGGCTACAAGTAAGCTGACTCAACGGCTGAAACGACGTAAATACGTTAAATAAATAGAATCAGTCTAGAAAGTAAAGGTATAATGGCTGAAAGGGTAGGTTTTGGGTAAAACACTAATAACCTGTCCGATACTCCTTGAGATTGGGTTGGGGCGATCTTTCTTGACAGCTCGATCGGACATC
>JAUBOH010000229.1:0-10307 GCA_036700145.1 Microcoleus occultus BM001215366
AACACTCTTTGCCTCTCGTGAGGCGCACCGAGCTCCGACGCGCTGATAACTTCAACCTCTGTTTCGTAGCCAGCCAAACAGAGTCCGGCAATAATTGCTCGTAATCCTCGATCGATAACTCCTGCAACGTTTTCCACAACCACAAACGTTGGGCTACCGATGACGATACAGCGCAGCGCTTCAAACCAGAGATTTGATTCAAAATGTGCAAGTCCTGTTTTGGTTCCGGCTCTGGATGTGCCGGTGCATGGAAAGGAACAGAAATAGACATCAGCTTCTTGCGGAATTGGCTCGTACGATCGAATATCGCTGTGAATTGAAATCTCGGGAAAGTGAGCCTGCAAAATTTTCTGAGCGTGTGGATTTATTTCGATAAGTTCGATCGTCCGAAACTTTACCTGAGAAATTGGATTTACCAGACTGATAGCCAATTCCCAGGCTCCGATTCCGGCAAAGAAATCGATACATTTTAATTGCATTTTACTTAGCTTTTGCCATTCTTACTGCATAAGCCATATCGTTTTTGTGCTTGGCTGCAAGATTTGCTTTTTCGGTTTTTTGCCTTATTACTAAAGCTTGCCTCTGCGAGACTAAAGTAGCTTTTTGGCGTTTATGTTCCGCTGATAAATTTGCTTTTTGACCTTTATGTTGTGCTGATAAATTTGCTTTTTCTGCTTTTTGTCTTGTCCGTAACTGTGCGATATAGGTCATTTAACTTCACCCTAATGAATGGATTGTTGAATGATTTGTATCATTTCCAGCCTGTGTTACCCGTCCAGCCCGTGTTACCTGTCCAGCCTGTGTTACCCGTCCAGCCTGTGTTGCCTGTCCAACCCGTGTTACCCGTCCAACCCGTGTTACCTGTCCAGGGTCCAAGACCACCGCTACCACTACGACTAGCAGAAATAGCAGATTTGTGTCTAGCGCTCATTACCGAGCGAGCAGCTTTATGTTGTGCTGAAAGCGAAGCTTTTGCAGTCTTGATATTTGCTCTCACCCTGGCAATGTTACTCGCGTGCGAGCGATTCACCGCGTCTCTTTCTGCACGTTTCTGAGCAGCAGACTTTTGCGACCATCCTGAACCAGTTGTCAATTGCTGTAAGGCGGAAGCTTTGGAAAGAATAACCCTTGAGAGTTCTTCTTTCCAAGCGCTGCCTAAAGTTAACTTTTGACTTTTCTGAGAAGTCGTCAAAACTGCTCTTTCCTCTTTGTGCCTTACCCGCAATTGTGCGGTGAAACTCATGATTTTAATCCTCAGTGATTCAAAAGTGATTCAAAATGATGAAATAAAAGTTTATCTTTTGGCTGCTGCTCTAGCCGATGCCATTTCGGATTTATGTCTGGCACTCATTGATGCTCGTGCAGCCTTGTGATTGGCTGCCAGAGAGGCTTTAGCGTTTTTAGCACCAGCTTTCATGCTGGCGATGTTACTGGCGTACGATCGACTCATAGCGCCCTTCTCCGCACTCTTCTGGGCTGCGGATTTCTGAGCCCATCCACTGCTAGTTGCTAATCGCTGCAAAGCGCTCTTTCTGGCAAGCAGAATTGTTTTTAATTCACCTTTTCACACGTTATCAAGCGCTCTTTTCTGGGCTTTCTGACCTGTAGAAAGAACAATTTTCTCGGCTTTATGTCTCGATCGAGTTTGGGCAACGCTCATAATAAATCCTCTTTGAATACTTTTTATTCTAACAAGAACTTTATTCATTTGGCAATAGCAGAATCTTTAAATAAAGACGCTATCGCGAACTGCATATGAGCATTTAAATGTGCTCAGTCCTTTTAGTTTTGAGGCAAAGTTTATGACCAGCGTTCACATTTACTGCGATGGTGCTTGTTCAGGCAATCCAGGCCCTGGCGGTTGGGCTGCATATTTGTCGGTTCCAGGAAAACCTGAAGCCGACAAACTTATTTGCGGTCATGCTGATGCGACTACCAACAATCGCATGGAATTAACCGCTGCGATCGAAGGTTTGAAAGCTCTCAAGTTTCCTTGCCAAGTTGAGGTATTTTCTGACTCGCAATATCTTTGCTACACACTAGCGAAGAATTGGAAGCGAAAAGCCAACACCGAGCTTTGGGCTGAGATTGACAAGCTTGCAACCATCCATTCGATTACATGGACATGGCTTGCACGTAATTCGACTCCTCAACTCGTTGAGTGCGATGCAAAAGCTAAGCATCGCGTTCATGTCTAATTTAAAAAGCCTCGCATTCAGCAATAGAATGTGAGACTTTTTTTTTAGCTTCTGGATAATCAAGACGCTATCGCGATGAAATGATGATGTTTACCGCGAGACTACGATGATGAACAACAATCACTTAAAACAAATTGGCAATCCTCATCAACAAGGAAGCCGTCGCTTTTATGCCACTAAAATTATCCCTCCTACACCAGGGATATCCAGTAGCATAATGTGGGGGAATATCATTGAGGATAGTCAAAAAGCTGGTTTAACTTTCCGCGAATATTTGTGGAAAATAGTCTGCGAATGGGATTCTCCCAGTGACGATCGAATTGCTCACTGGCAAAGCATTCTCTGCGATTTGCAGCCTCGCTATTACAAACATTGCTTCATTACAGACTACCCGCAATTTAAGGGTGCTGCTCAAACTCTACTGCGCTGCTTGCAGTATATGGAAGAGCAAAACTATCTTCTAGGTGAAGATAAGTTTGATGTCAAAACTGAAATGAATGCCTTGCATTAAAAAAAAAGCCTCACATCCAGCAATTGGATGTGGGGCTTTTTTTTTGACTTTAATCGTTTGTTAAAAGTTTCAGAAACATCAGAAACAGTTTCTGATTTTGTTTTCAGAAACATAGAAACAGTTTGTTGCTTTCGCTTTTGAGCGTTGATTTTTATTCAGCGTTTAAATGGAAAACACGTCTTGTTTCAAGTGGATTATCCGCACCAATTTCCCTGAAGCTGACTTTTGGTTAATCAACAAAGATAGCAAACACAAGTTGGGTGAACCAGTCAAAGAATTTCGGCCATACCTAACAGGTGTCAAATGTCCAGCGTTGATATTGCCAGATTACGGTTTCTATTTGTGCCAGTATCTGCATCAACAAAAGGTTTGGGAAAACTATGCAAGGGGAATAACCAATTGGCAACATTTACGGATTACGGAAATTCGTGAAGTGTTTCAAACAATAGAACAGCAACATTCTCAGTCAAAGCAAAGTTTCGCAGTAGCAGTAAAATAATGAAAACAATCACATTTGTAGGAATTAAGGGCAAAGTAATCGAGTCAAGTCCACACAAAAACTACTTAGTTGTGGAATTGAACGATCGAATCACAATCATAGGCACATTCACGAATATCTGGAACTGGGAAGAAATGCCCGACGCAAGTTCTGGATTTGAGAGCTTCATTACATACATAGGTGTACGTTCTCTCGCGGAAGCGGAAGCAGTCAGGGAAGTTATCCTCGAAAATAGTGGCTACTTCCATCCCAAGGAACAAGAACCGCGTCGATCGAAGCGAGTTAAAGCTTTCCCTTTAGAGCTAAAGATTCGTGGACTAACCACTGAATTTGTAGCTGAATTTGTAGAGGCAGACGAAATTTAACTGTTAACATTACCCACTTTTAGGAGAGCAAAATGTCAGAAACTGAAGCAGAATTTTGGGACAGACAAGAGCAAATTTATAACGCAGAACGTGAGAAAAGACTTCTAGCTACAAAAATTCGTGATGCTTTTCGGATTCTGGCTTGGCAATTTTTCCGAAGAGACCTTGACGAAACAAAGCTAGACGAACGCTACACACAATTCTATCGTGTGTGGGGAAAGCATCGGATTCAATCAATGGATTACTACGAACTTGCAGCATATACCATCGAGAAAGGTTTTTCGATTCCCCAACTACTGCTAATGCGAGAGATTTATTACGGGATTCACGATCGTAAGATGCTATCGCATTTAGATGTGACGTTTTTGTAGCAAATTCTATGCAACAGATAACCAAATCCATCCCCAATATCGAACATTTTCGGGATTACTGCCGTAGTCTAGTATCGCTGATGAGACCAAGTTTTTCAACGCTGACAAATCGTCGCTTAGAACTTTGGCTATTCAACAGCGTGCATTTAGGCAACGGCACAGTAAGCCCGGGCTTTTTCGACGATCGACTTTACAATTTCTGCCAACGTATTTATCCTGGCTGCGACATAGGGCTGCTCACCTATCACGGTGAGCTAAACGGTGGTAGCAGCGGGCTAATCAAGCCTCACAAAGACCACAGCTACGCGATGCCTCGCACAGTGACTATCAATCTAGGTGAGGCTGAGTTTTACATCGATGGCAATCTCCATAGACTCACCGACGGCGCAATCTGCGAATTCAACTGCAAGCTTACGCATTCAGTGCCCCGCATACTAAGCGCTGAACGCTTCAGTTTGGTGCTTTGGCAACTCAATAAAGCTAAAGGCTTCCACTCACAAATGATCGACCAACTTTAAAATTAATACTCTGCATATTTGGGTTAATCCCAAGTATGCAGTTTTTTTTCTGATTTGTGTCTCGGTTTCTAGCTTTTTAAGAGCTATCGCCGGGAAGTAATGATCTATATGGAGTCCATCATGGCTATCAACATTCCTTCCAAATCCGAAAAGCGCGCTTCTGAATTGCGTGATGCAGTTCGTTTGCTCGCTTGGGATTCTTACAAGCTTGAGAATAATCTCAAGGGTGAAGCTGCTTTTAAAGGTTACGAACCCTTTAACGAGGAGTGGCTAGAGCACGAAATCCACGAAATGAATCTCGATGCGATCGAAAAATTCATCACTTCTCTGGGTTACACCTCTGCAGAAGTGATGACTGCGCGTACAGAGACCTACACGAAAAAGGCTCAAATGAACGCGACTCGATCGAGTTCAACCTCAACTCAGCGAACAGAAAAAACCTCTTACGATGAGGTTCCTTACTAAAAATAGTCAGAGATTTAGTTAACAACTAAGTCTCTGATTATTTTTTTTCTTTCAGAACCGATCGCCACTCACAATTTTTTTCTCGTTGTCTTTTTTTTATTCGCAAACGTAGCTTGTAGTCTGCCCTCATCAAAAGCTATCAATCCTCAGCGAATAAAGAGAAAGAGGCTATCGCCAAAAGAACATGACGTTTACCCCCCAAACATCATGATTGACAATAAGTACGAAATCGAAGACTATGAATCCCTTGAGTGGAATGCTGGACACACATGGGCAATTCCTCTTCCTGAATACAGCATAAATGCTTATTTAGTATCAAGGCATTATATTCCTAGCGAATCTCCAGTAATTCCCACTGGTTGGATTTACGAACGCCACGACGGTCGATTAGTTTCAGAAGCTGAATTAAGTCGCGCTGAATTCTAATTAATTTTAAAAAAGCCTCAACTCTTAACCAGAGTTGGGGCTTTTTTTTTAAAAATCAAAAGCTCTACATTCTCGATCGGCCATTCTAAATAAAAACACAGAGTTTTTTTTCTTATTCATCATCGCAAACGCCACAAAGAGGCTATCGCCGAAAGAGCATGACGTTTACCCGCAAGCATCATGACTATTACAATTGAGAAGTTCGATCGCAAAGTCTACACCACCGAAAAACGTAGCTTTCAAATTTGCTGCTTTAGTTCAGTCTACAACGTTAGCGAAGGTACTTATACTGACGCTAACGACGACGAACTATGGACATCCCCCTTATGGAGAAATTGGCGCACTATCGAGCAGCAGCGCCAGGAATTCTGGGCAGAAATTAAAAAGTATTTGCCAGCTTATCTCGAAGGAGATAAGGACATGGAATCCCGACGCTTGGTAACGTCAAACTACTTTTATTGCTTGATTACCATGACCAAAGACTATCTAGCTTCGGGTAAGCTTAAGCTACTTTACATCAGCGATCGAGACCATGCTGAAATGATAGCAAGGTGCATTCATTATCTCGCCGATCGGCTACGTCCATTTTAGAAGAAAACTCTGCTGCTATCATTGCAGTAGAGTTTTTTTTCTTATTCACCTTCGTTTAAATCGATTTAATCGTCAAATCCTAGTTGCTGTCGCTTTTGGGTATTGACGTTTTTTGGTATCAACTATGCCATCTTACAATTCTGCTGCTGGACTTGCCCAGTACACAAACAGAACTCTTAATCGCGAAACTCAGTACACTTTTGATGATGAACACGACCAATTCAATAAAAAGTATCGCACAGCGATGATAACTGGTCATCGATCGATTAAAAACTGTCTTCCAGAGATTAGCAAATTAGTAACAATGGCTGTCAACTTAGGTGTTACAAATTTTCTCTGTGGCATGGCGCTAGGAGTCGATCAATGTGCCGCTGAATTGCTAATCATGCGTGGATTGAAGTGGACAGCCGTGATTCCATGTGCTGACCAGGATAAGCTCTGGAGACCACACCAACGCTCACGATACAGAAAACTTTTGGACAAAGCCACTGATCAAGTGATTTTGTATTCAGAGTACAGTGCTGGCGTTATGCACGCGCGCAATCTCTGGATGATTAAGCGCTCTCAAATTTGTCTAGCTTATTTGAGTTCGTATGCCAAACCGGGCGGTACTCGATCGACAGTACAGATGGCGCTCGATCGAAGCTTGCTCGTGTACCGATTCGATCCAGAGAAACGAGAATATTCAATGGTTGAGCCACCCTGGAAACAATTGACTCTGAATCTGTCCATCAACGATTAACAATCACCAACACTAATCACGCTTTGCTTGGATGCAAAGCGTGATTTTTTGTACCTTTACTCAAAACTAAAAACATGAACGCAAAAACAGACAGAAAGACACAGAAAAAGATTACTGGACACTTGCACGGACGTATCAAAAAGCTAGCTGATGCTGCGATCGCCCGTGGGGATATCATTCATTGCGATCGATATCCTGACAGCACTTACATCATCACTGCCAACGACGACGACAAGATACCCATTACCTACACCGCTGTCGGCGCGGGTACTCTTCTGTATCTGTTGAATTCTTTGGCACAAGAAACAGAAACAAATCAGTAGCAGTTTTTCAGTAACAGAATCAATCAATTGATTCTGTTACTGAGACAAAAGTAAAAACCCCAAAGCGACGCAATTGTTGCTATCGCTTTGGAGTAATGACGTTTTTAGATTTCAAACATATGACTACTCTAACAAAACCCACAGCTTTCGACAAGATGCTTGAGTCAGCGATCGGCAAGTTAATCGATTTGGATACAATTACTGAACGTTTGTTGGCGACTGATTGCCAGCAATGCTCATTATTTACTCGTGAGCAAGTACAACACGCTTTCCTAAAGTGGGTTGAGCATAATCTCGATTCGATCGAAGAGCAGCCTGAGTGGTTCCTTAACAATGAACCCAAACATTTCTATCGCCATTTGCCATTTGATGACTTGCAAGAGTCAACAGACTTGCGAGAATACGATTACGAGGAAATGTACGAAGCAATGGTAAGCGAGGGAGACCGAGATCCTGATGATGTTTCCCTTGAAGTTGACTTGTGGGCACCTCATAACGCATCTTCCCTCGAAGATGACTTTGATGGAACACCCAAAGAAGCTGCAATAAAAGCGATTTACTGGTAGCAAAAAAAGCGGTTAGTTGAGAAAGAACTAACCGCTACTTTTTCTTATTCTGGTATTTTCACAATTTTACCATAACCTAACCATGACCTATCTGAAAAGAATTGCTGAGATTCGTAAACAAATTGAATCTCTGAAAGCCGAAGCAGACTCGATCGAACCTGACGCAATTCTTGAAGCCTTTAAGATTCTTGAATCCAATCAGTCACCAAACGGTAAAAGCTTAGTTCACACTGATTCTAATGCTAAAATTGTGCTAGTTTTACGCAATCGCTACGACGACAAAAATACTTCGGTTGTGCGTTTGGACGAAGACATTAACAGGGAATACGAGAAACTTTGTCGATCGAACGCAACAGCAATCGAAAACAACCAAGCTTATATCCAAGAATTACAGGAAATGATAGAAGTAGCAGAAGCAAAACACCAAACGTTTCTTGTTTCTGTGTACTTAGAAACGCTTCGGAAACAACGTTCGATCGCACTCAAAAAGACTGAACACAAAGTACCAAGTTTGGCTGTTTACCTAAAGTAGTTGCTTTCGCTGTAACGGTTTTGGTTTCTCTCGCCAATCTGCGGTAAGGCTGAACAGAATCGCAACATTAATCCTTGAATGCCATGCAACAAACCAAATACAGATTCAATCGAAAAGAAGGAAGAATTTACGTCGATCGGAAAAATGGGTTACTTGATAACGGAAACTCCATGAGAATAATCATCTTGTGGGCATCAGAACCAATTTTTGGTAAACCTTTTCCTCACTTGCCAGCCCAATATTGGGTACAGCTAACATTCCTTGATGAACATGGCAATTGGTGTCATGCTGTCCTCAATAATGGCACAACAAACGCGCTTTCTTCTTGGCTAGCATACCGGAAAGAAATTGAGCAAGTTCAAAAACTCGAACTTTGTGGTGTCATCACAACGATAGGGTTTGAGTCGATCGATTGCAATCATCAATGCTTTGACTACAGTTTCTCTGGGATTCCAGGAAAAGAAGGATTGGGCGATCGAATGCGATCGCTCATTCAACAAAGTGAATATCCATTAGTCGAACCAATTGGATTGTTCGACAATGTTTCTCTGAAAAAATGATTCTGTTACCTTTCACAACAACAACAACATCATGACTAAGAAACCTGAATCTGTTAATCAATCCGTCAATGAATCTGTCAATGAATCCGTTGCTACTGAATTTCAATTTGATCCAGCATTAATGGGTGAGGAATTCAATGCACCACGTATTCCACGATTGCCTTATGGAATTGTTATGAACGACAATCCAGCAGGTCTATTCATTCCAGAAAAGAATGTCATCAAAGCTGGTTGGTTGAGTTTGACAGAGGAAATGTTCACGGAGAAAGAACTAGCTGGCGGTGAAATAGCCAAAGGCTTATTTCTATCGTCTATCAGGATGATCATTCTGGGAGCTGTGCCTCCTTACATTCGTTACAAAACCAGCGACGAGCTAGGCGATATGCGAGGAGTAATCGTTGGTTCTTATGAGGAAGCTCGCCATTTGATAGATAAAAAGACAATGGAAGTGTGCTCTGAGCACCTAGTTCTGTTTGTCGATTCAAACAACAATTTACTGCATACCCGACCAATTCGCATCCGATTTAAGAATGTTGCTCTTTGGTCATTGCGCGAATCCCTCGAAGACTTCTACATAGCGATGGAACTCCAATTTGCCAAATTGACTCACACAAAGGCTAGTGGCAAGAGCGATCGATGGCGCGCTTTGTGTGTGCTTGAAGCTCAATTCAAAGGCATCAAGGAAGGCGAAGGCGGTAATAGATCTTACTGTTGCAAGGTCGAGCAATTCACACTGCCAACTCCAGAAAACTTTCATACGCTTTTCTTAGGTGCAGTGCAGAAATCTGCAAAAATCTGGGAGACTTACGACATGAATGTAGGTGCATTTATGCCTTCAAATCAACCTTTGCTAGGTAGCAAATAATTCACTTTTGCCACCGTAACTGATTACGGTGGCAAAACATACACTCATCAAAAATCATGAACAATCCACTCTGTGCAGATCGCATTCTAATCGAAAACACAATTATCACGGTATCAGCAATTATCAAGGCTGACTACAATCCAACAGCTCGAAGACTAACTTTAACTTTGATTAATCAATCGGAGTTGAATTTCAGAAATGACTATGCAGAATCTGCGTGGGATTATTTGAGAAGCCGAATTTACGGCTGCACTGAACCGCTATCAGATTGGGAAAATGCAACTAGGAAACCTAAAACTACTTTTCACCCCAGCAGCGAGTTCCGAGTAAACGAGTAAAATATCGACCTGAACAAGTCGTTAAACTGTTCTTTTTTTTCAAAACAAACACAAATACAAAGGAAAAATCATGAGCAATATCGAATGGACGAATATCACGGCTAATCCCATTCACCTAATCCGTGAAGATGGCAGTCACGGCGGACACTGGTGCTACAAAGTGAGCGCGGGCTGTGCAAAATGTTATAGCGAAACGCAGAATCAAAGCAACTATTTCAAGTTCGCTTCACATCTTCCTTACACAGGTAAAGCACCAGAGAACTTGATTTTTGACGACAAGGTGATGGAGAAGCTGATAAGAATGCGATCGCCAGAAAGAGTATTTCTGGGTTCGATGACCGATATATTCGGTGAATGGGTACCGGATGCTTGGCTCGATCGCGCTTTTGCTTATATGGCTTTAGCCAAACAACACACTTTCCAAATCTTAACCAAGC
>JAUBOH010000230.1:0-5345 GCA_036700145.1 Microcoleus occultus BM001215366
GTGTAGGGGGGGTATGTAACACCCGATGTCCTTGGGAAATTCGATCGCTCTTGACTGTATCCGAACCGCTCACCAATGTAATCGGCAGTACCGTATCATCAAACAGTGCTACGATCGATCGAATCGGGCGCGGAAACTTCAAATCCCCGTCGGCCCACCGCATAAATCTTTTGCCTTCTAGCTTGTTAATCCACTGCGGCACAAGTTCAGCCAAAATATCCGCACTCATCCGCCCCGGAATCTGTTTGAGGACAAACACAAAATCGCCCTTATCTGTAGCGCGAACTGTCAAAGCATCGATTTCTACGCCCTGTTTTTTCGCAAAACCTTCCGCTGCTTTCGTCGGTTTACCATCTTTAAAAGCCGAATTTGCGGGCGGCCCTTTTACCTCTTCTTCTCTATCTAATTGCTTAACTGGCAGTCCTGTCACCAGAACAGCCAAACGCCTCGGAGTAGCGTATACATTAATTGAGTCATTTGTCAAGGATTGTTCTGCCAGAGTTGCAGGTACGAGCTGCTGCCACTGCTGGGCGCTGCTTGCGACAAAGGAGGCGGGTAATTCTTCTGTACCGAGTTCTAATAAAAATGCAGCCATATCGCACCGTAATCAAATTTAGGAAGAGAGCTAATTTATCCGATCGGACGATCGCATATCTCAAAAAACACTCAAAACTTGAGCATACCACGTAAAATCGGGGGTGAAAGACAATATCTCAACAGCCCATGACCTTGGCGGAAAAACTAGCACAAGATTGGAAGTCGCGACTTGAACAAGATTGCCGGGAGGAGAGTTCTAGCACTCGCGAGAGTGTTGTCCGCTGGCTGTTGGGAGACAGGCCAGAAAGATTTGACACTCTCAATCCGGCTCAACTAACCGTCGCCCGAGGCGCGATCGACTTCTTGTATCGAATTTTGCTTTCTCGATATATGGGAGTGCCGCCAGAAAAAGCTTACCGCAACTTGATCGGGCGGCTGGGCGGTTTGGTGGTGCTCCGGCAAAAAATCCAAGCGTGGGTTTCCCTCTCGCGCGACAGACAGCGGAGTGCGGTGGAGGTACTGCAAGAAGTGATTCAGGAAATGCTCAATTCCGATCGCTACCTGCTTTCTCAAGTCGCCTGGATTGCCGAATGCACCACAGACAGACGCCTGCGAAATGCTCTGCTGCTAGCGAGCACAGAAGAATACTGCTTGCGGCCGATCCGCAACCAGCCGCTGCTGGTGTACCGCTTCGTCAATTACCTGCGGCGTGCCCAGCGGGGCGGGTTGACGCAAGTCCCTGCGGGAGACTGGGTGCGGCTGGTGTCGGAACAGGTTCTACCCGACGATACCGACGAACCGCTCAGCCTGCTAGACGAACAGGCGATGTTCGAGTATCGAGAAAATCAAGCTTGGGAAGAGCGACAAGCGACTCGCCAGAGTGTCCAACAAGAATTTGAGAATTACTTGGCGGCCCAAGTCGATCCGCTGGCTTCCCGGTGGCTGCAGCTTTACCTGCAAGGCCGTTCTCAAGAGGCAATTGCTGAGGAGTTGAACGTTCCGATCAAGCAAATTTACCGCTTGCGAGAAAAAGTCAGCTACCACGCGATTCGCGTTTTTGCCGTCAAACAAGCACCGGAATTAGTCGCCAACTGGCTGGAAACTTCGCTCCAAGAACACAGTTTGGGCTTGACTCCGGCTCAATGGCAGCAATATTTACAAAACCTCACGCCGGTGCAGCGGCAGTTGGTAGAATCTTTGAAAGCAGGGAAAAGTGTAGAGACGATCGCCTCTGAATTAAAGCTAAAAACCAATCAAGTCATCGGCGAGTGGAGCAAACTTTATTTAGCAGCTCAATCCCTCCGCAACGAGTAGATTGGGAATGGGTGGCGGGCAATTGCTAATTGTTAGTTGGCGGTAGCATTTTTCAGAATGCGCGCTACAAATCAATTCCCTCAAAACCCCATTTGCTGCCAGTTTGTCCCGGGAAAACCGCGCGAAAATCGCCCGGTGTATCAAATCAGGTAACATCGATCGGGACGCTTAAGGTGAACTTTGTAGGGTAAGATACTAGCAGGACGATCGACTTTTCGGGATTTTTTAACCAATCCTCAATTCAGCGGTTGCCCGTAAATCATCGGTTGTAGTGCATCTGTAATACTAGCGCATTAATGACATAATTCTATTGTTGCCAGCTACGGGAATCAATCTCGCGCGATCGGTGATAGTTGGTCGAGAGTGCGCCAGTCATCATCTCGTTCTCAATCTTTCGGTTAAATTTGAGACGGCAATACAAAAGGGAGAAAATTCTGGAACTGAAGATTTTTTTTTGATAAAAGCTTCCGGTTTTCAGACGAATACCTCCGTCAGGGAAGTTGCAGCGTTTAATTTTCTCGCATCAGGTTGGTGCGTCGCGAGCGCTCGCGCTTCCGACTACAGAGCAGCTAATGGTACATACATCTTCAACAGACTCGGCGGCTACAATGGACTCCGATCGAATATTTCAACTAATCGACACAGTTGTCCCCTTTGAAGCTTGCCTTTACTATCAAGTTTTGCCTCTATCTCTAGAAGGCAATCTGTTTAAATTGGGCGTAGTCGATGCACAAGACGACTCCGCCTTAGACTACGTGCAGCGGATTTTAGCTTACATGAATTGCTCCGTCACAACGGAGCCAATTGCGTCGGAAACTCAGCGCTCGATGCTCTCAGCTTACTTGCTCCACGGGAGCCAGATCAGAGAACCCAGCCAGACAGAAACCGCAGCAGCCCCAACACCCAAAAAATCCGCACCAGCAACTTCAGGCCCCGAAGCAGAAACGCTGCTGTCTGTGCCCGACCCGTCCTGGCCGGGGAGCGAGCGGTTTAAAGGGGCCCCGACAGCAGCAATTAAACCTGCTGTCGCTGAGGTTTCCACGGCGGCAGAACTGTCGGTTTTAGATGTCGAAGCCTTGCACTTGTCAAGCCCTGTCGAAGTTTTGGCAACTTTGCCCGCGCCCCAACTGCTGCAAGAATTGCTCGGTAGAGTGCTGCTAGACGGTATCGGCCGCCTGTTTTTTGAGCGCCACCACGAGCGAGGCCGCATTCTTTGGAGTCAAGACGGCGTTTTGAAATCGATGCTCGAAGGTATCGATCCCGTCCTGTTCCAACAGGTCATCGACGAGTTGAAACGGCTCACAGATATGCCTGTTTGCTCCGTGGAACAGCCCAAACAAGTCGAAGTCGAACGCATATATCAAAAAACTCATTTGCTGTTGCGCTTGCGGGTAATGGCGGTGGGCGGAAAGGAAGAAGCCACGCTGCAAGTATTGCGCGGGGCAGCTTTGAGGTTTTACCAGCAGCAGCAGTTGTCTAATTTGAGTCGGGACGCGCTGCGGCTGGCCGAAGAATTGCAGCGCAAAGTGAATCAAATTCGCGATCGAACTCGGCTTTCTCCTTTGCCTTTAGAAGGCTTACCCGCTTTGGAACAAGTTGTCAAAAATGTTGACGACCAAATTGAAGCTTTGATGCACCAACACCATCCCGATTAGTAATAGCCAATCGATTTTAGATTTGAGATTTTAGATTCTAGATTAACTCGTTCCCAGGAAGAGCCTGGGAACCGATGTCACTCTTGCTCTGCGAAGCCAAGCTTCCATGAAACCCGCCCCTTGCATATTGAAAGAGGTAGATTGCGATTTGCCGTGTTCGTGGGGGCGGGTTTAGGAGATTTTGGGTTTTAGGCAGTTATTATCTGTAAAACCCGCCCCTACAGACATATACAAGAATGAATCAACCGGACATGATATCACCCGTGTTCAAAAACATCCTTGTACTGCAATAAATCCAAACTTACAAAAACCGGCAAACACTGAAAACATTGCTGTGCAATTTCCCAGCGTTCTTCTCGCTGCAACATATCAGTCAACTTTTGTTTAGCGCTCAGCAAATAGCGGACATCGTTAGCAGCGTAGCGCAGTTGCTCGTCTGAAAGATTGTCAAAATTTCCCCAATCCGAACTTTGAGAAGTTTTGTTGAGTTCTACTTTTTCCAATTCTTGAATTAACTCTTTCAGTCCGTGTCTGTTAGTATAAGTTCTCGCTAGTTTGCTCGCTATTTTTGTGCAGAAAACAGGCGCAATGTCAATACTTAAATTGTAACGCATTGTTGCCAGATCGAAGCGCGCAAAGTGAAATACTTTCTCAATATTGTCAGCTTCCATTAACTTCTTTAAATTCGGCGCCGCTGTCTGGCCTTTAGCAATCCGCACCACTGCAACTTTACCTTCGGGATTGCACAACTGTACCAAGCACAGCCGATCGCGCCACGGTAGCAAACCCATTGTTTCCGTATCAACGGCGATCGCCCCCGCCGTCAAATAATAAGATAAGAGAGAATCGGGAAGATCGCGATCGCACACTTGAAAATCTGCAAATTCCATTATTGAGAATTGGTAATTGGGCATTGGGCATTGGGCATTGGGCATTGGGCATTGGTACAAATAACCAATAACAAATAACCAATAACAAATAACCAATTATCGACTGCGGACAAAAAGCTGAGTAAAATAATACTCTCCTTTGGCATTTTTGGCAATCCCAATACCAGTCAAATTAAACTGACCTTCCATATTCTTGCGGTGGCCATCACTCTTAATCCAACCGTCAACCGCATTGCGTACTGGATCGCTGAAGCCCATATTGTAAGCTACATTTTCAGCTACACTTTGATAAGGAATCACCAGAGCCTTTGCCCGCCCTTCAAATCCATCGTGGCTGAACTTAACTTTCCCACTCGCCATATTTTCGCTGTGAATCCTCGCTATCTGACTGATTCGCGGATCGATACTCAGCGGCGGCAACTTCTTAGATGCTCGATATTGATTGATCTGTTGGTTAACCGCTTTTTCTAAGTCAGCAATTGAACTGGAAGCAAGATTAATATTCATGGGAATTTGTGGCTGCGATTGTGTCGAAATTAGCTGGGCACAATTAGGTAGGATTGCTAGCAATCCCAGGGACATCAAAACTAAATGTTTGTACATTAGGTAGAGGTAAAAATCAACTTAATTGTTAGCGAATATCCGGTTAATTTATCATCATAAAACCCGTTCGTAGTAAGGACTTTAGTCCTTATTGGTTCGTAGTAAGGACTTTAGTCCTGATTAACTAAAAGCCAAAAAGATAGGACTGAAGTCCTCACTACGAACGGGTGAAAAGAGAGGACTTCAGTCCTCACTACAAACCACTGAAGTCCTCACTGCGAACGGGTGAAAAGAGAGGACTTCAGTCCTCACTACAAACCGATGATACTTGTCTAACCGGACATAATCTTACTCATTCCTACAGGACGATCGCCCAAAATTCCGTTAAACTAGATATTCAGAACCT
>JAUBOH010000230.1:5445-10291 GCA_036700145.1 Microcoleus occultus BM001215366
CTCATTCCTACAGGACGATCGCCCAAAATTCCGTTAAACTAGATATTCAGAACCTTCGCCACAGTGTTCACATCCTTGTCACCCCGTCCAGAACAGTTAAGCACAATCCGCGGACTGCCGCTTAACTGCGGGCAAAGAGTCTCCAAATAGGCGATCGCATGAGCAGTTTCCAAAGCCGGAATAATCCCCTCCAACTGCGACAACCGTTGAAAAGCATCCAAAGCTTGTGCATCAGTAACACTGTAATATTCAGCCCTACCAGCATCCTTCAAATAACTATGTTCCGGCCCCACACCAGGATAATCCAAACCTGCACTAATCGAATGCGGCTCGATTACTTGGCCCTCATTATCTTGCAACAAATAACTCATCGCCCCGTGCAGAACCCCCACACTTCCCTTAGTCAAAGTAGCAGCGTGTTTCTCCGTATCCACACCTTCGCCCGCCGCTTCAACACCAATTAACCTCACAGTTTCTTCCCCGACAAACTCGTGAAAAAGACCCATAGCATTGGAACCGCCGCCCACGCAAGCCAACAAAATATCCGGCAAACCGCCCCACTTTTCCTGACACTGAGCGCGGGTTTCTTCACCGATAATTGCGTGGAAATCGCGCACCATCATCGGGTAAGGGTGCGGCCCCGCTACCGAACCGAGAATGTAATGAGTTGTTTCGACATTTGTCACCCAATCGCGAATCGCTTCGGAAGTCGCATCTTTGAGAGTTCCGGTACCAGCAGCCACGGGTCGCACTTCCGCACCCATCAAGCGCATTCTAAACACATTTAAAGCCTGTCTTTCCATGTCGTGAACGCCCATGTAGACAACGCATTCTATTCCGAAACGAGCGCAAACTGTGGCAGTAGCAACGCCGTGCTGACCGGCACCAGTTTCAGCAATTACCCGCTTTTTCCCCATGCGTTTTGCGAGCAATGCTTGAGCCAAAGCATTGTTAATTTTGTGAGCACCAGTATGGTTTAAATCTTCGCGTTTGAGGTAAATTTGCGGGCCGGTTCCGTCTGGTTTAGCGTAGTGTTCGGTGAGGCGTTCGGCAAAATACAGCGGGCTGGGGCGGCCGACATAATCTTTGAGCAATTGTTGGAGTTGCTGTTGAAATTCCGGTTCGCTGCGGTATTTGTGGAAAGCGGCTTCGAGTTCAAATAAAGCCGGCATCAGGGTTTCGGGGACGTATTTGCCGCCGAATTTGCCAAATCTGCCGAGGGAGTCGGGGCGTTGGGCGACGGTGGTTTCGGTGGTGAGACGCAGGGGAGTGACTGTCACGGAGTTTGCGGGGATAATGGGACAGATTTTATTATATCGAGTCGATGGGGCTGTGGGCGATCGGGTAATTTTGCGAGGGCTGCACAAAATCGCTGGGATGGCGGAAGTTCGTTCGAGCCTTCGATATATTGCTCTGTAAGGGTTTCAGCTATTTTTATTGTGGGTGAGACGCTGTTTGTACAGAGATTTTTGGGAGTCCTCGCAAATGGCCTCTGGACACGTTGCGCTGTATGGGGTTTATAATGGGTGAGTCCCCACTCGTTGGGGAAACTAATTGAATGGAAACTCTTTGGGATAACGGAGTTCAATTCTTCTCTTCTTCTAAAGTCCCCACTCGTTGGGGAAACTAATTGAATGGAAACGCGGTGAGTATATGCTTTCTTCTCTGACTAGACAGGACCATATAGTCCCCACTCGTTGGGGAAACTAATTGAATGGAAACAATAGGTCGGTCATTGAACACAGAAATATTTTCTGAGTCCCCACTCGTTGGGGAAACTAATTGAATGGAAACAGTTCATCTACTATATAAGGAGAGTGTGTTGAAAAGATTATTTGTAGTCCCCACTCGTTGGGGAAACTAATTGAATGGAAACATTCCGTGAAGCGCAAGCAATGGCGGCCTGTGTAGTCCCCACTCGTTGGGGAAACTAATTGAATGGAAACATTAATATTAGAGGATAAACTAAAAAGTCAAAAGTTTGAATCAGGTCCCCACTCGTTGGGGAAACTAATTGAATGGAAACATTCTTGGAATAGCTAACACCTCTTCTATTGTGGTCCCCACTCGTTGGGGAAACTAATTGAATGGAAACTAATAGAATCTTTATCGTTAAAAGTAAAATATTGACTTGTCCCCACTCGTTGGGGAAACTAATTGAATGGAAACTCCACGCGGTTGCGCCGACGTCGCCACGAACTTCGAGGACGTGTCCCCACTCGTTGGGGAAACTAATTGAATGGAAACCCAAGCAAATTCACCAAATTTGCAGGTAATCACCATGACTACTGTCCCCACTCGTTGGGGAAACTAATTGAATGGAAACTTGAAGTCGCGAAGAGATTGCGTTTTAATGTAAGTCACCATGTCCCCACTCGTTGGGGAAACTAATTGAATGGAAACAACTCAATATGCTTAAATTACCTACTTTACCAGTGAAGTCCCCACTCGTTGGGGAAACTAATTGAATGGAAACTTACCTGCAACGTGAGTGATTTGAACTCTTTAGGATTAGTCCCCACTCGTTGGGGAAACTAATTGAATGGAAACCCGATCCGAGCTACGAAGTCAGCAAAAGGTGTCAGCAAACCTTGTCCCCACTCGTTGGGGAAACTAATTGAATGGAAACTTGTTAGCAGTAAATTGTACCATATAAGCTTCTTCGTCCCCACTCGTTGGGGAAACTAATTGAATGGAAACTTCCAACCTTCAGAGAACGAACGACCAAATTCTCCCATCTTTGTCCCCACTCGTTGGGGAAACTAATTGAATGGAAACACTACCAAGTCCAATCACTATTACGATTTGCTGGATCGTCCCCACTCGTTGGGGAAACTAATTGAATGGAAACGAGGTTTATACGTGTAGCTGTCAATAGTGTTAAACTGTCCCCACTCGTTGGGGAAACTAATTGAATGGAAACTTAACTTTAAGTCCGTCCCGCAAAATTTGAAAACTTAAGTCCCCACTCGTTGGGGAAACTAATTGAATGGAAACCTGAAACTTTGACACGGCGGAGAATCTTGAGAGATATCAATTTGGTCCCCACTCGTTGGGGAAACTAATTGAATGGAAACTCGTTCTTCCCAGCTCCAAACAAGTGCGTAATAATTACCCTTGGTCCCCACTCGTTGGGGAAACTAATTGAATGGAAACACCATCCGGCTTCGGGCGTAACAAGTCGAATATCGTCCCCACTCGTTGGGGAAACTAATTGAATGGAAACGAATTAGTCCGATGACTAGGTTCAGCGTTGCCAATACGAAGACTGCCGTCCCCACTCGTTGGGGAAACTAATTGAATGGAAACTTTTTTGTATCCAGAATCTCCAAAGTTTGTTATCGTCAGGATGTCCCCACTCGTTGGGGAAACTAATTGAATGGAAACATCTTTGCCCCAAGCTTTCTCTCGACTGCCTGCCATAGAGTCCCCACTCGTTGGGGAAACTAATTGAATGGAAACTTCGTAATGTATGGTGAACAATTATGAATTCAAATCAACAGTTTCTGCAAAATTTATACGATGCTTTTAACAAACGCGAGATTGAAACAATCATCTCGTTGATGCGCCCAGACGTGAAATGGGCGAACGGAGTGGAAGGCGGTTTCGTTTATGGACGCGATGCGGTGCGCGAATATTGGACTAATCAATTTAAGGATATTCAACCGGAGCTTGAAACGTTAAAATTCGAGACGGACGAAAACAATCGGAACATTGTCACCGTTCATCAAATCATCAAAAATTTGCAAGGCGATGTGCTTGCGGATGCAACAGTTCATCAAATCTTTACCATTGAGGATGGTCTGGTTTGTCTTTATGAAATTGGCGAAACCGAAACAATAAAGGAGATGATTCAAAAGACCAAAAGTTCCAACGAGCAATGATGTCCTTGGGCGGGGGCGGGTTTATTATATTTTTGGTTTCCGACGTAGATTATTCGTAAAACCCGCCCCTACAGGTCATGTAGGGGCGGGTTTTACGAATAATATTTAATACCAACAAACAATCTAGATAAACCCGCCCCCACACAGCCGATAATCTAGATCAACCTAATGTGCGATCTATAAAAAACTACAATCAGCTACAAATTAGCTGTTTCCCGCGATAAATTTGATTCCTCAATCATTGACTCCGACTCAGCACCCAACTCACTATCCTCCACAGTAATTCCTAATTTAAAACCCAAAGCTTCAAGCAACTCTACAAAACAGTAAATTTCCGAACCAGAACTTACTGTTAACATTTTGTCAAGTTTTTCATGATGTTCCTTAGCCGAATCCGAAAGAGCATTCATCCTGATTCGAGCCTCAATTACCTTTCTAATTGCATTTCTGAGCAATTCAGGTTCAGCATCTTTCTCTTCCAAAATAGCCTCAAGATACCCAGCAGATTCTTCCGGATCTTTCAGAGATTCAATAAGGTACTCGCGGTAGCTATCACTCCTAGGCATTTTCACATTGTTCATAATCTTTCCAGTATTCTATAGCTTGTTGAATATTTTGTGCTTGGGTACTTTTATCCCCAGCTATGAGGATTACCACAATTGTGAAACCAACTTGTCCGAAGTAGACGCGGTAGCCGGGGCCATAATTAATTCTGAGTTCAAAAACTCCTTCTCCCACCGACTTAAAATCTCCGAGATTACCTTCCTCAACTCGGTCAAGCCTAGACTTGATTCTAACTCTAACATTCCGATCGCGCAGGGAGTCAAGCCAATCAGTGAATGGCACTTTACCTTCTGCTGTAGTATAACGTCGAATTTCCCTGGGCTGTACTTCCATAATTTTATCACAGTCGATCGCCAATTTCTATAATAGGGTGATAAGGAGTACATTCAGCAGGCAAC
>JAUBOH010000231.1:0-8061 GCA_036700145.1 Microcoleus occultus BM001215366
TTAGTCATTAGTCATTAGTCATTAGTCATTAGTCATTAGTCATTGGTTATTGGTTATTGGCTAATGACAGATAGAAAATGCTTTTTTTAACCGCAGATGAACGCTGATTAACGCGGATGTATGAAAACTAAAACTAAACAGGAAATAAAATCGGATATTTTTTGGTGGTGGCTGCTGATAGTAGTTCCTGTAGTTGGGATGGTAGTAGTTAATTTGCCGCCGAATTTGCGTTTTATTTCAGATAAATTTTGTAGCAAAAGTCCCGAGAATCTTGATGCGAATTACCGCTATCATTTCTCAGAAAGTTTGAGAAATAATCCCAATCAAAAGGAAGCAACTCAGCAAGAAATAGCTTTTTATCAGCAGCGATTGGCTGTTGATTCCCGCAGTGGTTTGAACCGGGCGGCACTGGCGGGATCTTATTTGAAAATGGCTCGCGCAACTGGTGAGGGCGGTTGGTTTTTGTTGGCGGAACAGGCTGCTCAAAGATCGATCGCCGATTTGCCTTTTGACAACAAAGGTGCGCTGTTAGTTTTAGCTCGAATTGCCGAGGCTAGACACGATTTTCCTACTGCTTTACGGTTTGCGAAACAGGTGGGTTTTGAGAATGAAGATGCGATCGCCCTTGCAATTACATCTCACTTAGCGATGGGTAAAGTGAGCGAGGCAAATGCAGCCGCAGAAGCCTTAGTTAACCGGATTCCCAACTTGGGTTCTCTCACTTTGAGAGCTTTGGTGAGAGAGTCTCAGGGCCGAGATGCTGAGGTTTTGCAGGATTACAAGCAAGCAATGGCGCTGGAGGAACCGGGAGAGGTTGCTGGTTCGGCGCGGGCCCGATCGCTCTTGGGTCGATTTTACGCGCGTCGCGGGCAGTTTGTGCAGGCGAAAGCGCTATTTTTGGAAGCTTTGCGGTTGGTTCCTCGATACCCGCTGGCGCTGATTTATCTGGCGGATTTAGAAGTGCGATCGGGCAATTATCGGGAGGCGATCGGCTATTACAGCAAGGTTTCTGCCTATTCTGGCCCGGTTGCGACGGTGTTCGATCGCACTGTCGATCGCGGTATGGCTAGGGTGAAGGAGTTGCAGGGAGATGCGATCGAATCTCGGCGACTTCGCGACAAAGCGGAGGCTGGGCTGCGACAGGAACAGGTTTCTGGCGGTTTTGGACACCGCCGGGATTTGGCACGTTTGCTGCTGGAAAAAGGTCGATCGCAGGATGTCACTGAAGCGTTGACTTTGATGCGGCAGGAGGTGAAAATTCGCAGGGATGCTTTGACGTTGGATACTTTAGCCTGGGCGCTTTCGGCGACTGGGGACTGGAAGGGGGCCGATCGAGTGATGGCCGAGATATTGCGATCGGGCTTTCGGGATGCGGGAATGTTTTACCGGGCTGGTGCGATCGCCCGGACTTTAGGTAAAGATGCTGAGTCTCGCGCTTATTTGCAAAAGGCTAAGGAAATTGATCCGAGTTTCGATGTGCGATCGGCAAAAGCATTAGGTTTAGCAACCGATGAATTTTGAAATTAGCTAATAGCGACCACTCCGCCGAGTCCACCAGGGGTTGAAACCCCTGGCTCAAAGCTTAAGTCCTCTGAAGAGGACTAAAAGATTTCACTAAAAAGTAGAAAATCTTTGAGTCGGTTTCAACCGACTTTCGCCCGACGCCAGGGGTTTTAACCCCAGGCGGACTTTCGGAATCACGAAAAGATTGCTCGCTGGAAAATCATAACAGACACCAATAATTTACAAAATAAATCACAAAACAAAGAAATATTTATGCAGAACAAACTGAACCCATCGCCAAAATTTTTCATTCTCTTCTTCCTAACACTTTCATTATTACTAACAATCTCAATCCGTCCAGTTTACTCGCACTGGGCAGACTTATCCGTAGCCGAAATAGTAGTCAACGATTTACAAACCGAAGTAACTTTAACTTTCCCAACCGGCTTGACCAACTTCGCCGACGACAATCAAGACAGCCAGCTCCAAGCAGCCGAAGTTCGCAGCCACAAAACACAGCTAGAAAACTTTTTCAACCAACAAATTCGCATCACCAACCGCAGCAACATTCAAGGCTCCGTAGCAGTAAAACCGCTAGAAATAGCAGCTAAAACTGCGAGTTTAATCCAGCAGCCAAATACCCACAGCACTTTAATTTTAGACTACACCTGGCCTGCATCTAATCTAATCTTAAAACATGAAAAATTGCGGATTAATTACAATCTGTTTTTGCCTGGAGTAACCACAGCTAGCTGTCAAGCTACTATTGTGCAAGCAGGTACTGTCAAAAGCTTTGTTTTTACCCCGCAAAACCGAGAGTTTTTGTTAGCAGGAAATGAATCAATCTGGGATTCAGGGTGGAGTTTGGTGCTAGCATTAACAGGAGCATTTGTTTGGGGTGCTGTGCACGCGATGTCGCCCGGACACGGAAAAACAATCGTAGGTGCTTATTTAGTCGGTTCGCGGGCTACTCCCCTTCACGCTTTGTTTTTAGCAGCAACAACCACAATTACTCACACTGCTGGCGTGTTTGCTGTCGGCGGAATCACTCTGTTTGCTTCTCATTTGATTAACCCAGAAAAACTGCATCCTTGGTTAAGTTTAATTTCTGGCTTATTGGTAGCCATTATTGGATTTAAGTTACTGTCAGAAAAACTAAAAAATGGGTTCGTAGTGAGGACTTTAGTCCTCAAAAAAACCAAAACAAAAACCATTACCATTATCAACTTAAAACACATATTAGAAAAATTCAGGTTCGTAGTGGGGACTTTAGTCCTCAGAAAAACAAGGACTAAAGTCCTCACTACGAACTGTGAGGAACCAGTTAATCTTTTAAATCGGGGAAGTTGGGAGAGAGAATTTAAGCCTGCAAAACCAGAGATAAAACATCATTTTCACAGTCATGGCGGTCGCATTCACTCGCATTTGCCGCCGGGATCTGACGGTGAGCCGATTACTTGGAAAAGCTTGTTAGCGTTGGGAATTTCCGGCGGTTTGTTGCCTTGTCCTTCGGCTTTGGTGATGCTGTTGAGCGCGTCGGCTTTGGGCAATATTGGTTTGGGAATGACGCTGGTGGTAGCTTTTAGTTTGGGATTGGCTTTGGTGCTGAGCGCGATCGGATTAATCTTGGTTTATGCAAAACAGAATTTTCATAAACTGCCAAAACAGATAACAGCAGTTAAGTTTTTGCCTGCGATTAGTGCGATGTTGGTAATGTTATTGGGCTTGGGAATTACCGGACAAGCAATGTTGCAAATATTAGCCACTAATTAATCAGTAAGATGCGGACTAAAGTCCTCACTACGAACCTTGGGTTTGTAGTGAGGACTTTAGTCCTTTAGTAGTCCTTAGGATGGCGATATAGAAGTCGCAGCTCTGGAAATTCTATTTTTTGCCGTTGCTCACCGCTCAAGCCGCACTATGATGTTTATTAATAATTTCGGCTAGATCCGGCACTCCATTTTCCACGTAAGTTTTAGCTGAGGGGCGGAGTTTGGCATAGGCGCCTTTAACAATCGCTCTTGTGCTATTCTCGGCTTTTTTGTCGCTGATTTGGAGCAATTCGTCTGCTACTTGAGCTTTTCTTTGGGCTAGATATTCGACTGGGTTGCCATTGTTTACTGCTTCAGTCCACATGGGATCGAGTGCGATCGAGATTTCGGGCAAAAGTTGATCGACGACTTGGGCGCAATAGTCGGCCCGTATCCCCTTGACAGTGGAGTAGGCAGCTTTCAGAGCAAGACCGCCCAATCCCGGCGCTGAAGCAACTTGTTTGTCTATCAACTTTACACAGTCGTCAACAAAAGTATCTCTGTTGTTTTCATTCAATAGAATATCGCTAAGTCCCATTTTCACTCTCTTTGATTTAATAGTCAATGTCCTGATTAGCTTTGAGCTTTATCTGGAAAGTATATCTGTATTTTGATCCTTTACTCAGGATTGCACAAGTGTTTTAAGGTTAAATAGAAAAGAGAAGAACTATAAAAAAATATTACAGGCAAACTTTGCCTCTGGTTCGATCGCACAAAGCACTTACGATCTGGCACGCATCATTAGGATTCGACGTTCGGCTTGAGGCCCACAGGTGCTGCAACGAGGGGAAGTTTCACCGTTTGAGTCGGACGATCGCTCGATCGCAATACCAAACTTTTAGGTAATTTCGCGGAAGTGCTGACTCCGGCAAATATGTGAAGCGATAAGGTTAAGGCCGCCGCTAACAACAGTTTTTCAAACATGGCACTGTCTCCAATACAATATGCCCTCGGGCATAATTCCTCTTACACCTACAACATACAGAACATATTCTCCGGCTTGTGCGATCGCGCGGACATAGTTAAGTGACAAACATCACGACCCCGGAGAGGGTAAGGGGGGGAGGGGGTGAGAGGGTGAGGGGAAGAGAGGAAGAAAGGGGGAGAGGATCTCGGAAAAAATCTTCCTTCTGCTTCGTTGCAAATCGAGAATTGTCCTTGAGAAAGAAGCCGTTGAGTCTCTCTCAAAGGTAGAATTAGCGCGTAGAAGTTATTTGACACAGCGGAGGTACCGACAAGATGCTTGCATACATTCTGGCGTTGGCGGTCGGTCTGGGCAGTTTCAGTATTTACATGGCGGCCTTCTTTTTTCCAGAAGTTCACCGCAAAAGTGACTTTACCTGGAGCGGGGTAGGACTTTTTTATGCGTTAATTTTATGGGCTTGTGCGGGGCGAATTACCGGTGCTCTCCTGCTCGGTCAAATGGCGGGCGTGGCTATGTTGGGCTCCTTTGCCTGGGAAACTCTGACTTTACGCAGGCTGGTGACGCCGGTTGCTCAGCAAACGCCGATTCCTCAGTCTGTGAATTTGCCGGGGGCGGTGGGCGGGCCGCTGGCTGGCTTTTTTACCAAGAAAAAAGAACCCGCAGGGAAAAAGCCTAAGTTTGTTCGATCGCCCAAACCGAAAACTGATGTTGTTCCAGCACCTGTGGTGGATGGGGGCGAGGTCAAGGTAGAGCAACAGTCGCCGATTTCCTCATCAATACCTCAAACTATTGCTGAAAGTTCGCTCGCCCCTGACCCGACAATTCCCGACAGCAGCGCACCTGAAATTGCAGAAATACCCGTGTTGTCCGTCGAAACTCCTGCTGCTGAGACTAAACCCACCCCAGCAGAATTAGCCAGCAGCTTCACTCCTCTACCTCTACCTCTAGAATTTTCAGAAATTGCCGCCCCAGCAACTGTGGAGCCAGCAGAGGCTCAGCCAGAGGCTCCACAGCAGCCAGAAGACGATGATTTTGACCAGATGTGGAGGGCGATGGCTAAAGATTCTCAGTCTGCTAGTTCGATCGCCCCAACGGCGACACCGACAGCAGCCCCAGAAGCCACCTCAACTCCTGCCAAAACAGCTAAAAAATCCGCAGGTTTCGGAAGTCTGTTCGGCAATATCAAAAATAGTCTCGGCGGTATGTTGGGAAGGGGTGCGGGTAAAAACAAGTCTGATGCCACTCCCCAGACGCCAACACCGAAAGCGACTCCAGAACCGATCGCAGCCTCATCTAAAATAACGGCAATTCCAGCACCGGATATCGACTCCATGCTCGAATCAGAATTAGCCGAGGCCGCCGCCGAAGTGGCAGCCGAAACCAGCAACACTGCGGTCGAAACCAGTCAAGGAGTGCCGTTTCCCACCGATGTTGAAGCAATGGCCGAGTTGGTGGGTGCAGAAATCGCGAGTTCTGGCAAAATAGGGGAAACTCCGACAATCGAGCGATCGTCCCCTGAAACTCAGACACCGCCACCGGCGGTTGGTGAACCCGAAGCAGCAGCAGGTGTACCGGAAGCACAAGCCCCCGCTGTATCTCTAGAAATGACTGTGGTGGAAATGGTTTCAGTAGCGCCTGTAGAAATGGAAGCATCGGGACAACCCGAGTTGAGCGCGGTGGAAGTGGTTTCAGTAACAGTTATCTCGATCGAATCCACAGGTGAAGAACTTTCTGTTGACGGATCGCAACCGGATCTAGTCGAAGCTGCCAAATTGGCCGCTGAGTCCAAGTCTGAGAATGTATCCGACGAAGATAAGCCATCATCTTGAGGCAAAAAGCAAAAAGTAGAAAGCAGAATTTTGTGATTTTGCCTTCTACCTTTTTACTTCTTTCTTCTACCTTCTTACTTCTTACTTCTTCATTCTACATTCTTCCTTCTTCCTTAAATATTATGAAAGCAATTATGGTCGTGGGCACAACATCTCACGCAGGAAAATCTTTACTAGTTGCAGCTTTGTGTCGAATTTTGGCTCGGCGCGGCTGGCGGGTAGCTCCGTTTAAAGGTCAGAATATGGCACTGAATTCCTATGTCACAGCCTCCGGCGGAGAGATTGGCTACGCTCAAGCGGTGCAAGCTTGGGCCGCGGGCGTCGCACCTTGGGTAGAAATGAATCCGATTTTGCTCAAGCCGCAAGGAGACATGACTTCTCAATTGATTGTCAACGGCCGGGCGATCGCCAATGTGCGAGCATCTCAATATTACGAGCAGTATTTCGATGTCGGTTGGCAAGCTATCAAGGAATCTTTAGAATTTCTACGGCAAGAGTTTGATACGATCGTTTGCGAAGGAGCCGGCAGCCCTGCTGAGATTAATCTCAAACACCGCGATTTGACAAATATGCGAGTAGCAAAACATCTGAATGCTCGGACTTTGCTGGTAGTTGATATCGAACGCGGCGGCGCTTTTGCTCACATCATCGGTACTTTGGAATTGCTCGATCCAGATGAACGCGCTTTAATTAAAGGATTCATCATTAATAAGTTCCGAGGACAAAAATCGATCTTAGATCCGGGTCTAACTTGGCTGGAAGAAAGGACGGGAATCCCCGTAGTTGGGGTGATTCCTTGGATAGACGAAGTGTTTCCGGCAGAAGATTCTCTCGATTTGCTCGATCGGCGTTCTCCCAATTCTCAAACAGACCTGAATATTTCCGTCATCCGTCTGCCCCGAATTTCCAATTTTACCGACTTTGACCCCCTGGAATCCGAAACAACCGTCACAGTCAAATATGTCAGCCCAAAAGACCATTTAGGTCATCCAGATGCCGTGATTTTACCAGGCTCTAAAACGACAATTTCCGATTTACACGTCCTGCGCCAGACAGGTATGGCAAAAGCGATTCAAAATTACTTAGTAGCAGGCGGTACCGTCATGGGAGTTTGCGGCGGCTTTCAGATGCTGGGAGAAAGTATCACCGATAGGGAAGGGCTTGAGGGAGAACAGGGAGAATTTGAAGGATTGGGATTGCTGCCTTTGAAAACTGCGATCGCGCCGAACAAAATTGCCCGCCAGCGCATCGTAACATCCAACTATCCTCAACCGGGTTTGCCAGTTTCCGGTTATGAAATTCATCAAGGAATAACGCAAATGCTAGAGTCGGATTTGACTCAACCGCTATTTGACGATCCGACTTTAGGAATTGTCAACACTTCTCAATCAATTTGGGGCACATACCTGCACGGCATCTTTGACAACGGAGCTTGGCGGCGAGCTTGGTTAAATCACTTGCGCCAGCAGCGGGGACTCCACGCCTTACCGACAGGTATTCCCAATTACCGAGAACACCGAGAAGCTCTGTTAGAAACTCTTGCTGATACAGTGGAAAAGCATTTAGATATCAAGCAGATTTTAGGTTAGTTGGTTGACGGTGGACTGTTGTTTGTTGACTGTTGACTGTTGACTGTTGGCTGTTGACTGTTGTTTGTTATTGGAGGTTAAAATTGAATGACAAAAATTTGTTTTTTACCAGAAAATGTGACAGTTGAAGCTGAAGCGGGAGAACTGTTGCTGGATGTAGCCAAACGTGCAGGAATTTCTATTCCTACAGGCTGTTTGATGGGTTCTTGTCACGCTTGCGAAGTAGAAATTGACGGCGGGGATACGATTTGTGCTTGTATTTCCGGCATACCTTCAGGAAAAGAGCAAGTCACAATTAATCTGTATGTTGACCCAGTTTGGTAATTGGTTTGTAGTGAGGACTTTAGTCCTCAGATTGATAAGGACTAAAGTCCTCACTACAAACCTTATTTCAATGCCCAATC
>JAUBOH010000231.1:8161-10152 GCA_036700145.1 Microcoleus occultus BM001215366
AAGTCCTCACTACAAACCTTATTTCAATGCCCAATCTTTATTTTTTTTGCCATTCTTGCTGTTTTTTACGAGCCGATTGCAGCCATTTTTGGGATTCGGGATAAACAGTTGTTCCGGGTTTGACGGATTCTAATTTATTAATAATTTCTTGCAACTGGCTGAGGGAGTTACCGGAATTTTGAGAATTTACATCTTTTTGCAAGTTAGCAAACAAGCTTTTAGCTTCTTGCAAAACAGTTGCAGAATCTTTTTCTGTTTGCAGCCTAATTTGAGCAATTCCTAAATTTTTCTGATATTCAGCTAGTTTAGTTTGGGCGTCGAGATAGCCCGGGTTATCCACAGGAACCATTTTCAGTCGGTTAATTCCTTCTTCCCACAATCCTGCTATTTGTTCCCACTGTGCGGCGGGATGCGGCGGTTTTTGCGACGCTACAGCCGCTGAAAGTGCAAATTCTTTTGCTGCTTCGATTAAGTTGTCGGCGCGCACAGAACCGGTGGCTACGCCGCCCATTGCTTGAAAATCTCTCTCTGCTGCTTGGAGTTTTTTCTTAGCAGTTTCTCCAGCTAGAGTTTCTGCGGGAATTTGATTGAGTTGGTCGATCGCACTTTGCCAATTTATGCTAGCTTTTTGTCTGTCTGCGGCATTTTTTGCTTGCTGATACTCCTGTTTGGCGCCAGCCAGACTTTGTTCGACTTGGCTTAGCTGACTAAAAGCATTTTTTTGCTGGAAAATCTGGGCATCCATGCGCCCGACATTTTTGCGGGCTGCTTCAAATTCATCAACAGTAAAGCGCCAAGTGCAGCCGAAAAAAGAGCAGTAGGTTTGTGGATAGTAACCTAAAAACCAAACCGGCAAGGCGTCGAGGTGTTTTTGCGCTTGTTTTGATTTAATTTCGCCCAAGTGGAAATCAGCAACAGCAGTGGCTTTATTCACCAATTGATCGGATTGTTCCACAAGGGCGATCGCTTGGCGGTAATTGTAATCCATGCTGCTAAAACTGGGCGTTAATAAAATAGGAAAAGTGTTGGCTACGGGCTTGCGAATTATGGGAATTGGCAAATTAACCAGCCAAATTATCCCCGCCCCAGCGCCCAAAAAACCGCCGATCCAGATAATTTTGCCGAACAATCCGGGCGGGCGATTGGCTTTGACAGCTTCTTTGAGAGCTTTTTCGCTGAAGTTGGGAAATTCATCTTTGAAAGTGTCGCGGATTTCTTCTATTGATGCGAAAGTGCCGTTTTGCGATCGCAACTTCTCCAGCCGCTTGATTACCATACTCCGGTAAACAGCACCAGCTACACTATCAGTCGCCGCACATCTGTCAACTTCGGCCCGCAAAATGTCAAAAGCTCGATCGGTAAGACGCCCCATAAAACTCACCTATACCCTTTTAATTATTGTACAGGTCGCGCGTCAAAATAATTGTTAAAATATATACGGAACAATCAAACATCCCCATAATTCCGTAGGGGCGGGTTCACCAACAATAATTGCCGATAATCAACAATCTAAATAAACCCGCCCCCACCCAAAGACAAATATTATTTCCCTAAATTTATCAAAAGTGCGATCGACCTTTTCAATTTATGATAAAATGCTATCAACTAAGTATTCGGAGATAAACCGATGCAACTAGAAGACTATTTTGAGTTTCTCGACCCCGATGACATCCGCATCAAAGGACATCGGATCGGCATCGACGACGTGATTAAATATTACTTGGATGGATATTCGCCAGACCAAATTCTGGAGGAATTACCTACTCTGAATTTAGAGAAAATTTACGCGACACTAACGTATTATCTGCAAAATCGCAGGCAGATGGATGCTTATATGTTGCGGCTGGCGAAGTGGCGGGAAGAGCGCTATCAGGAATGGTTGGCTAATCCATCTCCTCTAGCGTTACGCCTAAGAGCAATTAAAGCACAACGAGAACAGGAGTTACTTAACCTTAAGTGAAAATCCGTTTTTTACTCGATGAAAATTTGCC
>JAUBOH010000232.1:0-10103 GCA_036700145.1 Microcoleus occultus BM001215366
ATCTTGCCCCCTCCCCCTTAGTAAGGGGAGGGTTGGGGTGGGGTGCATTATATTGTTACAACAGTTCCAATGTTTTAGATTGAAGCATAATTGAGACGACTATATTATAAGTTGATTGTTTGACATTTAATTTTTTAAATTTTTAAGTGGGTAATTTGAAATTGGACTCATGTGCGGGGAAGCTTGGAAATGGGGCAGCAGCAAAGACCGAAGGATTTAGACGAACAAATCGCGGCTCTGGAGCGCGTTCTCCAGACTCTCCGAGAAGAGGAGAATGTTGAAGTGCTGCTGGAAACCACTCTCGGTTACTTGCAAGCGGAATTTGACTGGCGGTTGATTTGGATCGGGTTGTACGATCGACAGGCTCACCGATTGTTCGGGAAAGGCGGCATGACTCCTAACGGCGACCTGTCTTTTCTCAAACAGCGGTTTGCCCTGGGCCCGGGGGATTTGCTGGAACAAGTGGTGATAGAACTCCGGCCGGTGGGAGTCCCGGATTTGCGTTCGGAAAACAGAGCCGGAGAATGGCGCAAAGCAGCTCAAACTTTTAACATTCAAGGCACGACTCTGTTTCCGCTCCGCTACAAAGACCGCTGCTACGGCGTGATTTTGCTGGGGACTGACCAGTGGGGAGCGTCGCCAAAGTCGGGGGAAAAAACGCAGTTGGCGATCGTATTTGGAGCGCTGGCAACTGCTCTTTATCAAATAGAAAAAGACTGGCAGCGACAACAAGTCAAACGCCCGGACGAGTCTCTTTTAGCGCTGATTTCGCAGTTGCGGGAACTGCGATCGCTCGACCAATACTTGCAAGCGGTAGTCGAACAAGCCCATGAATTTATCGAGCCGACGCGCACCAATGTTTATTGGTTCGAGCGAGAGCGGCGCTATTTTTGGCGCCGAGTCAGCAACCGCCAAGTTGCTCCGGGTTTGGGGCAGAGCCGACCTGCTTCGGGCATCACCGTCGGCGACTTGGGCGAATTTTATCAGGCTTTGGCCGGGGAACAAATGGTTTGGATCGGTGAATCTCACAGTTCTCTGAAAACTGAGCTGACGGGGCGGTTGATGCAGCAAATCCGCGCTCGCTCTCTGTTGGCTGCGCCGATTGTTTTAGAAGGGGAATTGTTGGGATTTTTGGCAGTCGAAGCTGGCGAGCCCCGGATTTGGCAAGACAATGAAAAACATTACCTGCGGGGAGCGGCGCAGTTAGTGGCTCTGACTGCTCCTCTGTCGGAGATGGAGGAGAGGATTGAGCAAATTGAGCTCGATCGGGATTTAACCGCCTCCATAGCTCGCGCCATCTACAGCGATGCTGACTGGGAGGCGACTTTGAAAAATACCGCCGAGCAGTTGTGCGGGCGGCTCAAATGCGAATACTTTTTGCTGCTGCTGTACGGCGAAGAACAAAATCGCTTGGAAATTGTCAGCCAAAATCTGCCCCGCAACCGCAGGCCAGTGCCGTCGCCGCTGAATGCCCTCGATGCGGATGACGTGCGGCTGCTGCTGCTGGGGGAACCTCTGGCTGTTGAAAATTGGGAGGAAGACGGGCGGTTGGGCGCTTGGCGGGAAGTGCTGGCGGAAGCGGGGGTGCGATCGCTTTTGGCGTCGAGCACTTCTGGGAAAAAGGCAGAGGGAGAAAACCGCGATCGAAAATCGATCGAGGGTTTGCTGGTTGTCGGGCACAGTGCAACTCGCACTTGGAGGCGATCGGAGCGGGAATTAGTTGGGGTAGTCAGCCAACAGCTAGGATTGATCCTGCACTCCTGGCAGCAGAGTTCGGAAATCGACAAATACCAGCAATTTGAGCGCTCGATCAAATCGGGTTTGGCGGTTTTGCAGCATTCTGGCGAGGAGCAATCTGGGGAACAGAAATCTGCTGCTTCAGCAAGGATGTTCCCTGAGTTGCTGCTGCAAAAGCTCGATCGCAACTTTGCTCAACAGGTTTCCAAGACTTTGAACAGTCCTTTAGTAGCCGTAATTACTTGGAACAGAGGCCAGGAGTCCGGTTCAATCACGGCGGCGGTTGCTGCAAATCCCGTATTTGCCCTGAATACCGAGGTCGTGATTCCTCTCCAAACAGATGCTTTGATCCAACAAACCCTAGGATTCGCGGGCGTGCTGCAACAGAGCATGAGCCAACTGCCGCTGGCGACGAAGCGGTGGCTCCGCAGTCCGGGAATTGGCGAGATGCTGACGGTGGCGCTGCGGACTGCCCCAGAACACGCTCCGGCGGGCATTGTGGTGGTTGCGGACGCTCCGGGCCGCCAGTGGTCTGAGTTGTCGGTGAATTTACTCAGCTCGATGGCGTCTCAGTTGGCTTGGTGGCGCAGGTATTTGGCGGTGCAATCGGTCGCCGAGTCGCAGCGGTTGGATCTGGAGATGCTCAACTGGTACAAGCAGCGACGTTTCGAGGACTTTTACCGGACTGTGGGAGCGGGAATCAAGGAGTTGGGGGAGTTGAGTCAGTCGATTTTGCAGTCGGCGAAGGAACAAAAGGATGCTCTGAAAACTTTGCGCTACCAACAGGTTTTGCGACAAATTGGCAATGCTTTGGGGTCAACTCATTTGCTGCTGAAACAGGAACAGTGGCGGCTGCAAATCGGACAAGATGCGGTGCCTGTGAGCGCTTGGCTGAGGCGATCGATCGATCGAACGGCCCCGGTGGTCAAACAGTCGCAAATCTTGCTGGAAGTGAACAGAGAACCTGCTGTGTCGCTGAGAGCGGGCCAGACTTTGAGCGTTCGCGGCGACAGCATCAAGCTGGATTTGATCCTGTGCGAATTGCTGGCGGCGGCTTGCAGGCGCTCCTCTGTTGGTGACAAAATTGAGATTCGCTCTCAGTTGTTGGGGAAAGATTTGCTAGAATTGTGTGTGATCGATAGCGGCCCAAAGTGCGATCGACAGTTAATTGATGCATTCAACGGCGGTGCCGGCTCGGATATATTAGCGGTTTCTGCAAATAGGTCGATCGTGCAAAATCTCTTAATTTGTCAGCGAGCAATACGCTTAATGGGAGGAAACTTGTCTTTAGAAATGTTAGAAAATAATTTAATTATCGCCCGCTTAGTGCTGCCCCTAGCCCATTCTTAATATTGCTGCGATCCAGGATTGTAGGGGCGGTTTCACCAACAATAATTGCCTCTAAACCAATAATCTCAATTCCGGTTGTATCTGAATTAATCTTACCCAAAATCAGGACACGGCAGTGCCGTGTCCCTACAATTGATCCCGGTAGGGAAACGGCATCTTGAGTGTCCTCGCTTGTCATTCCGGCGCCGCCGGAATTGATATAATCTCATAAGCCCGCCCTCACCCAAAAGTAAATCATCATCAACCTCTTTCTAGTTTAGCTGCGATCTATATTTTTACTGATATCTTGCACCATTCTTAGGAACGAACGGGCCGCGCGTGCCCGTTCCACAATACATCAATTTTATTATTGTGAGGCGGGCATCTTGTCCGCCCCTGAAAGACTTTCAGAACTCGGGAAAAACCGTTGAGTAATCCAAGCAGTTACAATATGAGAAAGCAATCCCATCGGCCCAGCAAACAAACACAAAGCCAGAGAATGAACCGTCCAAACTCCTGTCCGCTGTCCTTCCCAATAAATCCAGCGCCCGACAAACAAATCCATCACTAAAAAATGTATCCATCCCGTAGCCGCCGCCGTTTCCTCCCCCAGAAACTTAGCAATATCTGCTAGCTTGGGATTGGACAAAGCAGCCGCATTTTCCGCAGTCAGACTGCTACCAAACAAATATATGTACAAAACGGCTAGCACTGCAAACGGAATAAAGGAATTCATCACTTTTCGGGTAATTCCCCAGTTGGGCAATAATATCATAATTGCCCAGAAAGGCAAAACGAACAGATTAGCTGCGTTAAAAATTAGTTCGGGTGTCATAGTTTCCTGTTGGCTGCTGCGAATAAAATGCAATGCAATCGAGGTTATTAGGATTAGTTTACACAATTTTTGCTGAATTTTCTCAAAATCATAAAAAAACCTCATCCACAAATGAACGATAATTGCTATAATGAACCCAGCGCTCGAATACAATAAAATTGGTTCGTAGTGAGGACTTTAGTCCGCAGATTTTTGAAGGACTCGCATTCCTCACTACGAACCTTTTGGATTTTGGGTAATTGACCGGATACGCTAATCATAGCGCTAAGGTGCGCCGAAGATCACCCTATATATAGAGGTTTTGCAAAAATCTAAAATCGCAAATCTAAAATCCCATGACAACAACTTATAATAACTTTCCAGATTGGTGCAAGCACAAAGAAAATCTCTCTCCAGGTGCAAAACATACCGTAGAAATACTGTTGCAAGCCTCAGATACGACCGAGTGCGATCGAGCTAACGAACTGCTTTCTAGTACAACAGAACTAAACCTCAAACAAGCTCTACTTACCGATCTCGCTCCCCTCTCATCTTTCACTCAACTTACTAATCTCAGCCTCAACAGCAATCAAATATCAGACCTCGCTCCCCTGCAATCTTTAACCAATCTGAAAACTCTGGTTATGGATGTCAATCAAATATCAGATATCACTCCGCTTTCATCTCTGACAAATTTGACTAGACTCGTTCTCGATACCAATCAAATATCAGACATCACTCCCCTAGCTGCTCTAACTAATCTTACCACACTTGTCTTGTTTGACAACAAAATTTATGACATCAATTCCTTGAAAACATTAACTAACTTAAATGCGCTAATTCTCTACAACAATCAAATTTCTGACATTACTCCTCTGGCGAATTTAACTGAACTTCAGACACTCTACCTTTACAAGAATAAAATATCCGATCTCAGCCCGCTGGCTGCCTTAAAAAATCTCAATACGCTGTTTCTATTCGAGAATCAAATATCTGACCTCACTTCGCTGAAATCCCTAACCAACTTAAATAAATTGGTTTTATTCCAAAATAAAATATCAGATATTAGTGCTTTGGCATCGCTAACTAATTTAATTGAACTAAACCTCGGCAATAATCAAATATCAGACATCAGTCCGCTGCAATCGTTAACTAATTTGACTCAACTTTATCTGTTCAATAATCCGATTTCCGATTGCAGCGCGCTGCAAGCTTTAAATAACTTATTTTTGCTAGACTTGTACAACAATCAAATCTCTGATATCACTTCCTTGCAATCTTTGCAAAAGTTAACTACGCTCGACTTGCGCGGGAATCCGATTGTTAATAAAATTTGCCCGGTCAATCCTGAATCTGTATGTCGGTTTTAATTCTTAAGGTGGTGGCGAAATCGGGGTGTGTATGATAAGATATCTAACGTCAGTATCAGGAGAAAGTGATGAGCGGACACGATGCTTTGATGTTAGGATTGCTGCTGTTGCCCGGTTTGGCTTTGTCGATCGCAATTATGGGCACTTTTGCCGCTGGTGGATAATCGGTTTTTAACAGTCATCAGTGCTTTGTCAGCAGTTTACACGATGTTCGTAAATTCCTCATAAAAAGTGTTGGCAGCATCGGACTTTAGTTTTCTTCAAAATCAGAGGACTAAAGTCCTCACTACAAACCAGGGATATTGAGAGGGCGGGTTTATCTATTTTTTGAATTGCCGAAAATATCTTTGGCAAAACCAGCCCGTTTTATCTACAAATTTACAGAAATTGTCCTGTCACATCCGAATTTACCAGGGTATTCGCGCACAAAATACCCGATGCTGCGACGGCGGGAACGCCTATTCCGGGCATGGTGCTGTCTCCCACCCGATACAAGCCTTTGACTGGTGTTTGCGGCCCGGGCCACGTGCCTTTTCCGGCGGCGATTGCAGGCCCGTAGGTTCCTTGATACCGGTGCAAAAATCGGGCGTGGGTTAGCGGTGTGCCGATCGACTCCAAGACTATTCGCGATCGCAAATCCGGTATAATTCTTTCTAAAGCTTGAAACAAAGATTGCGATCGCTCTCGTTTCCTTTCCTGATAACCGTCGCCGTACTCCCAACCTGCGTAAGGTTCTAAAGTATAAGCGTGAATCGCGTGATGTCCGGGCGGCGCGAGAGTTGCATCCCACACTGTCGGAATCGAAATCATGCAAGTATTTCCGGGTACTGTGATGTCAATTTTGCTGTCATGAACGACGACGTGGTGGCCGGTCAAACCTTCGAGTCCTTCGGCTTTAATTCCTAAATGCAGGTGCATGAAACTGTCTACTGCTGGCACCGACAAGGCGGTTTTTCGGTAGCTTTGCGGCAAATCTTCGGGCCGCAGCAATTTTGTATAAGTATCCCAAACTGTGGCATTTGAGATAACAATTGGCGCGCGGATAATTTCGCCATTTTGCAAGCGAATTCCGGTAGTTTTGCCGGATTCAACTAATATTTGCTCGACGGGAGTTCCCAGGCGCAATTTTCCTCCCCAGCGCTGCAAACCTCTAACTAAGGCATCGACGATCGCACCGCTGCCTCCTACAGGATATTCGATCGCGCTGTGCGATCGTTCGCCAATCATAAAAGCTATTTCCGGCGCGACAGTTTCATGCGCTTTCAAACCCGACAGCAAAAAGCACTCCAAATCGATCAAACGTCGCACCCAAGGGTCGCGCACGTCCCGATCCATCAAGGAACCGGCAGAACCTGCGATCGCGCCTACCAACGGTAAAAGCTTCAGCAAAGCAGGCCCGTACCGAGACAGCAAAACAGGTATCAACTGCCAGTCGGATCTCAGCGCTAAAGCCGGAATTCCACGCAAAGCTTCATACAAAACCAATAAATTTTGTTGAAATTGCTGTAATTCTACAGCACCTTGCGGTGCGAATTTAGCTACAGCATCTAAGTAATTTCTCGCATCAGCATAGACCGGCAAAGTTCCCTCTGGAAAATGGTAATGGCCCAGCGGATTGTAGGAAATTGCTGCGATCGACTCCTCCAAAATATTAAGGACTTGTGACAAAGGATTGAGCGACTGCCGATCGGTCAAACCGCAATAAAAAGAAGGCCCCGAATCAAAGTGAAATCCCCGGCGCGAAAAGCTGTGAGCCGCCCCGCCCGCTATGGTGTGGCTCTCGCAGACGAGAACCCGCCAACCGTAGCGAGCTAGCATCGAGCCGGCGACTAAGCCACCAATGCCGCTGCCAATTACGATCGCATCAAAGTCTTGCATTTATCAAATGTGGTATAATTCTATTATTTCTTGCTGACTGCTGACAGGGTATTTTTTGGGAGGAAAACTATGAAAGCTTTATCTATTTTAGATGAAGTTGTTCGCGAATTAGAACAAGATATCAATCTCTCGCGCCTAAAAAAAATAATATTTTTTGCTTGTAAAGACTTTTGGGAAAACGATCCGGCCCAACTCGCCAGCACAGACGTAGGGAGCTTAATCGAAGAACTCTGCGCTAAATACAGCAGGTTAGAAGATATTGAAGCAGTTTTAAACAGTATAGTTGCCAAGGTCAACAAAAAAACTGAGTACGCTTTAGTGGCCGATCAAATCGTTTGCCAACTGAGCAGGCTTTACGAATATCAAGATTTCACCAAATTAGAAACAAACATATCTAATTTTGGCGGTTACGAAGCACCTGCATTGGATGACCACTTCAGTTCGGAAATGCCAGTAGGGGAGCCGATCGAAAGAGACCCCGGAAATCTATTTGATGTCAGACAAAAAATTTTACAGCAAACCAATCCGCTGAGGGCGAAAATCCTCATTTTTTCTACTCTTTATCACCAGTTCACTTTTAGCGATCGCGACTGGCTGCTGCTGAAAACCCAAGAACTTGACAATCTGCTGCGACAAATGTTTAATGTCTGCAGCAGCCTAGCCGAACTCGAATCTCAGTTGTACAGAACTGCGGACAATCTCGACAACACAGACGAATACGACCAAGCGGCTAGCGTGATTATCAAAGCCATGAATTCTTGTTACGCAAAATTGCAACAGGAAGAACAGGATCGAGCAGAAGATTCCGCTACAGAAGATTACGATCAGACGCATTTAAACAGTGTTTACGAAGAAAGCCAGCCGATTGACAGGCGCAGCGATCATTTTGATGCGGGTGATATTACTCAAATCATTCAAGCGGCTCCGACTCACTATCATTATGACCCCCAGAAAAGTTGCTTAGTGCCGGACACGGCAGAAAATCTACAGTTTAAAGAACCCGAAACCAGCAGCAATAATTCCACTGCCGATTTCCGAGAGAAATTGGTAGAAACATTTTCTGTTTCAGAAACCCCGACAATTATCGAAACTTTCGAGCCGGTAGCTCCTGTTACTATAAATATTAGCGATTCCATCAAACGGAAGTTGGGATTGGAAGAAGAAATGAAAGGATTAGTAACTCATAGTGCTAACTCCGCAACGGCGCAAATAGAAAAGATATTCAGCGATTTAGAAGCTGATTTGAATGGAAAATTTTCTACGGAAAGTTCAGATGAGCGTTTGTACTGGAAATATAAAAGTCTCAGAGATTATGTAGGAAAAGTCCATGAATTTACAGACAAATTAATAGAAATCCTGAGCGAAGTGGAGTTGAAAGAAAGCGGGCGCTCTGCTTCGGAAACCCCGGAAAATATCGCAGAAAATATTTCAGAAACGCAGCAGCAAAACTCTGGGCCGCAGCCAAATCAGTATCAGCTTGTGGAAATGGCAAAACAAGGCAAACCAAAGGCGATCGCCCTATTGATAAATCAATTGCTACAGCCCAAGGGAATTACTGCTACAGCGGGATTTAAAGACGGTTGGCTCCACGTCATTCTGGACTCTGCCGAAGTACCAAACCAACAGGGTACAGCTATATACATTCACAAAAAACTGTGTACATTAAAATCACAATCTCTGACTCATGTGAAAATTCACGGGCGGCAGTTAGGCAACAAAACAGTCGCTTGGACTCAAGAATTTGTGAATCAAACTGATTAAATGCCCAGACTCAAGTGGGGGAATACAAAAACTAAGTCCCCCGGCAAAAACTGAAATTCAATAAGTCTAGAAATAGCAGATTTTACCTAATTAACCACAAAAAAAAGATATGAATGCCAGCGAAATTTTAAGGCGATATACATCAGGAGAACTAGATTTTCAAGGTATGAATCTTAGAGGCGTCTACCTGAGCGGTGCCGATTTAATTGGCGTCAATTTAAGCAGTGCTGACCTCTGGGGCGCAAACTTAGCCATGTCCTACCTGAGCAGAATTAACCTTCAACGCGCAAATTTAACTAATGCAAAGTTGTGTGGCGCTAACTTAAATCAGGCGAATTTGAGCGCAGCAAATTTGTCCGATGCAGACTTCCACGGAGCTACTTTGCAAGGTGCAGACTTTCGCAAAGCCAACATTTCTTTGGCAGTTTTTATCGATGCAAATTTGAGCGATGCAGATATGCGAGGCGTCAATTTGCAAGGTGCTGATTTGCGCGGTGCGTGCTTGCGCGGTGCAAATTTGCGAAAGGAGCAGCGGATTTTTGAGGGGGCAAATTTGCGGAGTGCAAATTTGCAAGGTGCAGATTTGCGGGGCGTCAATTTGCTAGGTGCAGATTTGACTAAAGCTAATCTCAGTCAAGCGAATTTGACTGAAGCATCTCTGCGGGAAGCAAATCTGACTCAGGCGAATTTGAGCGAAGCTATTTTAGATGGCACATTTTTGACTGAAGCAACTTTGGTAGAAACGAATTTTTCCTGGGCTGTGATGACAAATGCTAAGTTGGAAAGAGCTGTGTTAATTGATGCTGAATTGGCTGGCGCTAACTTGCGGGGTGCTTTTCTTCCTGATGTTAAGTTGAGCAATGCTAATTTAGTTATGGCTGACTTGAGTCGAGCTAATTTGGTGAGGGCTGATTTGAGTCGAGCTAATTTTAATCAGGCAAATTTGAGTGAAGCGGATCTGACTGATGCTTACCTGGCTCGAACAGATTTGCGGGAGGCAATTTTGCACCGCACAACTTTGATTAGGGCAGATTTGAGCACTGCTAATTTAGCGGGAGCTCAATTGCGCGGTACAATCATGCCGAGTGGAGAAATGCACGGGTAATTGCGAATGGGGAATTGGGAATTGGGAATTGGGAATGGGAAATTGGGAATGGGAAATTGGGAATTGGGAATTGGGAATTGGGAATTGGGAATTGGGAATTGGTTATTAG
>JAUBOH010000233.1:0-10092 GCA_036700145.1 Microcoleus occultus BM001215366
GAAACCCAACATCCAATTAATGAGTGTTGGGTTTCGTTCCTCAACCCAACCTACACTATACTGAGCGAAACCGAAGGGCTTTCTTCCTTCTTCCTTCTTCCTTCTTCCTTCTTCCTTCTTTTATGACTTTAGCACTTTGGCGATCGCATCTTGCTGGTACTCTCCACCGCAACCGCAGTCTTCCTGTTTCTAGGTACTTACAATTGGCAACAGTCCGGGCTGATGGTCGTCCGGCTAACCGCACTGTTGTGTTTAGAGGTTTTTTGGAAAATACGAACCAGTTAAAGTTTATTACAGATATTCGCAGTGAAAAGGTAGAGGAAATTAATTTCTATCCTTGGGGGGAGATTTGCTGGTATTTCCCCAAAACTCGGGAACAATTTCGGATTGCTGGAAAGCTGGTTTTGGTAGTGGCTGAATATCCAGATGCAGAGTTGTGCTCGTCGCGGCGCACAGCTTGGCAGGAGCTTTCTGAGGCGGCTCGAAATCAGTTTGCTTGGCCGCATCCGGGGGAAGATAAAGCGGAGGCTGGTGCTTTTGATTCTGCTTCCCCAGATGCGATCGAGCCGTTGCCTAATTTTTGCTTGCTGTTGTTGGAACCGGAAACGGTGGATTTGTTGGAATTGCGGGGGGAACCGCAGAACCGATCGCTTTATGGGCGCGACTTGTCGGGAAATTGGTTTGTGCGATCGGTCAATCCTTGAAAAAGAAGTCATTAGTCATTCGTCATTCGTCATTAGTTAACATTCACTAATGCCCTATGCCCTATGCCCTATGCCCAATTCAAATTTTAGATGCCGCTGCCGTCGAAAAATTCTTGAATTGCTTTATCTTTTAACTTGCAGCTAGGGGTTGTAACAAGCTGGGTTTTTTCGGCTGTGGCTACGTTGCTGGCTTGGCTTAAAGCTTCTGATACTGAGTAGAATTTGTGAGAATTGGGATCGGAAGTTAGGGAGACAGATGGTTGAGGAATCAAACTTTTTACTTGTTGTTCGAGGGATTCGATACGATCGAGCAAAGAGCGAATTACCACAGCTTCGGAATCCGGCAAACTGCCGTGTTCTAGGGGATTTACTCGTACTCCCGATCGGTAGACGATGCGGCCGGGAATCCCTACCACCGTACAGTCAGACGGTACGTCGCGGAGGACGACGGAACCTGCGCCGATGCGGACGTTGTTGCCAATTAGCAGATTGCCGAGTACCTTGGCGCCAGCACCGACAACTACATTTTCGCCGACGGTAGGGTGACGCTTGCCGCTTTCCTTGCCTGTGCCTCCGAGGGTGACACCTTGGTAAATTAGGGCAAAATCGCCGATTATCGCTGTTTCGCCGATCACAACCCCCATACCGTGGTCGATGAAGACGCTTTTGCCGATCGTTGCCCCCGGGTGAATTTCAATTCCGGTCAAAAAGCGAGCAATGTGGGAAATTAAGCGGGGGATGAAGGGAAGTCCCAGTAAGTATAGCCAGTGTGCGAGGCGGTGCAGCACTAGGGCCTGAAGACCGGGGTAACAAAACAAAACTTCCAGCCAGTTGCGAGCGGCAGGGTCGCGGTCGAAAATTATACTGAAGTCAGCTCTAAGGGTCTTTAGCACTTTCGGAGTCACCAATTTTGGTTAAACACTGCACTTTCGATCTTACATTTTACTCGACGGGGGAAGTTAGTGGCCGATCGGGAGATTGGGGGAGTGGGAATTTGGGGGAGTGGGAGATTGGGAGATTGCGGGAGAATTGGACGATATTTTATTTGGCCCGTCCAACAGCACCGCTGCGTTTTATTCCTGTACTGAGATTGTATAGTTAGACTTGACTCCGGGTTCGAGAGTACCTACCCAAATCCTGTAAGAGCCTGCTTGCCAGTCTGAATCAACAATGTCGGCATCTTTATTCTGACCTGCATCGTCTCCGCAGCGCACCGTGTTACCGCCTTGTACGAGTAAGGTTGTGTCGGTGCCTTTGCTGTTGACTTGGATTGTGAGTTTTGAAAAGTTTTGCTGCAAGACTATGATGTGGTCGGGAGTTGGAGTGGCAAAACCCAAACATTTGTTTTTGTGGCGATCGGCGTTGGCAATCGCAGATAGAGAGTAAGATCCGCCTGTGGAACCTCTCAAAACTGCTGTTGGGGCCCCAAAACCTCGGGATAAAGTTAAAGTGCCGAAATTGGCTGTTTCTGCTAAAACTGGTAGGGCGGCGATCGCGCAGGTCGCAGCCAAGAGTGCACCGTTTTTGAAATAGGCTCGCTGATTAAACAACATGGCAATACTCCTGGCGTCACAACTTAAAATCACAACTCAGAATTTACCGATCGCAGCCCCAAGAATCTGATTTCTGGAGGAAGAACAATTTTTTTTAAATTAGTTCAAAACCTTCTGGCTTCTGTTCCTTGTTTCTATCAGGATAATAGCTGTGCGATCGCCCGGAGCTCGTGCCACTCCGACTTCTGCCACACGCTCCGGGCGATCGCATCCGAAATTGTACGGTGTCAAGATGATAAATTTGATACTCCTAGCGTTGCTGTTGGCGATCGGTTCCATATTGACACAGGTTTTGGTATTGTTACCTCTGAGTGTATCCGGCTGGCTCCACCTCCCTAATTGGCTGAGCCTGACCTTGATTTTGCTGGCTATTTCTTGGTGCTTGGGGGATTAGTCATCCATCAGTTATTAGTGATTAGTCAAAAGCCAACGATCGATCGTTTCGGCGAAGCCCAACGGTCAAGGCCCGATCGCCGCCGGTCTGATGATGTATACTTCAGAATTGACAATTCAAGAATCTAAAATCTAGGATTTGACATCTACCTATAGAATGATGCAACGAGAAATTTCTTCGCTCTCTGGATTTCGCTCGAATGACAAAACCCTGGGGGAAACTCCTCAGAAACAGTCGCGTCCGATACACCGGGCGATCGTGTTAATGCTGGTGGCAACGGGTTTGCTGGGCCTGCACGCTAGTCGGCTAGTGGAATTGCAACTGGTACAAGGGAAGCAAAACCGGGAACGAGCCGAAAACAATCGCGTCCGCCTAGTGCCAATGCCGGCGAATCGCGGACACATTGTCGATCGCAAAGGCAAGCTGCTAGCGGCAAATAATTTAGCTCGATCGGTATATTTGTGGCCGAAAGAACAAACGCCGGAACAGTGGAAAGCGACAGCAGACAAGTTGAGTCCGCTGCTGAAAATCCCCGCCAAAGAAATTTTACAAAAATTAAAACAGGTCGATCCTCTATCCTACAGACCGGTGCGGATCAAGCAAGCGATGCCGCCAGAGGTGTTTGTGCCACTAGCAGAACAGGTGGGGCAAATGCGGGGAGTGGAAGTGCGGCCAGAAGCGAACCGCTACTATCCCGAAGGTAGTTTGGCGGCTCACGTTCTCGGGTATATTGGCGAAGCTACGGCAGAAGACTTGAAAGCTCACCCGGAATATCCGATGGGGATGATTGTCGGTCAGATGGGCATAGAAGCGAGTTCTAACAAGCAGATTGCGGGAGTTTGGGGCGATCGGCTGATCGAGGTAAATGCCCAAAATCAAGAATTGCGACTGATGGGAGAGACACCGCCCAAACCGGGGGAGGCGGTGCAGCTAACCATAGACTTGTCCATGCAAAAAGCAGCCGAAACAGCCCTGGGGAACCGCCGGGGGGCAGTAGTAGCCCTGGACGTGAAAACCGGCGGGGTATTAGTTCTCGCCAGCCACCCGACTTTTGACCCCAATCTGTTTACGCGAAAAATTACTAAGGATGACTGGGCAACTCTTCAAGACCAGGAAAATCCCTTTTTGAATCGGGCCATGCAAGGCTATCCCCCCGGCAGCACTTTTAAAATTGTGACTTCCGTCGCTGGTATGGAATCCGGCAAGTTTTCGCCGGACTCAATTATCGGTACTTCGTCTTACATTACTGTGGGGGGAATTGATTTTAACGAACACAGTGGCGGTTACGGCGACATCGGCTTTCGGGAGGCCTTGGCTTTCAGCAGCAATACGTTTTTTTATCAAGTGGGGATGAGTGCGGGGCCGGAGCAAATTTCTAAGTGGGGACACCGCTTGGGAATTGGCAAGGATACGGATTTGAAGCTTTTGGGACTTAGCGGCGGGGATCACGGTCAAGTCCCGACGCCGGAGGAGAAGGAGAAAATCTATAAAGAACCTTGGTATGCGGGTGATACGGTAACGATGTCGATCGGTCAGGGGTTGGTATTGGTGACTCCTTTGGAGGCGGCGGTGATGGTGAGTTCGATCGCTAACGGCGGCTATCGAGTGAAGCCCCATCTTTTGACTTCTATGACCGGCACAGCCCAGACTCAACGGGTAAATACGGGGATGAAACCTTCGACAGTTCAGGTGATTAAGGAAGGACTGATCGCGGTGGTTGCCGAGGGTACGGGACGGGGGATGAATGACGGTTCGATTCCGCTGACGGGGGGCAAAACAGGGACTTCGGAGGTAATCGGACAAAAAGATCACTCTTTGTTTGTCGGCTTCGCGCCTGCTGACAAGCCGGAAATTGCGATCGCCGTGGTTGTGGAAAATGGCGGTTTTGGTTCTGTTGCTGCGGCCCCGATCGCCAAAGAGGTGTTTCAAGCTTATTTTGGGAAGCCGAAAACACCACCTAACCCTCAGTAATCCTGGGTTTGTAGTGAGGACTTTAGTCCTCATAATCAGAGGACTAAAGTCCTCACTACAAACCTCGTTGATGATGACTAATTCAGCCGCATAAATATGGTGGCTTTGCGAATTCCTGCTGTTTCTCCGGTGCTAGTAATTGTGAGCGATCGCAAGTGGTCGAAAAATGGCCTTGCGGAAAGTTCAATTAACCTCAACAGCGGGATTTGTTTTTCCCAAATTCCTCTGCTTGAGGGCCAATCTAAATAAAAATAGCCGTCGTTAGATGCCGGTAGCGGTTCGATGCTGGTTTGAAAGTCTTGATTCGCGACCAGAGACCCTGTTTCGGCTGCTTTGAGTGCTTCGTCCATTGCTTCTACTGAGGTGGTAAAAATTTCGTATTTACCGACTGTCGCTCGGACTCCTTTTGCTTCGGTTTCGATCGCACTTTTAGTCTTATTTTCCTTACCATAATTCGGGCGAGTTGTCAACTGCGTCCAAGCCGTAATTTTTTGATTTCTGAGTGTGAAACTGCCGATGCTGTATTCTTTGCTGCGCGCTATTTCGTCCAAGCGGGCGATCGCCTTTTGGGAATCAACAGATGTTTCGGCGGCAAAAATCCAATCGCTGCTGTTTGACGCACCGGGAAGCACTGCTAAAGCGTATTCTCCTTTTACCCACTTAAATATATCCTGTGGTAAGTTGATGCCCCAAGCTGTCTGAATATCTGCCAGGGTGCGATCGACCAATTTTGACACTTCTGGGTTGGTGGCAACCGCAGATGACAATCCTGTCCAAAAATTGCTTAAATCGGTACTGGCGACGGCGAAAGGACTGGCTGAGGGAATGTACTGCAAGGCTTGGACGGGTTCGGACAGTGCGGGAATTGCTGTTTGTTGGCGATCGGTCACTAAAGCAGTTTCAGCGACTAATCCCCGTCTGTTTACTCCGACAGCAACTCCTAGGGAATTTAGGGAAAGTTGGGGATTTTTATCTATTTCTGGCTGCGGGAGATTGATAAATCCTAAAGCTATTCTGCCTTGAGTTAGCTGCTGCAAAGCTTTTTGATAGTTAGGACTGTTGTTGAGATTCCCGTTTGTTGATTCTACGTTATCAATTGCATCTCGCAGCACGTTCGGACTGTTGGCAAATAAAACAAAACTGCTGTTATTTCCTGAATCAGAACTACCGCCGATTGCTGCTGTTGCAAAGCTGGGAGGCAAAGTTGAATTCGGTAGAGAAAGCGAGTTGAAAGACCAAATCGAATCTTTTTTGGGGTTAGTTATTGGTGACTCTTTATAATATATTTTGACACCTTTATATAGTTCCGACTGCACTGTTTTCTCCTTACGAGATTCTTTTTGCCAGTAGGAAGTGAGAAATTCTTGACTGCGATCGGCATTTTGGGAGGAAAGGGCTAGCAGAAACCCGGTTTGTTTGCCGTTGTTGCGATCGCGATCGATATCTGGTGTCGCGATCGCAAAGGTGATTTCGTCACCGATCCAAGGTTGGATATCTCGACTGTAATCGAGGTTTGTATTGGCGAGGAGGCTTTTTTTGATTTGTTCAAATTCGGCGTGCGATCGACTTCTTTCTGCGGGAGTGGCAAAAACTTGTCGTAGGGCTTCGATGCGATCGGGATTTACCAGCATTGATGCTAACAAAGGTGCTTGTTTCGAGACAAACACAGCCGCAGCCGGAGTAGTGGTGGGCCCGCCGTTGAGCAAGTTGAGGGGAGTTTGAGTTGTCAGCCAATAAAAACCGCCTGCACTCAAGACTAAAAGTGCTAAGACACCGGCAATTAGGAAATAAAAGAACGATCTCAGCTTCATCAGCAAATGACAGATTACCACAGCCTCTTATTATACACCCAGAACCCCGACTTGTTTGAGAAGTCGGGGCGATCGCCCTATTGTTAGTTTTTAAGTCGATCTGGCAATCTAGCTATCAAATTTTCGAGGGATAATTGAGGCAATTCTGACAGCAGCAACGATAAGTTTTCTGGGGATAAGCCGAGTAAATTTGGGATGAGAGTAACTGGGAGTTCTGGTTCTGATTGTCCTGATTTACTGAAGCGGTTGTTCAAAATACTTGCTGCTAGCAAATTCAGGACTGGTTGGCGATCGGTTTGGGCGATCGGCAGCATAGACAATTGTACCAATAACATCGTAAACTCGGCAGTAGGTAAAGCCGATATCGGGTCTACAAAAGTGAGAGTTATAGGGTCTAACTCCCCAAATCTAACCTGCAAGAAACTCTCTAAAATCAACCGCTGTCCTTGTTCTCTTCCTTGTTCTTTTCCTTGCTCAAGACCTTGCTCAAGACCTTGTACAACACCTTGTACAACACCTTGTACAAGACCTTGTTCTCGTGCTTCTTGTAACTTTTGTTGAAAAAGGGGTACGATCGCCATAACTAACTCCTGATCTTCATCATCCCCTGCGGGATTAGTTGGTGTATTCGCTTGCAAATTTTCCTGCAAGGTGTAAAGTAATTGTAGCGCATTAGCTCGGAGTGAAGCATCAACGGGAAATGCAGTTAATTCTGCGATCGCCCCTTGCTGCACCCGCCCCCTACCCAACATCCGCAACCACATAGTCTCAGGAGTTTTCGGTAGCTGGTGAATAGCGATTAAGCCAACTCTCCAAACCTCCGATAAAAAATAAACTCCCTTCCCCCAGCCCTCAGACTCTTCAGGAGTCCGAAAACCAAAACTATTTAATAAAGCTTCCGAAGCAGTAGGAGTCAGAATCCACAACCTCAACATCGGCAATTGTCTTTCCTCGAAACGTTGATTTTCTCGGTAAGCCCGCCGCCCCAATTCAGCCCTACTATTTAATAATTTTACCACACAGCTAAAAATTCCCTCAGCAGTCACAGGATTGCGAAACGGTTCAATTATCGCAGGTGTCGCCGCCATTTTACCTAACAAACCCAAACTTTGGACATATTCGCCAGCATCAACAGAAGTCGGTTGAAACCAAACATCAATTTCTCTAACTTCAGCAGTGACATTTTTACTGGTTTCTACTTTTCCAAGAGGCGATAATAACTCTTGTAAGTATTCTTTCGCAAATTGATCGTGGGGAAACTTAGTCATCCGATTTTTGATTGTAGATTGGGAATTTTAGATTGGATATCTAAGAATTATAGCAATCTCGAAGATGGTTAAAAAATTGTCAGCGATCAAAATGATTGATTTTCTTCCTTCTTCCTTCTTCCTTCTGCTTTACCAATAGCAGCCTCGCGCATCGGAAAAATCAGCATTAAGCATGGCAGATTCGTCAAATATAGCATCAGTCACATCCGCCTTTCTAAACGAAGTCACCGACAATTTTTCGATCTCTTCAACAGCTATAAAAAAGCCGATCGCAGTCAAGCCAAGCATCACCCCAGAAACCAAAACTAACACAATTCCCCTCATCGCATCTCCCCCAAAAAATGTCACAATACCGCTAGCGCCGAGCGCAGCAGCAGCCCCAGCCACAGCCCCAGCCACAATCCCAGCCTCAGCCCTAGTCGCCGCAATCGCAGTCGCAGCAACCGCCACCACCGCCGCCGCACCCGCATCCGCACCCCCAATCAATCCCATCAAAGCCCCAGCCAGCGTCACACTCACCGCAGTCACCCCAGCCCTAGCAATCAATTTTTTGACCCGTCTGCGGCTTTGTCCCATTCTGGCGCCCTGAAAATTTGCCCCCCTCAAAATCGCCCCAGTGAAATTGCAGCCTCTGATGTCGCAACCGCTGAAATTAGCCCCTGACAAATCCAGGCCTTTAAAAGAGCGATTGCGTAAATTTTGGTGAGAAAAATTGAGATTTCGAGATTGAGTCATTCGATTTTAGATTTTAGATTTTAGATTTTAGATTAACTTACCGAAGAGTAACATTCTCACGCATCCCGTAGGGGCGGGTTCGCCAACAGTTTTAAAGGAGACAGACAATTTAAATAAACCCGCCCCCACCCCACAAAAAATCTCTGAAAAATGACAAAAGTACCAAATTTGAGATTAACAAACCAAGGTCATTTAAAATAAATCCTGTGGTTTACCCCGAATTTCCATGTCAGTCATCTCCGAATCCCCATTTTCCCCCGAAGAAATTGCCTCTGAAGGCATTAAACCCGAAGAATACGAAGACATTGTGCGGCGTCTCAACCGCCATCCCAACAAAGCCGAATTGGGAATGTTCGGCGTCATGTGGAGCGAACACTGCTGTTACAAAAATTCGCGGCCGCTATTAAAACAGTTTCCCACAGAGGGCGATCGCATCCTCGTCGGGCCCGGAGAAAATGCCGGCGTTATAGACTTGGGAAACGGATTGCAATTAGCCTTCAAAATTGAATCCCACAATCATCCGTCAGCAGTCGAACCTTTTCAAGGTGCGGCGACAGGAGTCGGGGGAATTCTCCGCGACATCTTCACAATGGGTGCTCGCCCGATCGCACTTTTGAATTCCCTCCGCTTCGGAAACCTAGACGATGCCAAAACTCAGAGATTATTCAAAGGAGTAGTATCGGGAATTTCCCATTACGGAAACTGCATCGGCGTGCCCACAGTCGGCGGCGAAGTTTACTTCGATGCTGCTTATTCCGACAACCCATTAGTTAACGTCATGGCCTTGGGTTTAATGGAAACCCAAGAAATAGTTAAATCCGGCGCTTCTGGAATCGGAAATCCCGTGCTTTACGTCGGTTCAACTACCGGGCGAGATGGCATGGGCGGCGCAAGTTTTGCCAGTGCCGAATTGACCGACAAATCAATGGACGATCGCCCCGCCGTGCAAGTAGGAGATCCGTTCTTAGAAAAGTCCTTAATTGAAGCTTGTTTAGAAGCATTCAAAACTGGTGCAGTCGTCGCCGCCCAAGACATGGGTGCAGCCGGTATTACCTGTTCGACATCAGAAATGGCAGCAAAAGGTGGAGTCGGAATTGAGTTCGATCTAGACAAAGTTCCCGTGCGCGAAAGCGGCATGATTCCCTACGAATACCTGCTTTCAGAATCCCAGGAACGGATGTTATTTGTGGCCCAGAAAGGACGGGAACAGGAATTAATCGATATTTTTCACCGCTGGGGATTGCAGGCGGTAGTCGCGGGCACAGTGATTGAAGAGCCGATCGTCCGCATTCTCTTTAAAGGCGAAATCGCAGCCGAAATTACCGCAACAGCCTTGGCAGATAACACGCCAATTTATCACCGAGAACTGTTGACAGAACCGCCAGAATATGCTAAAAAAGCTTGGGAATGGACGGCAGATTCTCTCCCACAATGTACAGTTGCAGGTATCGAAATTGATGGTAATTTGCAAAATTGGAATCAGATTTTGCTCAAACTTTTAGATACTCCCACCATCGCTTCTAAACGCTGGGTTTATCGCCAATACGACCATCAAGTGCAAAATAATACAGTTGTTTTGCCAGGAGGTGCTGATGCTGCAGTTGTCCGATTGCGGCCTCTGGAACCGTGTCAAAAAGAACCCCCCCAACCCCCCCT
>JAUBOH010000234.1:0-10068 GCA_036700145.1 Microcoleus occultus BM001215366
CATCCAGCTAACCCCCCCTCGCCCCCCCTTGCTAAGGGGGGGTTGGGGGGGGTTGGGGTTAATTTGTCGCCCAGCGACATAGCTGGCGGTGGCTGCAATGATAATTCCTAAGAGGTAGAGGCGAGAGGTGAGGTCGATCGGCGAAATGACCGCACCCACAACCGCAGCACTGAGTATAATTAGCAAAGGCGGATTCCAAAGCCGTTCTTCCCGCTGGATGTCTCCCCAAGTTAAGCCTCCCAACAAGGCAATTACCACCGCTACTATCCACAGTCGCCAGTAGGATTCGCTGGGAAATCTGCCGGCAAAAAAGAGCGGCAAGTTGGCTTCCAATACGCGCCATTGAGCTTTTGTCGTTGCCCAAACGATAATTCCTTTAATAGTTTGGAAGGCGACAATTAGGCAAACTACTGTCAGAATGCTGTTGTACCAGGTACTAAATAAATTTTTGCGCGCCCAATTCCAAGGGGTGGGCGATTCGGTGGTTGGGGGCGCGAGTACGGGGGTTGTTTCCATAGGTTATTAGTTGTTATTAATGATTGATTATACTAGCTAAAATTCCTAAATTTTTATTCACATCTGTGATGTAATACTCGGTCAAACCTATTTCAATTACTTGGTCTTTTAATCTGAGGAATTTCCAGATAGTTCCGCTAGTGACAGCGCCATATATCGCAGGAATATCGTTTTCTTCACGTTCATTAAATATGCTAGCTGCCAACATTTCTGCTACGCACTGTCCCAATTCACTATTGAGATTTTCCGGTTTCGCTTCTACAATTATAATGACTGGTGCAGCGACTAACAAGAGTCCTGATGAATTGCCAATCAAAAAATCGCAACTGCCGTTTAAGCCTCTTTCGGAGTCAACATTAAAGTCAATACCGGAAAATAAGCTAATTTGATTTTGTAATTGTTTTCTAAGTTCGATTAAAATTGGTGCTGTAATCATTTCAGCACGGGCTTTTGCGGTGTTGCTGGCTAGGGCTAACGGTACGCTATCTTTGAGAGTCTCTGCTAGTAATTGGCTGCATTCTAACTTTGGTTCTTTGCCAAATAAATCGGCGACTTCCGAATATTTTAATTCAAAATTTTTGACTGCGCCGTCTAAACTAAAATCACTGTATGCCATTTTTCTCTTTCCTTTAATCGCTGTTGTAAAATTTCAAACATTAATTTTTTACCTTTCCTTGAGTTGTACCGTGCTATTGTACCAATTCATGAACAGAGAAATTATCAAACTAATTGTCAGGTATGTCCCCATGATAATTATCATTGTTTCGATCGCCCTTCCGGTCTGATTCAGCGTCGGAGACCCCACCACAAAGTAAACGTCGGGATAAGCAACCGCAACCGCTAAACTCGAATTCTTAGCTAAATTTAGGTACTGACTGGTTAAAGGCGGCACAATTACCCGCAAAGCTTGCGGCAAAATTACCATCCGCATCAGGGTTCCAGATTGAAGTCCCAAAGATTTTCCCGCTTCCCATTGGCCTCGCGAGACTGACTGAATTCCGGCGCGGACAATTTCGGCAATGTAACTGCCAGTATACAAGCTAAGTCCTGTGACTAGGGCTGCAAATTCTGGAGTTAGTTTTAATCCTCCTTCGAGTTGCAATGCTGGTGTCAGGCGCGGGAAATCTAGGCGAAAAGGCAGATTTTTGGTGATAATCAAAGCTAAAATTGTACTTAGGACGATCGCGCCCACAGCCCAAAACAACTGTCTTCCCGGCTTAGCTTCTTCCAGCATCACCCGCGCCCGCCACATCCACAGCCCAGCGGCCGCCAAAACTCCGACAGTTAGCAAAATCAACCAAATTTCAAAACCCGGCAAAGCCGCAGGCCAAGGTACAGCAATACCGCGATTTGTCAAGTAAATCGGCCCGCTCATTTCAGGATTATCTTCCAGTTTTGGCAGGGAAATGAAAACTGCAAAATACCAGAAAAACAATTGCAGCAATAACGGCGTATTCCTCAAAATCTCCACATACAAACCAGCCAGAGTTCGCAGCAACCAATTGTCGGAAAGGCGCGCAATTCCTACAGTCAAACCCGCAATTGTTGCAAAAATCAGCCCGAGTCCCATCACCCGCAGCGAGTTGATTAAACCGACCAAATAAGCTTGTCTGTAAGTGTTTTCGGGACTGTAGGGAATCACGCTTTCGCCGATGTCGAAGGATGCTTGGGAATTGAGAAAGTCAAACCCAAATGCAATCCCCAATTGCGAGTAATTGGCACTGAGGTTATCCCAGAGAATGGCGATGACAGTTATTACTAAAATTACGAATATCGCCTGTCCGGCTATTTTCCAGAAGCGATCGTCCCGCAGCAGTTTTGATATATCTTGAAATTTTGACAATTTCGGAGATTTGCCCGGTTGAGGTTCTGGATTCATAATTTTTAATAGCTGTCTAAAATATTTTGTTGGTTGACAGTTAACAGTCAACTGTCAACTGTCAACTGTCAACTGTCAACAGCCAAAAGTCAACCAAATTTAGCGGAACGGCGGCGAGTAAAGCAAACCGCCATCTTTCCAGAGTTTGTTTTGACCCCGGTCTAACTTAAGTGTACTTTTCGGGCCGAGGTTGCGATCGTACATTTCCCCGTAATTCCCCACTTTCTTAACAACGCGGGCGGCGAAATCGTTCGAGAGTCCGAAACCTTTACCTAAATCTCCTTCCTTTCCTAGCAAACGTTTGACGTTCGGATCTGTAGTGCTTGCCACAATTTGGTCTACATTGGTCGAATTAATTCCCAAATCTTCAGCTTCAATCGCTGCAAAAATGATCCATCTCACCGCATCCGACCATTTAGGATCGCCGCTTTTCACCGCTGGGGCCAACGGTTCTTTTGACATCACGATCGGCAAAACAACATTATTCTCAGGAGTCGGCAGAGTTGTGCGCTTAGACACGAGTTGCGATCGATCGGCAGTAACACCTTGACAGCGACCTTCTTGATAGGTAGCAAAGGTAGCATTCACATCTTCAAACACCACAGGAGTGTATTTAACTCCTAATTTTCGCATTTGGTCGGACAAATTTTGTTCGGTGCTCGTACCTGTCTGCACGCAGATAGATTTGCCCGCAAAATCTTGTAAACTTTTGATGCCGCTGTCTTTTTTGACCATGATGCTTTGAGAGTCATAAAAGATCACTGGGGCAAATTCCAGTCCGGTAGTGCTGTCGCGACTCGCCGTGTAGGTGGTATTTCGGCTGAGAATATCGATTTCTCCGGCCTGCAAAACTGTAAATCGATCTTTGGCGTTGAGCTTTCGGTATTCGACTTTTTCGGGATCGTCAAATATTGCTGCCGCTACCGCCCTGCACACATCCACATCCAGTCCCGAATATTTGCCTTTTTCGTCTACAAAGCTAAAACCCGGCAGTTCGCCGCTGACGCCGCAAATCAATTTGCCGCGGCTGACAATTGTATCTATCCGGCTGGAAGTTTGTTGCGCTTTGCCGCCCGCCGTTGTTGCTGGTGTTTGTCCGACTTGTGCCGATCGATCTCGACAAGACGCCAACGGTGCCACAAATAACACACTTGTCAGCAGTAGAAATCCCCATTTACGCATAAATTTTAGTAGAACGCTTTCTCGACGATCCTACCTTGTAGCTGTAGAGAACTGTTACTATCTATCGGCGATCTACAACAGCCGACGGCTGCAAATTAGCCGTTCTGAACCGAGTTATGCACCCTGACAAGTGTGCTGGCTACCCGCGTGTTATTTTTTTCAGCAAGCTGCCCAGAGTTAGAAACCCGGTTTCTGACTCTCGGCCTCGCCGTCCAACCCAAGATTTATCCTAGAAACCGGGTTTCTTTGCTGCTATTTTTGTCCGTCGCGGGCGATCGCCCGAGTCCGGCATTTATGGAATATGGAATTTTGATTTAATGCGATCAAAACCGCTCTGGTGCTAGGCGCTGCTCGGCTAAATCGCGGATTAGGGACAGCCGAGACTCGATGTAGTCGTTCAACATATCTGTTTCTTTGCCATTGAGGGCAGAGTTGGTGATTAACTGCTTCAGCAGCCACTGTACCAGGGTGTCATCGTCCAAATTCACTAACAGAGTGGCTTGGGTGGTCTCAATTAATGACCAGAGTTGGCGTAACATGACTGGAGTCATAAAACCTCGTTGAGCGTAAATACGCACTTAATGGACTGGCTGGGCGAAAAGCTGGTCTTAGTCTCTCAAACCGATAGATGAAAAACACGCGTCTTGCCATCGGCTTAATGATTATTTTATATTTGACCACAATAACTGAATACAGTAGTGTCAAAAGCTACAACACACAAGATGTTATAACAGTTCCCAATTTCGTCACATTCAGATACATATATTGATAAAAGATTAAGAATCTTTACATAGGATTTGAGGACTGAGATCAATGCCGGCTGCGCCGGAATGAGATAGAGGACACTCAAGATGCCGTTTCCCTACCCCAGATTAATCGTAGGGAAACGGCATCTTGAGTGTCCTGATCTCGGGTAATATGAATTCCGATCCAACCGGAATTCATCGGATCAGATATCACCAAACCCAGCGGTTTCCAACCGCCGAGGATTTCTTTAGTCCTGAGAAAATTGATAAATTAACCAGATAATTCAGCAGCAACCAACTTTTCAACCCCCGCCAGAATTATTTCCAATTCAGCGATGATTAGAGCAGCGCCCTCCAAATCGTTTGATTCGGCCAGACTTTGAAGCCGATCTGCCATCTCGGGCATTAACCGCACCGCCGCCGTAGCGCTGACACCTTTAATTTGATGCGCGTGGCGGGCCAGCGTCTCCACATCTCCCGAGGCGATCGCCCCCTTAGCAGCTTCTAAATAACTGCCAGTATCCACCACAAAAGCTTCCAGTATTTCCCGCTCAAACTCTAAATCAGCGCCCGCAATGGAGCGCAAACGTGCCATATCCACTACAGATTCGAGATCGGAAGCAGAGTTTTTGAGTTCCTCGCCATTAAACTTGGGAACTTCAATTTTTAACTGTACCGACCAATTTTGTAATATAGATTTTAAATTTTCGATCAAAATAGGCTTGCTAATATAATCATCCATACCCGCCGCCAGACACTTTTCCCGATCGCCCTTCAAAGCATTCGCCGTCATCGCAATCACCACCGTCTTTTGATGCGGCTCCATCAAACCAGCAGCCACATCTGCCGCTTCTATCCGGCGCAATTCCAAAGTCGCTTCGTAACCGTCCAAAATCGGCATCTGACAGTCCATTAACACAATGTCATACTTTTTGAGGGCAACCATAGATAGCGCCTCAGCGCCGTTATTTGCCACATCCGCCACGCATCCCAAAACTCTGAGTTGATTCATACCAACTTTTTGATTGATCGGAGTATCTTCCACTAACAAAATCTTTAAGCTGGCTAATTCGAGGTTTTCAATAGCTGAGACTTGATCGGATGTTGGATTTGCCAGCGCCCGATCGATCGCCTCACCAGGGGCGATCGCATTTACCAAGCAATCAAACAGCCGATGAGCTTTCACAGGTTTAGTTAAATAGCCGCTAAAACCGATATCTACCAAGCGTTTAGCCTCCGATAGCTGAGTAATTGAAGTCAGCACCACCCAATGCGTCTGCTGCATTGCCGGCTCAGCAATCATCAAGCGTTCCAGACTCCCCGCCGCCATTTCCGGCAACTGAATATCCACCAAAACGATATCGTAAGGGCAATTAATGCTGACAGCTTTGTACATAGATGCGATCGCCATCCAACCGTTTTCAACCTCCTCAACTTCCATTCCCCACAAAACAGCCATTCTCAGCAGCACCTTTCGCACTGTCGGCTTATCGCTAGCAACTAACATTTTTCGCCCGGTCAGCGCCGTTTGAAAATTAACTTCGCACCCTGTCCCTACAGCAGTTAAATTTTCCTTAACAGCAGGCACTGTAAACCAAAAAGTCGAGCCTGTTCCCGCTGTACTTTCCACACCGATTTGCCCTCCTATCAACTCCACCAACTGCTTAGAAATAGCCAGACCCAAACCTGTACCACCGTACTTTCTAGTCGTAGAAGCATCAACTTGAGTAAAAGATTGAAACAGCTTTTTTTGGTCTTCGGGAGCAATCCCGATGCCTGTATCTGTGACTTTAAAAAGCAAAAACAGCGAGCGATTGCTTCCGAGTTTTAGCGGTTGGATATTCTCTAAAACTTTCCGATCGCCACTGGCTGCCAACAACCCGGGAATCCTGCCAGTAGAAACCTCAATTACTATTTCTCCTGCTTCCGTAAACTTAATCGCATTGTTAATCAAATTAGTGAGTATTTGCCGCAACCGCGCTGCATCGCCTCTAATTTGCAGCGGCACGTCGCTGTCTATGAGCGCCACCAATTCTATACCTTTTTGTTGGGCGGGAGTTGCCAACAAATCCAGCACTTCATCCAGACAGATACTGAGGTCAAATTCGATCGTTTCTAAGCGCATTTCTCCTGCTTCCAGTTTGGAGAGGTCAAGAATATCGTTAATGATGGACAGCAAATTTTGACCGCTGAGTTTCAGCGTCTGCACAAAGTCTAGCTGTTCGGGAGTAAGATGCGTTTTCAGCAGCAAATCAGTCATCCCCATCACTCCATTCATCGGAGTGCGGATTTCGTGACTCATATTTGCTAAAAATAGCGACTTCATTCGAGACGCTTCCAGGGCGGCTTCTCGGGCCTGCTGCGCTTGTTCAAACAAAGTAGATTGCTGAATGGCGATCGCCAACTGCACGCTCAACCTTCCCAGCAAATCCACCTCCGAATCAGTCCAAGCGCGCGGAGCCCTGCACTGGTGGGCAACCAGCAATCCCCACAATCGATTTTGACACTTTTCCAAACTCCCGATCGTATCCCCAATTCCGGGATTTTCCGGCGAATATTCTGTTGCAAACTCCTGACTTTCATCGCCGATAAAAATTGGTACTACTAAATTAGCCCTTACCTGCAAACTAACAAGGAAAGCTTGATGGATCTCGCTCAATCTGGCAGTATAAATATCTGCTATTGCTTGAATTTTTCCAGCGCGGTAAAGCGATACATAACTTTCCCCAAAAGATGTTTCTTCAAGTTTTCTGCCCAGCAGTGGCATCCAATCAGCTCCTACAGATTCCACAACAACAGTCCCTTTTTCATCGGAATCAAAACGATAAATTACCGTGCGGTCAGTTGCCAGCAACTGCCGCACTTCTTGTACAGCAGTGCTCAGAGTTTGAGTGAGGTTGAGAGACTGCCGGACTCGCTGGGCGATCGCCGAAACCACCCGTTCCCGTTCTGCTTGTTCCCGCAGCATTCTCTCAGCTTGCTTGCGTTCAGTGACATCGCGAATTACCGCAGCAAAGCACAGTGGTTCGCTGGTTTGAGGGTGCTTGACCAGAAAAGCATTCATCACAACATCAATCGGTTTTCCACTGCGTAAGTGCTGCATTTGACCTTCTCCTTGCCACTGACCCTGACTGATAATTTTTGGCAAAATCTCTTGACTAAATTCCTGTTTAAAACTTTGACCGATATAATCCCATATCTCCGTATAAAGCACTGCCGAAATCTTCTCTAAACCCACCAGTTTGCGTCCGGCTTCATTGACAAACAGCGTTTGACCTTCCAGAGTAGCCATACCGATAAAATCACTGCTGTTTTCAATCAGCGACACAAATTTTTGTCGTTCTTCTTCTCCTTTTTTGCGTTCGGTAATGTCGCGCTTGACGCAGACATGACAAATTATATCGCCGCTGTTGTTAATCACAGAGTATGCCGCAACGTCGATCGCCAGTGTGCGACCTTTTTTAGTGCAGTTAGTAATTTCGCCCCGAAAAGTTCCTGTTTTCGCTAAACTTTTGGTAATTTCCGAAAAGCGCTCCCCCGCAACCAGCGGCGGCGCTTCGGCTTCTAATTCCGCGTCTGTGTATTCTAGCAGCGATTGGTGAGCGCGATTTTGTTCGAGGAAAAACCCGTCAGCATCAATAATCACGATCGCATCGTTGGAGTTTAAAAATATTTCTCGGTAAAGTGTGAGTTTTTCCTCAGCTCGCTTGCGTTCGGTGATGTCCCTTTTGACGCTTACGTAACACACTACATCCCCAGCATCATTGAGAACCGCAAAAGCCGAAAGCTCCACCTCAACGGTTCCCCCTTGAATAGCCTTAATACAGGTCATTTCGCCTCGGTAACTCCCAGAAGAGGCCAAGCTTTGCAGCACCGATGCAAATGCCTGCTCTCCCATGTGAGTTGCAGGGGTTTTTCCCCACAATTTCGATTGGGTGTAACCCAGCAAAGCCGTGTGAGCTTGATTTGTTTCTAAGTAATAGCCTTGGGGATCTAAAATGGCGATCGCATCATTAGACTTTAAAAATATTTGTTGATAAAGTTGCAGCTTCAGTTCAGCTTGTTTCCTGGCACTAATATCCGTGAACAAGCCATAGTAAACTATCTCCCCCGATGCTTGCAATTCTGGCTGGGAAGCTCCTTGCACCCATTTAAGTTTTCCCGAGGGCGTAATAATTCTTCCTTCCCACCGCCAAGGCTGCAAACTTTCAGCAGACAGCCTCACCGAGTTGAGAAAATCATCTCGATCTTCGGGATGAATCATCTCAACAATTACATTAATATCCTGTTGAGCCGCCTCCGGTTCTATTTCATACAATTCTCGACAGCCGGCGCTCACAAACGAGAAGGCCATCGAGCCATCTGTATGTAAGTCAACTTGATATACCGTACCGGGTACGCTAGCAGTAATTTTTTGCAGTTTGGCTTGGCTTTGATTTCTGGCTTCATCTGTGGGCTGCAATTGAGCAATTTCCCGAGAAACACCCAAAACCGCAAATATATTGCCCTGGGCATCGCACAGCGGCAGTTTTTGCGTGTCAAAGACGTGCTGTTTTCCGCCTTCAAAGGCGATCGCCTGGTAGGGATTGCGAACAATCTCCCCGGCGAGCACAGCTCGATCTTCCTCGCGGATTCCCTTAACCCGGCCATTGCGATCGCCAAATACTGCTGCTTCTGAAAAACCTAATTCAATATCGTCTTTGCCGATAATTTCTCCAACATTTCTCCCCAAATATTCAGCAAAACTTGGATTTACCAAAATATATCTAAAATTTCGATCTTTCGCAAAAACCCTGTCCGGCGAACCGTCCATTAAAGCCCGCAACAATATTTCTTGACTTGGGCCAGCCGGCGCCCAATTATTTTCATTTTTTCCCTTGACATCTGTCGTTTTAGCTGCTAGAGTTAGTAACGAATTCGCACAGATGCCAGCGGCAGTGTGAAGCAAACAAAGGTGTTCAAAATTAAAAGCAGTTTCTTGCTCTGCACCGATGAAAAATACTGCCAACAATTCTGCACTTTCATCCGGGTTAGCCGGTGCCATCAATACTGATTTAAACTGAGCAATTGGTGGCGAAGCGATGCTGTGCGCCCAATCCCGATTTCCCGCCAGCCATTCAATCCTAGCCGATTGCAAATGCTTTTCAATTTGGGCTCTGGCGCGAGCAGTTAAAGGCTGTGAGTGTTGCAGGTATATGCGATCGTCCGGTAACGTCAAAAGTGCGATCGCCTCTCCTGGAATCAGGCGATCGAGGTATTCGAGACAAGCAGACCAAATTTCATCAGCGCCATCGGCGAGTTGTACTTTTGCAGTAAGTTCGTTGAGAACTTGCAGTTCCAAGGTACGCTGGCGGACTTTTGCCTTGAGGCTGGCGGCTAGGATTTGCATAGTTCTCACCACACTGGTTTCTTTATATTATAATTATTGATTTTTCAACTTTTTTAAAGGATCATTTTAAAACAGATCCGGCGAAAAGACAACTTTTTAGATTTATATTACCTTCAACGCTAAAAAACAAGGGCGCGATCGGGAGCAAAGAGACACTGCTCAATGCCGCGATCTCGCTCCCGCTGTGACACCTAACCTCACACCCAAAGACGGATGCAAGCTCCAGACTTCCGTGGTTGGACTAAAAAAATTTTAGACCAAAGTTCAAACCCTGAAATTCATCTGTAGAGTCGATCGATAGACGGTGAAACTACCCCATTAAAATCACGTTATCGATCACATGGATGACACCGTTA
>JAUBOH010000235.1:0-10063 GCA_036700145.1 Microcoleus occultus BM001215366
TTGCATTTTTCAAACGACCGTATAGCTGGAACAAATCGCCACAAAAGCGACGCAATTGCTCCTAAAAATACTTGTCGATGTTGAGGGTCAAAATCATGAATGCTCCCAGCAAATGACCGGCGCTCATGCAAGCCAGAAATGCCGGAACGCTAACATTGTTGAACAGAGACGGGAAGGGTAAAGGCATTTTCGGCCCGACGTGGGGATACCAAATTCTGCGACTCAGAACTAGCAATGCTAAGATATTGCAAACAAACATCACTATCGGTTTTTGCCAATTTCCTGATGCTGTGTCAGTCAGAGCCGATTCTACTACTGCCAGTAAATTTGAGTTAATCATCGTTGATGCTCCTATTTTTCATAAACTATCAGAGATGCTCGATGAGATTTCTTGCCAAAAATACAGCAGGGGCGATCGGCTTTACGCAATAAATATCTGTTTTGCTCTCAATATTCACCGCACCAGCGCCAGCGCCCCCACCCGAAATCATCGAATTACAGCAAGAAGTCTTTTAATGCCATTCAAAAGTAACGAAAGATACAAAGGGAGAAAGCCATCCTCGCTGCCATTTGTAACTTTTAGCCTGTCTGGCAGTTGCGGCATTTCCTCATGCTGCCAGACAGGAAAGACTGCTCGTCATTACTTAGCGATGTAGGTAGGCAGAAAGTGAAGTATGTCGCGCAGAACGCTAAATCCAGCAGCGTCCCAGAGCAAATAAGCTAAGAAGCCGATCATCGCTAAGCGACCGTTCCAAAGTTCTGCTTGCGGGTTGAAGCCAAACAGAAAGGCATTCCGATCTTTGCCGTTGTAGGCGTTAGCGGTAGGAGGTAGGTTAGTAGGACGAGTTTCCATGTTTTTACATTCCTTAACAATGTTTCGCTTATCATCGTAGCGACCTAATTTCTACTTTGCTATCTGCCTGTAGGCTCAAGATACACCCAAGTCTAAAGGAGGATTTTGAAACCGAAAATAATGTGTTAAGTTTTGTTAAGCGAGCTTTTTGAAGCATCGCCTTTATCTGTAGATACTATAGCCTTTCTCACGCTCCATGAGGTACGCATAGGGCATGGGGCATAGGGCATGGGGCATGGGGCATGGGGCATTGGGCATAGGCATCGCACGCATACCTCACCACGCTTGAGCACCGCTATAAATGCAACTGCAAGTTGAGAGGGCTGCCGTGAAATGCAAGCATCGCCCCTGCCGGACAAACAACTGCGCTGGTGACTCGACAATACTGAATCCGCGAGCTCCTTGAGAGCAGAAAATTTAGTAAAGTTAAACTTAAAACCAGAACACGATCGCCCTAGAAGTAACTAAAATATGAGATAAACAGATCGATCGGGAGAAACAGTTATCGAAACCATCTACGGCAATCTTCAAGGTTTAAAGTCCAGCCAGCTCAAGCAACTCGAAAAGCTTTACCACCAGCGACTACCGGGCGATCGCATCACCACGGCAGAATTCGCCCAGCGCGTCGCCGCCATCAGCACCGAAATAGACAAACCAATCTGCACCTACATCAACCGCCGCGGACAAGTAATTCGCGTCGGCGTCGGTACTCCCCGCCAAACCCAGATTGCTCCCCTAGAATTGCCCCGCTACGGGGGAGGTCGCCTCAGCGGCATCCGCTGCATCGCCACCCACCTGAAGCCCGAAACCCCTAGCGAAGCAGCTCTCACCGCAATGGCAATTCAGCGCCTAGATGCCCTTGTTTGGCTGACGCTGACCGGTGGAGGATTTCAGCGCCGCGGCGGCGGTGGGACTGGTTACATCAAAGAAACTTATCTCGCTCACCTGATACCCCAAGGAGAGCGGCCAAATTTTGAGTTCTCTGTGTTGAGCGCTAAGTTAGAACAAGCTTCAACTGAGGAAATAGAAGAGTCTTCAATTCAAGAGTCTTCAATTCAAAACTCATTAATCCAAACTCAAAACTTTCCCTGGAAAATATCAGAACCTCAGAGTTTGGACGACCTCGCCAACCAAGACTTTCTGGATTTGGTCGAAGGACTCGAAGCAGAGTTTCAAGCAGAGTTTGTTGCTAAGCAGGTCGATGCAGATCAAGATAAAGTGCTACTGGTGGGTGTAATGACTCAGCACATGACTCAGTTGGAGTTTGAAGACGGACTCGCAGAAATCACGCGGCTGGTGGAAAGCGCCGGGGGTCAGGTACTGCAAACAGTGCGCCAAAAACGATCGCGCCCCCATCCGCAGACAGTAGTCGGCGAAGGTAAAGTGCAGGAAATTTCCCTCACCGCTCAGACGATTAGCGCTAACCTCGTGGTATTCGATCGCGACCTGTCTCCCGCACAAATACGCAACTTGGAAATTCAGATTGGTATCCGCGTCGTCGATCGCACGGAGGTAATTCTCGATATTTTTGCCCAAAGAGCCCGATCGAGCGAGGGTAAATTGCAAGTGGAACTCGCTCAGCTAGAGTACAATCTGCCCCGCCTGACAGGTCGCGGTCAAGCAATGTCGAGACAAGGCGGCGGCATCGGTACCAGAGGCCCGGGGGAAACCAAACTCGAAACCGAACGGCGGACGATCGCCAAACGGATTTCTCGATTGCAGCAAGAAGTCAATCAACTCCTCGCCCACCGCTTCCGGCTGCGACAGAATCGGCACCACTACGAAGTACCCTCAGTCGCGATCGTCGGCTACACCAACGCGGGTAAATCGACTCTGCTCAACCTGCTCACCAATTCCGAGGTCTACGCCGCCGACCAGTTGTTTGCCACCCTCGACCCCACCACGCGAAAGTTGACGATTCCTGGTGCTGTCACTGGGGAACCTTTGTCGATCGTCCTCACAGATACAGTGGGCTTTATTCGCGAACTCCCCCCCGCCTTGATCGACGCTTTTCGGGCTACCCTCGAAGAAGTCACAGACGCCGATGCTTTGCTGCACCTGGTCGATCTGTCCCATCCCGCGTGGCAGAGCCAAATTCGATCGGTCATGAATATTTTGACAGATATGCCTGTAACTCCAGGGCCAGCGCTGGTAGTTTTTAACAAAATCGATGCCGTAGATGGAGATACTCTCGCCCTCGCCCGAGAAGAGTTTCCTCAAGCCGTATTTATTTCGGCGGCCAAGGGTCTGGGGATGGAAACTCTCCGCGACCGACTAGCTCAGCTCATTCAATACGCCCTCTACCCTCGGTAAATACTTAAATATTCCTTTTAAGTAGTTGACATTCGGGAATATACGTACATATACTGAGGACAGATATCGCCTAAGCATGAGACTATAAAAGAGTAGTCAGATTGTGCTTTGCCAAGTATCATACAGCAGAGCTAGTTGGCCCTCGGTTAAATAATTAATTTCAGGAGGCAGCGGTTAAGGTAAAAACACTCTTGGTTAATGGCTGTAACGGCTGTTGGTGGAGAGGTTGCCAAAAAATGTGGCGAGACGGTTTGCCAATTGACTGGCCTATTGACGGTGCAAAAGGCCCAAGGCGAGGCTAAGGTGAAAGAGAATAAGACTTTAAAGTGTTTGGGCGATCGCCTCAAGCGCTATACTATCTTTTACAGGCGCCTGCGAGAGAAATCGTCCATTTATTGTAAGATATCTAAAATCCTTGCCCGTCCTGCAGCGCTCATCTCTAGCACTACTTCTATTTTCCGATTTTACCACTGTTTAACTAAATAGTTATGTGTACGCCACTGGCAAAACTAGCAATTGGAATCTCTGCCACAATGGCAACAGGATTCTACTATCTAGCTGCCGCCCCTCCGGCTTCAGCAGTCGATGTGTGCGGGCCCGGAAACTTTTCAAGTGTCTGCGTGCCTGACAGTTCCCCCAGCCCGCAATCACCAGCATCCGTGCCAGAGCCGGTACCTTCTGCGCCGGTAGTCGTCGAATCGCCGCTGCCCTCGCCAGAGCCGCTACCGTCCGTGCCGGTAGTCGCATCGCCGCTGCCCTCGCCAGAGCCGGTACCGTCCGTGCCGATAGTCGAACCAACAGCGATAGTAGAGCCCGTAGCGCCGCCGGTAGTCGAATCGCCAGCACCAGCAGCGATAGTAGAGCCCGTAGCGCCGCCGCCGGTAGTCGAATCGCCAGCACCAGTACCAGATCCGATACCGCTATTGCCCGCAGCCACACCACCTGCAGTCATCACAAACCCGATCGCGCCATTGCCTGCACCGATAGTGGCGCCGCCGCCGACCTTTACAAACATATACACAAACGCCCCCCAGAGGTCAACATCTATCCCAGAACCCGGTACTGTGGTAGCACTTCTAGTGACAGGCGCAGGACTCGTCTGTTCCGCCAGAAAACGAAACAAGCAGGTGCCTCAGCAACGGTAGGCAGGCCCAAGCTGCTGCTTGTTTTCAACATCTCTCCGTTTCTTGAAGCGCGGGTGTTTTTTTTATTTTTAGGGAAAGTTTAAATAAAATTGTATAAACAATAACTTTACAGCTGGCTGGCTGCGACTAGATAAAAATAAAAATAAGATTGGTTAAGATTACAATAAAAAAATATAGTTATTGTTTGAGCGTCCGATGACCCCTAAAGTAGAAATTTACACTTGGAGAACCTGCCCGTTTTGCATTCGTGCTAAAGCACTGCTGAAGCGAAAAGGAGTTGATTTTACAGAGTACGCGATCGACGGAGATGCAGCAGCACGAGATATTATGACCGATCGAGCCAACGGAGGCCGCACCCTCCCCCAAATCTTCATTAACGACCAACACATCGGCGGCTGCGACGAAATCCACGCACTCGATGCTCAAGGCGAGCTAGACACGCTGCTAGCAAAATAAGGCATTCGCCGTTGAATTTTGAGTTTGCCCAAATTTTCCTGCGATCAATTCTTAATTTTAACTGAAAATGAAATTTGCATTCATCATCGACCCCCTCGCGCGACTAATTCCAGGACACGATACCAGCGTAGCGCTGATGGAAGCAGCTCAAGAGTTGGGTCACGAAGTCTGGGCGACTCAAGCCAACGAATTAAGCGTCATCGGTGGCAAAACCTGGGCAATGCTGAGTCGTGTGATGCTCACCCCTGTCAAGCTGGTAGAAGGACGCTGGGAGAGCGCTGAGGCTTGGTACGAGGTAGAAGAAGCGACTTTGCAGCCTCTCGAAGCAATGGACGCAGTATTTATGCGGACAGACCCCCCAGTCAACGTTCCTTACCTCTACGCTACTTACCTTCTAGACGGCATCGATCCCGCTAAAACTTTGGTAGTTAACAGTCCCAAAGGATTGCGGGCGGCGAATGAAAAGATGTACGCTTTGCAATTTGAGGAAGCGATCCCGGAGACAATTGTTTCTCAAAACAAACAGGTAATTCGGCAATTTGTTGAGAAAAAAGGCGCAGCAGTTCTTAAACCTTTGGGCGGCAAAGCTGGCGAGGGGATTTTGTTTTTGGAGCCGGACGATCGCAATCTCAACTCCCTGGTCGAAATTAGCACTCAACAGGGGCAAGTTCCAGTGATGGTTCAGACTTATCTGCCGTCCGCAAAAGAGGGAGATAAACGAATTATACTTTTGGACGGTAAGCCGATCGGTGCTATCAACCGCATTCCCACCGGCAATGAATTTCGCGGCAACATGGCCGTCGGCGGCCGAGTCGCAAAAACCGAAATTACCGATCGCGAACTGCAAATTTGCGATCAGCTAGAACCGGTGTTGCAACGGGATGGACTGTACTTTGTCGGCATTGATATCATTGGCGGTTATCTCACAGAAGTTAATGTCACAAGCCCTACAGGGATCAGAGAAATTGACTTGTTTGACGGCGTTAGTTTGGGCAAACAAGTGATTGAATGGGTAGTTAGTCAGTTGACAGTTGACAGTTGACAGTTGACAGTTGACAGGAAAGCAGTAACAACTGACAGTTGACAGTTGACAGGAAAGCAGTAACAACAAATAACCAATAACAAATAACAAATAACAAATAACAAATAACAAATAACCAATGCCCAATGCCCAATCCCCAGTGCCCAATGCCCAATGCCCAATGCCCTGTTTGGCCGATGCCCCATGCCCAATTCCCAATTCCCAATTATTAAATTATGTCAAAAATTGGCGTTGCAGTAGTCGGTACAGGTTTCGGTCAAAAAGTTCACGTTCCCGGATTCCAGGCACATCACCGAACTGAGGTTGTGGCTGTTTACCACCGGAATTTAGACAAAGCAAAGGCGATCGCCTCTACCCACAATATCCCCTACGCTTGCGACTCGATCGCAGATATAGTAGCCATCCCCGAAGTAGCGGGCGTCAGCATTTCCACGCCGCCATTTTTGCATTTTGAAATGGCAAAAACCGTCTTAGAAGCAGGCAAACATTTATTATTAGAAAAACCCACAGCCCTAACAGCAAATGAAGCCAGAGAACTTTACCGATTAACAAACAGCGCATCTCAAACCGATGTTAAAAATGGTGGTGCAAGAGCAATTGCCACAATGGACTTTGAGTTTCGGTTCATCCCCGCATGGCAAATGCTAGCAGAATTATTAGCCGCAGGATATGTGGGAGAAAACCGTTTAATTAAGGTCGATTGGCTGGTGCCGGGTCGGGCCCCTTCGAGTCGCCCTTGGAATTGGTACTCGCAAAAAGAGCGAGGCGGCGGAGTTTTGGGCGCGACGGGTTCTCACGTTTTCGATTATATTAGCTGGCTGTTCGGCCCGGTGCAAAGGCTTTCTGGGCAATTGATTACAGGAATTTCGGCGCGTCCCGATCCGCAGGATTCAGGAAATTTAAAACCCGTAGATGCAGATGATTCTTGCACGTTGATGTTGGAATTAGGCGGGGGAACGCCTTGTCAAGTTTGTTTGAGTTCTGTTACTTATCAAGGGCGCGGACATTGGGTGGAAATTTACGGGAGTAAGGGTACTTTGGTGCTGGGAAGCGACAACCAGCAAGATTACGTCCACGGATTTCACTTGTGGGGTTCCCAAGGTGGAGAACCTTTGGCCCAAATCAAAATTCCTCAAAGATTGGAGTTTCCTCAAGTTTATCCAGATGGAAGAATTGCGCCGTTTATTCGAGTAGTAGATAGGTGGGTAGAAGCAATTGAGGCGGGAAAATCTTTGATACCGTCGCTAAAAGAAGGGGTTTACTCTCAGTTGTTGATGGATTTGACCCAGGAGTCAAATGCTACGGGAACTTGGGTAGATGTACCGAATTTAGATAAATTTTTGGGCGGCAGGTAAAAGTAAAAACTCAGAAAGCAATCTCTCACAGTCGATCGCACCCCAAACCCGATAAACTACTAATAGAGAAACTCAATCCAACCCTATATCCAGAGTCGGTAGTTGTGAATGGCGCGCCCTGAAAGTCCTTGCCTCAGTATAGCGATCGCTCGCCTGAGAACCGCTGGGGCAAACCATTTTGCCACTTGGGTTCTACAAGCTCCATATCCGAGCGGGTACGTTCACCACGACTGTATGTGGCCACATACCCTGTCCCAATCATGGAAAGCTTGGCAGGAAATGTTTTCGCCCTCCGGGACAATTCACGAATTGCCCCTAAATCCTGATGGCAGTTTCGTCTCGCCTCAAAACAACCAGAATATACTGGCAGAAACTGAACAGCGAACCCCTAACTCGCTACAGATACCTCCACCGATGCCCTCTGTGCCGCTCCACCTAGGTCGAGGGGGGTGGGTGGACAGGGGAGAGCAGAATCCGCCACCGCCACCGGCAAGCTACAGCAGCCGCCTGATGCAGCAGTTGGGGATGAATCTTTGGCAGTGGCTGTTTGAAGGGCCGATTCAGGGTAGTCTCCAGGAAAGTAAAGGTATCGCGATCGGGCAAAATCTACCGCTGCGAGTGCGGATAGACTTGCGCGAACCGTATTTAATTGCTTTACCTTGGGAAATTATGCAGCCTCAAGCCGGTCAACCGGCAATTTCCCTGTCGCAGCAACTGCTTTTCAGCCGCACTACCAGCAATGTTGAGCCTTTGCCGCCCCTGCGTCCTGCGGAGTCGCTGAACATTTTGCTAGTTTTGGGACAAGCAGAACCCGGTCGCGGTGCTAATTCTGCATTTTTTAGTGGAAATAACCGTCATTTGCAGTTGGAAGCAGAAGCACTCGCCCTAGCTGGCGTTCTTAAGAGTGCTTTTCAAACCGACGACAGCGGCAAATATTTTGACATCAGCGTTCCGACTCGCGTCGATACTCTGATCGAACCTACTCCGGCGGAACTAATTTCTCGGCTGGAAACGCAAACTCATAACATTTTGTTCTACGCCGGCCACGGGATACCGGGCCCCGATGGTGGCTTGCTGTTTTTGCGCCCGGACACCGCGATTAACGGTACTGAACTGGCTCAGGTTTTAGTTCGGTGCCGGGTGACTCTGGCGGTGTTTAATGCCTGCTGGGGAGCTCAGCCGGCGGTGGAGAGGCTGCACTCAACTAACGGCCAGCAACAGGCGATCGCCCGCAGCAGTTTGGCTGAGGTACTGATCCATCACGGGGTGCCGGCGGTGTTGGGGATGCGGGATTCGATCGCCGATCGCGAGGCCCTGAGTTTTATCGAAACTTTTGCCCGGGCTTTGGCCGGGCGGATGTCGGTCGATCGGGCTGTGGCCGTCGCCAGACAGCAGCTACTGACGCTCTACAAGTTCAATCAACCGGCTTGGACGCTGCCTGTGCTGTATATGCACCCTGAGTTTGACGGTCAACTGACTGAGCCGGTAGATGACCTGAAAACTGAATTGCCTTTAAATTCTTCTACTTGGCTGGGACAATTGCCGTCTTGCGCTTATCTGCGGGGGCGCGATCGACCCAACGTCAAATCCACCGACTCGGCGAATCAGGTTTGGCCGATTCGCGCCGGTATGGTTCGAGTCGGACGCTGGGAAGAAAATGACGTGGTGATTCGAGAACAGTGGGTTTCTCAAAAACACGCCGAGATTTTCTGCCGCAACAGTATCGGAGATAGCCGGGGCGAACCTAGCTACTTCCTGCGCGATTTTTCTCGCTACGGGACTTTAGTTTTGGCGCCTGAAGGATGGGTGAGAGTTCACCACCAAGAATTGCTGCTGCGCAGCGGTACTCAGCTAAAATTTGGCAGTTCTCAAGGTCAGGTTTTTGAGTTCACTATTGAGGTTGCAAAAACTTCGGGCTACAGTGAGACTGATTGCGGAACGAATTAAGGTGCGGGTGTAGAAGAAAGAAGGCGATCGGCGATCGGAACAGCCAAATTCCGGGCGCCCGTGTCTCAAATCTGAAGACAGCTCGCACTTGGCAGAGTCCACTTCTGTATTTTCCTTTTCCCACTTAGGTATTACATCATGGCTACCCAATCTCCTGATTCTCAATATTTTCGCGACTCGCAAACTCAGGCCCAGATGGAACTTCTCGCCACAATTGTTCAGACTGATGTTGCTTATCCCTGGAATCCTGCACAGCTTGAATCAGAATCTTATTTGAATGCCATAGAGCAGGAATTTGCACTGTTTGATTCCTTCAGCGACAGCGATATTGCCCAGAAGTCGCAAGTTTTATTCGCGCAATTAGAACAAGTTTGGCTGGCGACTGCAAGGCAAAAGTCTTTGGGCGAGAAATTTGCTCGCGTTCCTCAAGATTTTATAGCCCGCATCGCTAAAAGCGTCCAAAACGCAACTGTTAAGTATCAATCTTTAGCTGACCAAATGGTTGAGTGCGTGTTAGATATTTTGCCTCAGTGGGATGAGGAAGATTTGCAGGTGTTGGCGCGTCCTTTGGCTTATGCCATGCGAGAGGCTGATTCGGAAGGAGTGGAATTGGTCATGGCTTCTAGAAGACCTTGGGCCGAATTGTCGGAAATAGAACAGGCGAGAGTTGGTTTGGCTGTCGCCCGCTATGCAATCTCGCAATTAGCAATTTCTGATTAGCTGTTTCATGCCTGGGTTTTTGTGTTGCGATCTCGGTAATTTTTTTAAATTAATCTAAAATTAATCTACCTTTAGTTAGATGTTAAATTTGTCTAATTATTATTTACCTCTACGGATTGCTATAATTTGATATAGCAATCCTATTTGATATCAAATCCTCTCTTCTTCGGAATGATATAAACGGAGGACACCGCGAGTCCCGCGCGTCCCTACAATTAATGGGTAGGGACGC
>JAUBOH010000236.1:0-5954 GCA_036700145.1 Microcoleus occultus BM001215366
CTGAGTACAGTACCGTCATCGATCGGGCAATCTTCCCCCGGATGCTGCACCGAAAGCAACAGCGTATCTCCGATAAAAGTCGGCCCCGTCATTTCGCACCGATTGGGCCCGTAAGCAAACGGAATTACCGTTCCTGCATTCGGGCCGGAAGTGGGAATGTAAAACAGCCAATTGTTGCCGAAAACACCAGTAAACTCTGACACGTTTCCAGTTCTCTTGTGGTCGATGGGATTCTGTTTTGCACTCGCACCCACATCAAAACCATTGTGCGTGCTAGTAGACATATCAGTGACGCCCCAAATATTGCCTTGAGTGTCAAAATCCAAATTGTCTACACTAGCAAATCCCGCCCCAGCTACCGCACCGGCCTCTCCACCTTGAGCCAAACGCTGCCAGCGGAATGTCAAACCCGCACCGTCGGAACTGTCTTCAATTATTTTGTACAGTCCTCCCGATTGCTGACCGCTGTTGAGGGCGGCAGTGTATTTCGCAACATTAAAAATCCGAGAATCTGGATAGCCGTCGCTTCCGGGCGCGCCGTCAGTATAAGCAATGAAAACTTCTTTAGTAGTAGGATTAACTTCCAAATCTTCCGGTCGCGCCGTCGGAGTGCCGCCAATTAAATTAGCAGCTAAGAAAGCATCAACTAAAACCGCACCTTGGCTGGTATAGAAATTAGCAAGAGTTTTATTTCTGTAGCCGGGAAGTGCTGTTGCTTCATTAGTTGTATCCGCCACAAAAGAACCGCCGTCTTCTGTTTGACCGGCAATTCCTGCACGTTTTGGCAGGCGAGTAGCGGCATCTCTTTGAGCTTTGCCAAAACTTGCTAATTCGGCTTCGCCCATTTTTTTGGGACTTACCGGATTGGTTTGGCTATTTAATGTTAGTGGCAGCCATCTTCCCGCACCGTTACGGTTGAATTGGGCGACGTATAAAGTGCCGTCTTCAAACAAGCGGCTGTTGGTTTTATCTGCGGGATTGGTGACATTACCGTTGCTGACAAATTTCCAGGTGTGTCCGCCGCGCCGATCGTCCCCCATGTACACTACTAATTTGCGGCCTGCTTCGGCGCGAAGCGCGACGTTTTCGTGGCGGAAACGGCCCAAAGCGGTGTGTTTGCGGGGGCGGAAATTCGGGTCTTGGAGATCGACTTCTACCATCCAGCCGTATTTTTCGCCGACTAAGCCGAATTCCTCGCCCGTAGTGCCCTTGGCGTAGGTGGTTTGGCCGCCGTTGGGTTTGACGTTTTCTTGAACTCCCACGAAGAATAGTTCGCTACCTTGGAAGTTTTCTTCGGCGGAGAGGATTGTGCCCCACGGGGTTGTACAGCCGGAACAGTTGTAGGCTGTACCGATGATCCGGTTTCCCAGCCCGTCGCTGTTGACGCTCGCGAAGACTTGGGTAGATGCCGGGCCCGTGGCTGTAAGATATTTGTCGTCGCCTTGTCTGGTTCCCCAGGAGGTGACTGTTTTGTATGTGTCGGTACGTTGGCTGTTGATTCCGAGGCCGGAAAGTCCGTGAATGCGCCTGTTGAGTGGATCGCGGGCGATCGCCCCAAATTTGCCGTCAGATTGTTTGGTGATGCGGACGATCGAACCACCGAGATTGTACAGGAATTCGCCTAGGGTAGCCCGATTTTTTACGGATAAGTCTAGACCGAGGACGGCGCGATCGGTCGCCGGGAACGATGCTATGTCTGACGGCGCTTCCGGCGCCACTTTGGACATCGGGAAGGATACATACTCGTGGTTAACCCAGAGATAGCCGTCGTCATTGCTGCCGCGAATGCCTACGAAGCCCGTATAGTCGTTGTTGTAGCCGAAATAGTCTGCCGGATCGGGAAAAACTCGATCGCCCCACCGGAGAATCACGTACCGTTCGTATTCCGGCGGTACAACCACATCATCAACCACGCTGTAGCTGGTTAATCTCGTATTTTCCGATGCCGCCATCACCGTACCCTGTCCGTTGAGGGCGATCGGCATAAAGCTCGACAATTCTTTATAAATTGGCAGTGGATGAGGTAGTCTTAACGGAGTGAAAGATAGAGGACTTAAAGCAGCTTCGGCCGAGGTAGAATTGATGCCGAACAGTGTTTTAGTTAGTTGAGGCGCAAGCACAGTGGTAGCTGCACTGCTACCGAAGAAAATTAGCAGTTGTCGGCGAGTTATTTTAGACATAGATTCCTTTTCAACCCAACATCCCTAATCTGGTGATTCTCTATGAGATTTTATCGCTGCTAAATTAAGGGAAGTTAACCTGAAGGTTAATTAAAACTACATTATGTTTGGGTTAATAACAAGTTAAATCTTAGTCTGTTGACTGTTGACTGTTGACTGTTGACTGTTGACTGTTGACTGTTGACTGTTAACTGTTGTCAGTAGTCACAAATAACGAATAACGAAAAACAAATAACAAATAACAATATTTCAATCATCTCGATAACCCGGATCGTTCTGTGTGGATGCCGATCGACTGGGCGAAGGCCCTGAATTTGCAGGTGAGATATTGCCGTCTCTGAATCCCAGCAGCAATTTAGCATCGGCAAAATATCTAGTCCACTGTTCGATTCTCGAATCTTTTTGCCACTGGCTGCGCGATACTCTAGATCGCAATACCGGAACTCTTTGTCGGCTGCGATCGGCTGTAATGACGATCGTCACTTCTGTCAATCCCGGATTTTCTTGAAACTCGCGGGCGATCGACAATGCGGCTAAATCTTCCGCCTGCTGCACCAAACCCGCAAAAGATTGACTGCCGTCCGAATCAATGGTAAGATAACGCTCTTTAGTTTCTGCTAAGCCTATCGATACACTTGCTGTAAAATTGATACTTACTAGAATGACGGCAGACAATAGGCGACGGTGCAAATTCATTAATTTTTAGACTAAATACTGACATTTGTCAATGATAATCAATAATAATTAACACTAAATTAAGCTAAAATTAAAATTATATTTTATGTCACGATATATTCCCAAAAAAGCGTCCTGTATGTTCAATTTTTTCCAAAAATCAGGCTAGTACGGGCGGGTTTTACCCGAAATATTTGTCAGTAGCAAAGGACATCGATCAACCCGCCCCCGCGTTACTCTTCCTTCTTCCCAATTCCCAATTCCCAATTCCCAATGAAATTAACAAAATGCGCGATCGCCCTCGGTAGCAACCTAGGCGACTCCCTCACAATTCTCAAAAGCGCGATCGCCACCCTCAACAGCACCCCAGAAATCGCCGTAAAATCTCATTCTAGCTGGTATAAAACCGCCCCCGTCGGGCCGCCGCAACCCGATTACATCAACGCCTGTGCAATCCTAGAAGTTACACTCAAACCAGAACAATTGCTGATCACTTTATTAGAAATTGAAACAAAATTTAATCGGATTCGCCGAGAAAAATGGGGGCCGCGAACCCTAGACCTAGATTTGCTGCTGTATGATGATTTAATCCTAGAAACTCCGACACTGACTTTACCTCATCCCCGGATGACCGAAAGAGCATTTGTGTTAGTACCTTTAGCAGAAATTGCCCCGGATTGGGTGCATCCAGTGACGAAAAGTGCGATCGCCCAACTTCTGGAAATGGTAAACTGTTCGGGAGTGCAAAAAATTATAGTGTAGAACAGGCATAAAACTCATCTAAACTTCCCAATTCGCAATTCCCAATTCGCAATTCCCAAAAAAGCGAATCATGTTTGATGCAGCTAGATTTGATATCATGTCTTAAATCGGTGCAATCAAACATTATTCGCTTCTCGCTTATGTCGATCGGTCAAGAACTACCCCAACTCCTCAAACAGCGCCTATTTTACCAAGGGCGCAAATTTAACTTTGACGTAGCTAGTCTCCGGCTTCCCAACGGTTCCGAAGGCGACTGGGAATGTATTCGCCACCCAGGCGGAGCACTTGCGGTTCCCGTCACCCCCGAAGGTAAACTCGTCTTGGTGAGACAATACCGCTTCGCCGCCAAAGGGCGGATTTTAGAATTTCCCGCCGGAACGATCGAAATCAATGAAAACCCCGCCGAAACTATCAAACGCGAAATCGAAGAAGAAACCGGATATCGCGCCGGAAAATGGCAGAAATTAGGGCAATTTATGCTCGCCCCCGGTTATTCCGATGAAATCATTTATGCTTTTTTAGCGCAAGATTTGGAAAAACTGGAAAAGCCACCAGCACAAGACGATGATGAAGACATGGAGACAGTTTTATTCACTCCAGAAGAATTGGAAAAAGCTATCTTAGCTGGCGAACCAATAGACGCGAAATCAATTTCTAGCTTTTTCTTGGCGCGTCCATTTTTGACTTAAATAGGACTTACGAAAAAAAAACCGGTTTCTGAGAAAAATCGTGCATCACACTGATAAATATTAACTTAGAAACCGGGTTTTTGACCCCGTGTGTGTCCAAAACTGTAAAATCTAAAATCTAAAATCTAAAATCTAAAATCGAATGTCTGATCTAATTTTATTTTGGCACCGCCGAGACTTGCGTATTTGTGATAACATCGGACTAGCAGCAGCGCGCCAGCAAAGCTCGAAAGTAGTCGGTATTTTTTGTCTCGATCGCAACATTCTCGATCGATATGACGTAGCGCCAGCCAGAGTCACCTACATGATAGGTTGCTTGCAAAAACTCTCCTCGCGTTACAGCGAAGCCGGCAGCCAATTGCTGATAATTCAAGATGACCCGAGTCTAGGAATACCGAAATTAGCAACAGCGATCGATGCTAAAGCAGTATTTTGGAACTGGGATGTAGAACCCTATGCAAAAGAGCGCGATATAAGTGTATCAAACGCCCTCCAACAAGCAGGAATTCAAGTTCAAAATTTCTGGGATCAAATCCTGCACGCCCCGGACGAAATTCGCAGCGGTACAGGACAACCCTACACAGTTTATACGCCTTTTTGGAAAAACTGGAACAGTAAACCCAAAGCCCAACCCGTAGAGACACTGCCGATAACTTATCTGGAATTAATGAGCGGATTAACCGCAGAAGAACAAGAACTCGCCAACCAAGCAGGCGCAATTGAAACAGTGCCAACTGCGTTGAGTTTGGGATTTATTTGGGAAAATTCATTAGTAATAGAGCCCGGAGAAGATGCAGCGCGAGCAAAGTTAGATGAATTTTGCGATCGCACAATTTACCAATATCAAGAACAGCGCAATTTTCCCGCAATTAACGGCACATCCCAACTCAGCGCCGCCCTCAAATTTGGTGCAATTGGCATCCGCACTGTTTGGCAAGCTACCCAGATAGTAATGGACACTTGCCGCAGCGAAGAAGCGTCTACAAACATCCGAACTTGGCAACAGGAAATAGCGTGGCGGGAATTTTACCAACACGCCATGTATAACTTCCCAGAATTAGCAGACGGCCCCTACCGTCAAGCATTCAAAGACTTTCCTTGGGAAAACGATGAAAAACTCTTTCAAGCATGGTGCAGGGGCAAAACTGGCTATCCGATTGTAGATGCGGCAATGCGGCAGTTAAATCAGATTGGTTGGATGCACAATCGCTGCCGCATGATAGTCGCTAGTTTCCTCACCAAAGACTTAATTATTAACTGGCAGTGGGGGGAAAAATACTTCATGCAAAAATTGATTGATGGCGACCTTTCTGCTAACAACGGCGGCTGGCAATGGAGCGCATCGAGCGGCATGGACCCGAAACCTTTGCGAATATTCAATCCCGCCAGTCAAGCTCAGAAATTTGACCCGGAAGGGGAATATATTCGGCACTGGGTTCCAGAATTGCGCCGAGTTGATACTAAACATTTGCTAACTGGAAATATTTCGCCTTTAGAACGCCGACTTCTTCCTTATCCCGATCCGATCGTAGACCACAACGAGCAGCAGCGCAAGTTTAAGGAACTTTACAAGCAGCAAAAAATAGTTGAATAGTTATTGGTTATTGGTTATTGGTTATTGGTTATTGGTTATTGGTTATTGGTTATT
>JAUBOH010000236.1:6054-10063 GCA_036700145.1 Microcoleus occultus BM001215366
GTTATTGGTTATTGGTTATTGGTTATTGGTTATTGGTTATTGGTTATTGGTTATTTGTAACAGTCAACAATGCCCAATTCCCGATGCCCGATGCCCAATTCCCAATTCCCAATTCCCAATTCCCAATACAGACAAGTTATCATAAAGTTAAATAAATCGGAGGTTGAAATGGTAACTCTGCAATTAAGACAAATCATTGTACCGCCTGGACATAGAGTGCTGTTCCATGATGTCAACTGGCAGGAATTTGAAGCAATTTTAGAAGAGTTGGGAGAACACCGTGCCTCTAGAATAGCTTACAGTCAAGGAACTTTGGAGATTAGGATGCCACTACCAGAACACGAATTTAATAAAGAAATCCTTGGGGATATGGTCAAAATACTACTCGAAGAACTTGAAATCGATCGAGAATGTTTTGGTTCGACAACTTTCAAGCGAAAAAGTATGTTACAAGGAATTGAACCTGACAACTGTTTTTACATCCAGAATTACGCTTTAATGATTGGTAAAAAGCGCATAGATTTGACTGTAGATCCGCCTCCTGACTTAGCCATTGAAGTCGATCTAACTTCCAAGACTCAACTGGATGCTTACGAAGCTCTGGGAGTACCGGAAATTTGGCGCTATGAAAATAACAAGCTTCAGATTAATGTGCTTGAAGATGGGAAATATGTTGACTCGAAAATTAGTCCGACATTTCCCAATCTGCGAATTATTGAAGCTATTTCTCAATATTGCGAACAAAGCCAAACAGCGGGCACGAGTCAAACTCTGAGATTGTTTCGCAAGTGGGTTAGAGAACAAATCGCACTTTGAGGACTAAAGTCCTCACTACAAACCTATAATTTTTTAACCGGACTTGGTGTTGATGGCTTTAGTTTCGCTGTTGGGTGATGGAGAGAGAGTAGGGGTGTTGACCTTGAGCCCGATCGCCCACAAAGATCACATAAGTCCCTTTGTCCCCATAACCGGAAAATTCGACATTCCCCGCAGCAGCATTCGCCGGCAGCACGCAGAAACGCCCCCTCGGCCCCTGAATCATCAAACTCGGAGCTCCAGCGGTTTGTACCGCAATTCGCCAGTAAGGTAAATCCTGCGTTACTTCGATGACGTGGTTCGGCCCTTGGGCTACAAAACCGCAGTCGCCGCTATTGTTCGGGCCGCCGGAGACTCCAGAAACGCTCAGCGGTTCACGAAATCCCGGAGCAATTTGCAGCGGTTGGCTCCGAAGGGCTCCGGCAGGCGCTAAAATCATTGCCAAGGCTAGGGTCACGATCGAGCCAAAGCGCAGTCTGGGGCGATCGCACGGATAGCATATCTTCATTTTTATCCTTATTTATCCGAACACAATGCCGTCCGGTTCTACTTCTTTGACGGTAGAGGATAATTAGCGCTTGGGAACACGCTAATGTGACTGTTATTAATGTGACCGCCCTAAAATGAGCGATGTACAGCTAAACTAACTCCCAATTTTTTTATGAATCCTCAAAATAACTTCAATTGGCAGCAGGCGATCGGAGAACTAAAAGCTAAACTAGAGCGATCGACACTCATTCAACAAAATTCAGATAGTTATCAGGCCGTCGGAACCTTCTACAATCAATTTCTGGATAAGTTTCAAAGACTGCCCAAACCCGGGCAGGTGGCAGTCTTTGCCGTCGGAGCGATAATTGTCCTGACAGTCTTCAATAGCATCGTACAGCTAATTTCAGCGCTGATGACTCTTGCCGTTCTCGGAGTGCTAATCTACATAGCGTATAAATTGGCAATTTCTCCTGATTCCTCCAACACTAACGACTAATAATAGGAAATTCTAAATATGGCTAGCCCAACCGCACCCGGTGGTATTAATCAACCCGATCCGTCTTGGCAGACACAATCCCAGCAAATGCCACTGCTGGTTCGCAGGTGTGGCGCTTGGGCCGTTGAAATTTCATTAATAGCCGCGGGCACCCTCGTTCCCTTCAGTATCGGGGCATGGGTTAACAAGGAAGCTCAAACCGTGCCGCTCAATCCCTCAATCGCAGCAGCATCTGAAACTGTCGCCCGTACTTTGGGCATACCCGTGCGCGATCGCAACCCCAGAGTCGCACCCCTAACTAATCTATTCTGGTCGGGGGCGCTGCTGGCACCGTCCGCTTTAGCGCTGTGGCAACTGTTTTTGCTCGCCAGAACCGGTCAAACTCTCCCGAAACGCTGGTTCGGTGTCAAAGTTGTTACAGCGTCGGGTATTCCTCCGGGTTTTCGGCGAGTGCTAATTCGCGAAAGTTTGGGGCGCTGGGGAGTGCCTCTGGGCGTCGCTTACGGCATTTGGCGCTTATCGGGTGCGTTTCCGGATTTAATCATTTTAGGGGGGCTGGGCGGCTTGGCAGTGCTCGCAGACGGGGCTTTTGCGTTTCGCTACAAACGGCAAACTGGACACGATCGACTCGCGAATACTTTGGTCGTCAATGCTCGATCGAGCCAACAATCTGCAAATCCTGTTCAGACTCAAGAATGGACAGAGGAAGACGCGCAGATTGCGGCTTTGGTTTTGACTCCCGAAACTGACGTGAAAAAAAATCCCAGTTTGTGGAATTGGATGCGCCAACACCCAGGCACAACTTTAGTGATAGTTACAATTGGCAGCGCGGGATTGATTTTAACTTTGTTTGTCGGCACTCTCGTCTACACTCAAAATCAAGCAAATATGCGAGATTCCCGGCAGCGGAACGACGAATTATTTGTCGCTTTAGTCAGCAAATTGTCTCCGACTTCGCCGAACGGGGCATCGGGGAGGCGATCGGCCATTTTGGCTTTGGGGGCGGTGGAAGACTCCCGCGCCGTACCCCTGCTAGCAGATTTGCTCGCCCAAGAAGACAGCCGCCCCATGCTGGACGCGATCCAGCAAGCTTTAGTCAGTACCGGGCCTTCATCTTTGCCTGACTTACAGCGGTTGAACCAAGCCCTCAGCAGCGACATCGAATCCCTGCGCTACGGGGGGAAGGCCTCCGAACGCGAGTTAGCGGCCGCCCGCCAGCGAACGGTACAAAGGGCGATCGGCAAAATTCTCACAGTGTATAGCAGCCAGCTCAACGGTGCGGATTTGAGCCGCACGGATTTAGGTCAAAGTCCTGCCGGCCCGGGTCAGTTTACTTTAGTATTAGACAAAGTTGACTTGTCGGGAATTAAGCTGAGAAACACCAATTTAACCAATGCCAGCTTGCAGGGAACTCGCTTTTACGGCACCGGCGAAGACAGGCGTCCGGGTACATTTGACGATTGGATTTCTGACTTGAGCGCCGCTAATTTTGAAGGAGCAAACTTGACAGGGGCATCTTTGAACAGTGCTGTAATGAACCGCACTACTTTTGTGCGCGCTGTCCTAAACAAAGCTAATTTGTCAAGCGGAAATTTGAATGCAGCTAATTTTAGCAGTGCTCTTTTAATTGGGGCTTCTTTGCAGCAAGCAATGTTAAAAGATGCAACTTTTACTGGTGCAGATATCGGAAGTGCGAATTTTTCTGGAGCCGATTTATCAGGTGCGCGCTTAGGCAAAGTGAAGGCTCAAGGCACTCAGTTGTCATTGACAAATTTGTCTAAATCGGAATGGCAAGGTGCTGATTTGTCCGGTGCGGATTTGAGCGGCGCGAATTTACAAAATGTCGATTTGAGTTCGACTAAACTCGCCAACGCGAATTTAAAAGATGCTCGGTTGCAAGATGCTAATTTGCAGAATGCGGACGTGAGTTCGGTTGATTTTAGGGGGGCGAATTTAGCGGGAGCGAATTTTAAAGGGGCTGTGTTTCTGGGGAAGGCCGCTTCGGAGCAATTTATTCAAAGTCCTGCTGATAGTAAATCGGGTCGATTCCAAGGAGTTAATTTTGGGGAAGCTAAGAATTTAGATCAAACTCAAATTGCTTACATTTGTTTGCAGGGGGGGATTCATCCGAAGTGCCCGCAGAAAAATTAACGGTTGGTTCGTAGTGAGGACTTTAGTCCTTCTTTTTCTGCGGACTAAAGTCCTCAC
>JAUBOH010000237.1:0-10059 GCA_036700145.1 Microcoleus occultus BM001215366
CCCCCGGCCCCCCCTTGCTAAGGGGGGGTGATTCTCTTAGCCCCGCTTCGCTAAGGGGGAATTGTTCTCTTAGCCCCCCCTTACTAAGGGGGGGTTGGGGGGGTGCATCGCTAGCAGCGAGGCGACAACCTCCGAGTAAAGCGGGGACAACGTTGTCGGGATGTCCTTCAAGTTCGATCGCCAATTGCATCACTTCCACCTGACTCAAAGGCTTTCCAGCTAATTCATTTGCACCGATTAACCCGCCGACAATAGCTGTGGCGGAACTTCCCAAACCTCTAGCAAGGGGCACTTGCATATCTATATGTATGGCGACGGGCGGCGGCGATTGTTTGAGGCGATCGTACAAGGTGACAAATGCTACATAGGCCAGATTGCTTTCATCTATCTTGACTTTAGCGGCTTCTGAGCCCGTAACGGTAATTTTTAGTTTCTCGGTTGCTGAGGGTTCGAGTTGGGAGAATTGGAAGGAGTTGTAGAGGCTTAAAGCAGCGCCGATGCAGTCGAATCCGGGGCCTAAGTTGGCGGTTGTGGCTGGTACGGTGACGGTGATGGTGGAGGTTGCGGGCATTTTTTGGATAGTGGATTGGGAATTTTTTACCGCAGATGGGAGCGGATGAACGCGGATGAACGCAGATGGAAGAGTATTATACTATGTTTGCACAATAAATTTATTTTTGCAGTATTTGCAGATGTTTGAGGGCATCTTGATAATCGTTTGTATTGCCGTCTTTTTGATAGAGTTCGGCGGCTTTTTGATAATCGGCGATCGCACCCGGTTTGTCTTTTAAGAATTCGCGGACTCGGGCGCGGTTGTAGTAAGCATCGCCGTAGTTGGGGTTGATTTCAATTGCGCGATCGAAATCTGCTTTAGCGGCTGGGTAATCTTTGAGGTTGCGGCCGCGGATGATGCCACGTTTGTTGTAGGCTTTGGCGTAGTTGGGGTTGAGGCGGATGGCTGCGGTGTAATCGGCGATCGCCCCTGGAATGTCTCCCGCCTCTGACTTGGCTAAACCGCTGTTAAATAAGTCTTCAGCGGCATTTTGAACAATTACTATTTGTGGGGATTGTGCTGAAACATTCACAGGGAATAAACCCCAGCAACCGATGATTCCGGCAATGACAATTTGCTGTATTTTCATTTAAAGTTATTGAGGGATTTCATAATATCTAATACAGATATTGCCTGGTTTGTAGTGAGGACTTCAGGACTAAATTCCTTACTACAAACCATGAGATTACTTCAAAATAGTTTTAGAAGCAATGCGAGTTTTCTTGCGATCGCTCTCACTCAATTGTTCACCAGACTGCAAGCGAGTAGCAGAAGTTTGCAGCACAGTTGCGGCACTTTTATCGCCCATTTGCAGAGCAGTTTTAGCCGCTGTTTGCAGCATGGTGGCGGCACCGGCCCGATCGCCCTGTTGCAATCTGGTTTCTGCTAATTGAGTTTGGCGGTACTTAGCCAAAGCTAAAATGTGCTGCTGCACAGTCGGGTTAAGTGCTGGCTGATAAACTTTCAGGACATTAGCGGAAACTGCAACGGGATCGGAGAGCAAACCTTCGCCCACACTCGGATCGTCGTAGCGAATTTGCAATTGCCCGATCGCCTGCGTACCTTCGGGTAACTGTCCAATATAAATATTAGCCAAAACTACTCGCTCTACATCCTTCATTAAATCTCCCAAACGCACCATAAACCGATCGCCCTCTTGCTGTACCGGTAATTCGATCGTATCAGGAGCAACTTGGGCGATCGGTTTGAGTTCGGCTAACCGCACTTTGGGCATCAGCGAAAATAGCAAATAAGCATTAGTCAAACCTACACCTTGGATGCGAGTAAACAACTTGCCAAACTCCTCAACCGCATCTTCAGGACGCTGAATGTGAGCCAGAGCACCGCCGCCGGCATCAGCAATCTTTTCCAAAATATCCTGGTTCCAATTATCGCCAAATCCCAGAGAATTTAAAGTCATGTTGTAGTCGGCCGCCAGTTTAGCCAACTTCAAACAGCGGTTGTTGTCGCCGTGTTCATTTTCGCCGTCAGTCAGCAGAAACGCCTGAGATATCGCTTCTTTTTTGCCTTTACCCAACTCTTCAATACCTAACTTAATGCCCTCATCAATTGCTGTGCCGCCGGCCGGACGCAATTGCTCAATTTGCCGTTTAATGTTAGCAGGGTCTCCGACAATTTGATTGGGGACGAGGACTTTTGCTTTGTGGTCGAAAGCCACCGCGCAAAAGCGATCCCCAGGCTTCAGGCGATCGAGCAAACGTCCGGCGGCTTGTTTGACGGTTTCCAAGGGGCGTCCGCCCATCGAGCCGCTGTGATCGAGAATCAGGCACAGGTTTAAGGGGACGCTGGAGTCGATCGAGCTTGCCGTCGCAGACACCGAAATCGCTAGCTGGCGCTGGGTCGAGGGCGCGGCAGCATCAAGGTTAGGGTCGTTTAAAACCGGGAGCAGACTAACTTTCATGCGGGATACCTAAAGATTGCGTTACTATTTCTTTAAGAATAGCTCCATCAGTTCAGGCAACATTTCGGTTTATGAACACACCAATTAAAGCTGTGCAATCGCAATACTACGGGGAAGGCAACTCTCGGACGCCGCCTCCCGATTTGCCATCCCTGTTGCTGAAGGAGCGGATCGTTTATCTGGGTATGCCTCTGGTGCCTGCGGTAACAGAACTGATTATTGCTGAACTGCTGTTCTTGCAGTACGAAGACCCCGATAAGCCGATCAAAATCTATATCAACTCGACCGGCACTTCTGGTTACAGCGGCGAACCCGTGGGCTTTGAAACGGAAGCCTTCGCTATCTGCGACACGATCAGGTACATTAAGCCGCCCGTCCATACTATTTGCCTCGGTTCGGCAATGGGGATGTCTGCGATGCTGTTAGCGGCTGGTACAAAGGGCTTCCGGGCTAGTTTACCCCACGCTTCGATTGTGCTGCACCAACCCAAGGCTTACACGCGCGGTCAAGCCAGTGACATTCAAATTCGGGCTAAGGAAGTGCTGGCAAATAAAGCGACAATGCTTGATATTTTTGCAAGCTGTACGGGTCAGCCGATCGACAAGATTACTAAAGATATGGATCGGTTGCTGTACCTGACGCCCTATGAAGCTAAAGAATACGGTTTGATCGATCGCGTTCTTGAAAGTTCCGAAGAATTGGCGAAAGCCCTTCCTGCGGCAGTTATTTAATAGGGAATTGGGCATTGGGAATGGGGCATTGAGAATAGGAAATAGGGAATTGAGAATTGGAAATAGGGAATTGGGAATTGGACATGAGTAGCAATTAAAGGTTAATGGCTAGTAGTTTCTACCCTGATTAGTTATTCAATATTCTTTTAATGACTAACAATTACCAATTCCCAATCCCCGATGCCCAATGCCCAATGCCCAATGCCCAATGCCCAACTCCCAATGCCCGATGCCCAATGCCCAATGCCCTGTTTGGCCGATGCCCGATGCCCGATTACCAATTACCAACTAAACGGAGTTCCGAATTATGCCTATAGGTGTGCCAAAAGTTCCCTACAAAATGCCGGGGGGTTATGATACTCAGTGGATTAATATCTACGATCGCCTTTACCGGGAACGGATTATATTTTTGGGCAAAGACATTGACGATGAAATTGCCAATCAAATCATCGCTGTGATGCTCTATCTCGATTCGGAAGATTCAGGTAAGGATATCATTTTGTACATCAATTCCCCAGGCGGAATGGTGTCGGCAGGGATGGCTATTTTTGATACCATGCAGCACATTAAATCGGACGTGGTGACGATTTGTGTGGGCTTGGCTGCTTCGATGGGTTCTTTCCTGCTAGCTGCGGGTACGAAGGGAAAACGGTTAGCTTTGCCTCACTCGCGAATTATGATTCACCAACCTTCTGGGGGCGCGCGGGGACAAGCAACAGATATTCAGATTGAGGCGAAAGAGATTCTGCGACTGCGCCACCAACTCAATGGTATCTACGCTAGCAATACCGGAAAGCCGATCGAGAAAATCGAGAAAGACATGGATCGCGACTATTTCATGTCCGCTGAGGAAGCCAAGGAATACGGCTTGATTGACAGAGTGGTCGAAGATCGTCCGTAAGTTATTTTTTCGCGACCGTAGTGCGGGCAACCCTCGCACTACAACCTAGGAAAGCAGTAAATTTTGGCAGAATCTTTACATTTAAGGATTCTGCCATATTTAATGGTATTATCAACGCTCATTCATACTAAATGGATATTGCAGATTATTACCGACAGTTAGGACTGAGGTCTGGTGCGAGTTTATCGCAAGTTAAGGCTTGTTATCGGCAATTAGCCAGACAGTATCACCCCGATGTGAATCCGGGAAACGAACAGGCTAAGAATAAGTTTATTGCTATTACTGAGGCTTATAAGTTCCTGGTGAATATTACCCCCCCCGATGTTGCGGAATCGAAAGTTGCTAATTCAACTGTGTCGCCTACTTCGACACAGCCGGATCGGGCGGTGAAAGCTCAACCGCAGGCAGTTAATGTAACTCGAAAAGAGCCGTCGGCTCAATCTAAGGCAGATTTATCGGCGGCGGAAGAAAAGTTAAAGAAAGATGCTTATTTTGAGCTGCAACAATTGCTGAAATATCAGAGGTTCCCGAGGGCGATCGCCTTGATTGAGGGTTTGGCGCAGCGGGTTCCCGAAGATCCAGAGGTGCGCCAGTGGCAGGCGATCGCCTATCAGCGCTGGGGACGGCATTTGATCGGGGAAAAACAGGTTGATAAGGCGAGAATTTATTTGAAAAAGGCTGTGAAAACTGACCCTCACAATCGGGCTTTGTGGGCGGAAGTTGAGCGGGATTTTCGTCGGTTGGAACAAATTTATTGATTGGGGGCGATCGCTATGAAGTTTTTTTTTTGATCGGCAATTCCGATCTGATATCATAGAATTATTGAGTAGAGAAACCAGAGATGATTGCCACACCAGCCACCGAACCAACACTGACAGATGTAATCGAAAAATTAGACGGCCTATCAAGCCGTGTTGATACTCTATCAACCCGTGTAGACAACCTATCAACCCGTGTAGACAACCTAGCGACTGATGTCGAGAAGTTCAACGATCGATTTTCCAACTACCAGCAAGCGACTCAGTGGGTTGTACAGCTTGCTTTTACTCTGATTGCTAGTGCCACTATCACGGTGATTGTTACTTCGGTTCTGCGCCGGTAATCAAAAGGTCTATATTTTTAAGTTTTTCTAAAATAACTTGGGTATTTTCAGGTCGGTTTTCTGGTATCGGTTCCATCAATTCGTCGATCGAGCTTACCAACAACTGGTCAACACCTACAGCCTGGTTCCTCCAATTAATTTTACCAGTTTTTGCAGTGACGGGAAAGTCGATCGGCTGTAGACCAGTTAATAAATGTACAAAAGTACGCCCCAGGGCGAAAAAGTCCGATCGCGCTTCAGCTTTACCTGCAACTTGTTCCGGCGCGCAATATCCCGCAGAACCTACGGGCGTTGTATCAATCCCCGCTTCTGTTGCGGCCCCAAAGTCAATTAATCTCAATTTCCCATTGGCTGCAAGCATCAGGTTCGATGGCTTAATATCCCGATGCACTAAATGATATTTGTGGATTTTATGCAAAATATGAAGCATTTGTTGGAGCCAATTAAGGGCTAATTCTTGAGAAACGTACTGGTTTTTAGTTAAGAACTCTGCCAAGTTTTCTCCGCTAATTTTTTCCATCACCAAACAAGACAATTTCTGGGAGTTATTGGGGAGTTTAATTGGGAAATAACCATCAGGTTCGACTTGGGGAACTGAGCCCCTTCCCGCTAGCCAAATCAAAACTCGTGCTTCTTGCTGGAACAAGCGAACTGAGTCGGGATTGTGGGTGTGTTTCAAGACTTTTAAAACTTTGACAGTTCCCCATTCGTTTTCCCCTGTTCCCAAATCTTCGACTTCAAAGATGTCTGTGGGGCGTGCGGGATTGGGCGATCGCACTGGTTTAAGGATACGGTAGCGATCGGCAATTAACAAAGCCGTACCGCAAGCCTGACAATTTTGAGCAGCAGCAGGGTTTTCGCGTTGTTCGCATTGAGGATTTATGCAGTAAATCATCGGCATAGATCCGTCCAAAACTGACGGATTTAACGGATTTATTCAATTCTTAGCATAAAACCCAGTAGTTCTGACCTTACTACTGGGTTTTTATTTACCGCCCATTTGCACACGCTATCACATTTAAGTCAAGGATTTAAGATTAATAGCATCGCGCTCTACCGATTGAGCTACTCCCCAGCGTTTGGTTGAGGAGGCTGGAGTTGAACCAGCAACATCGATGATGTGATTGTTCCTGACACTCGTTTTAGCGATCGGCGGTGAATGCTGAGTTTCGAGTAATAACTTGCTATTGAATTTGTACGCAACGCGGTCTCTACCAATTGGGCTAGCCCTTATTTTGAATTAAAGGGACAGGAGTCGAACCTGCACTGTCACGTTTGTACGGTTTAAGTTTAAGTTTTAGATTGAACTTGTACTCTGTTTATATCTTAAACCATAACTATCTAAAAAGCAAGCAATTAGCGAAAAATAAATTGAAAAATTCGCTCTCCCACTTTCTGTTCCTCAACTGCAGAATTATTAGCTTCTTCGCGGGCGAACATAACAGCCTGCTGCAAGATTTCCACCCTTTGCAGCAACTCATTGATCCGCTGCGCTGGTAAAGCTCCAGAAAACTTGACAGTGCGCCAGTAGCCGATCGTAATATCTTCGTAATAGACATCGACTTGAGCCGGATGGTGTTCGGTAGCTTCAGCTTTAACGTGATTGCGCGGAGTTTTAAAAGTCTTGAGAGTTTGCACCGGTTCTGTTGACCAGCAGTCGGCCGAAGCATCGAAGTTCCAAGTCTCGGAAGCATCTAAGACTGGAAGTTTTTTGATGAATGCTTGCAAATCTGCTAATTGCTTTTCAATGAATAGCAAATAGCTGACGGGTACTTGGCTCAAAAGCAGGTTTCCGTCTACAGTTACGTCGGCGCGGGCGCTACAATTTGTCCAATCTTTGGTTGCGGTTATGTCGAAGAGTTTGGTCAAAACTTCAGTGGTTTTGCGGATAATCTCTTCGGCTTTGACTTCAACTTTTTTGGACTCTGGCGGCAGTTGTTCGCCTTCAGAGTCTTTGGGACGGTAAGTGCGGGAGATTCCAGAAAGCACAGCGGGTTTTTGGAGCGCTTTTTGGGCTTCTGCTAGTTCTTGGATCGATCGGCTTTTGATGCCTTTTTCGTAGGCGTAAGCCGGGGCGTAGCCATCGCGATAATTTGATTTAAGCGTGCCATTGTTAGATGTTATTTATGCTGAACTCACATCAAGTCCGGTTGATACCGATCGTCAAATTGTTTGTCCTGTGGCTTTTAGGGCTCTGAGGACTCTTCGTCCTCGCTACAAACTTAATTATCATTTTTTAACCGGACACGATCAGTATGTAGTATGACATATTTCAATATAAAATACAATCTTTTTTTTGTAGGCGCGGTGCCAAGAGTACCCGCCGCTACCCGTGCCCAGCAATTTATCCCTCAAAAACTCGGCAAAATCTTGCAGCAAGCTGCCAAAGTGTAGCAAATATAACTCTTTGTCAGCGCTGCGACTACCTCTTGAGATAGATGCGCGAATACCTCCCGGGCCGCGTTGCAATATTTGGAAACATTTCTTAACATAGAGAGAACAAAGGGAATCTGAGGAGACACCAAAAATCCTTAAGCCCTTGGGGTGCCCCGGTTAATCAGATTCTTCGCCAATAAGGGCTAAATCAATGAATAATCAGCAAAACTCCGAAGTCTCAGCATTCGTGCTCATGTTCCAAAAAGGCATTTGGCTGTTTGGAATTCTCTCTTGGATATTCGGGTTGACAGATAGAAGTATTGCACTATTATCTGATGGATATTTGTCGGCGATCGATATTGTGCAGCTATTTACAGCTTCATTCTTTTTCGTTAGTTGGCTGCTTTTAAGCCCGTTTCTAATTGCTAGTTCCCAGAGTCAGCCGAAGGAAGAAGGGATTCGGTAGAAAGTAGAAGCATCTCCCTAGTTTTTAGTTTGTCATGTCAGTTTTGCGATCGCTATGAGTTTCTTCGGGAGCAAAGCGGGCCGGCCAAACGCGATCGCAAAAAAACAAAGTTCCCGCCGTCACGCACAGCGGAATCGCCAACAGATTCAACAGCGGAATGCTCACCAAACCCAAACAAACCAAACCAAAACTCCCGCTGGCCGGCAAACTAGCCCAAATTATCTCCAACTTCTCCTGAAAAGGCCGCCGCCGCCTCTCCAAAGGTGCATCTAAAAAGTCTAAACAAACAATAGTCGCGCCCAAAGCTACGCCACCCAAACTGCTAAGAATAGAGCCGGCGCCAGGGAGAAAATTTAGCAGCAGCAGGGGTAAGCCGATGCTCAACAAAATTTGTATTTTTCGCAGTTCAAAGGCGATCGCCCTTTGAATATCCCGAAAAATACTCGCCCCATTCATCGGTGCTTCTGCGGGCAATTGACCGTTCCGCAGAAGTTCCAATTGTTCCGAAAGTTTGCCGTACCAGGGCGAACCCAAAATCACGCCAAACTGCACTAACAAAAACCCGATGATCAGCAAAAGTCCTGACACTAGGAGTACGCGCAGCAGCCATCCGAAAGCGACGGTTAACGTGCCAAGAAAGCTCAGCCAAGCTGGCCAACTCGCAATTAAAGCATTAAATCGGACGGACAAATCGGCAACCAAAACATCTATGCCTGCCAAACTGGGAAATAGCAAGCTTAAATAAAGACCGATACCAATTATAAAATTTAGCACCACGGGAACTAATACATAACTCCACAGCTTGGGAGTTTGCCAAAGCAGCGAGAAAGCACGAATGGGATAGGTAAAACCAGCCAGAAGTCCGAGGGGCGCGACAATGGCGGCGGGGGCGGGATTTGAATTGAGCTGTTTTGACATATTAGCGGTGAAAGCGTCACTTTCTATTATTATTGCGTATGACGATTTATAGCAGGTAGCCCCAAAAGTGAAGCTTTTTATTTACCATACCCCGGAACTTACGCCAGCCGACAAAATGCCGGCTTGCGCGATCGCAGTTGATGTGCTGCGGGCGACTACAACAATGGCAACGGCCCTGAATAATGGGGCGGAAGCTGTCCAAGTTTTCAGCAACTTAGATAAGCTGATGGCAGAGAGCGAAAAATGGCCAGCAGACAAGCGGATTCGCGCCGGAGAGCGTGGCGGTGGCAAAGTTGACGGATTTGACATGGGGAATTCCCCCCTGGATTGTATGCCAGAAAAGGTGAGTGGGAAGCGAATTTTTATCAGCACCACTAACGGTACTCGGGCTCTAGAACGAGTGCAAGCTGCTGCAATTGTATTAACAGCGGCTTTGATTAACCGCAAATCTGTGGTGCAGTTTCTGTTAAGTAAAAAGCCGGAAACTATTTGGATTGTGGGTTCTGGTTGGGAAGGGAGTTATTCGTTGGAGGATACGGTTTGTGCTGGTGCGATCGCCCAAAGCCTCCTAGCAGAAAGCGGTATTCCTGCGAGCGATTTTGCTGGTAACGATGAAGTATTTGCGGCGATTGCTCTGTATTTGCACTGGCAAGATCGGTTGCACGAATTGTTGGAAAGGGCGAGTCACGGTCAGCGCCTCCTCGGTTTGGGTGTGATTGAAGATTTAAAATATTGCGCGCAAACGGATACTTTAGATGTGCTGCCGGTGCAGCGAGAACCGGGAGTTTTGGTGAAGTCGGATTTTAAAATTCCTCAGTCTGATTTCTGGGTGAAATCTTCTCCAAAAACGGCGAATTGATTTTTTTGGTTTGTAGTGAGGACTTTAGTCCTTATAAGAATTACAGGACTAAAGTCCTCACTACAAACAATGGAAGTTAGTAGTTAATGAACAATATTTTTTTTAATAAAGTACAATTAAAGATATGCGGTAGGGACATATAGCCTTTGTCAGAAAGATGAGGTACTCATGGGCATAGGCCGCCGTGGCCGCCGTGGCCGCCGTGGGCATACCTCACCACGCTTGAGAACCG
>JAUBOH010000238.1:0-2171 GCA_036700145.1 Microcoleus occultus BM001215366
AGTCATTAGTCATTAGTCATTAGTCATTAGTCATTAGTCATTAGTCAACACTCAACAGTCAGCTAACCAATAACCAATAACCAATGACCGATGACCAATGACCGATGACCAATGACCAATGACTAAAAAACAGTAGACAAAAGACCAAAAAACTCGTATAATGAAGCCTCGACTTTAAGCCATATCTAGCTAGGAGGGTGTCATTCCTGAGTCATTGACCCTGACCGTTAGCCTCAGAGGCACTCGCGAAGTCAGGAATAACTATCAGTTATTTCGCCTGACGGGCCTGCTGGACGCTTTTTCTGAGGCCACTTTTCGGAAGGTACTGAGCAAATGTATTGACGAGGGCCCAAAACACGTAATTTTGGACTTGTCTCAGATAGACTTTGTGGACAGTTCCGGCTTGGGCGCACTTGTCCAACTTGTCAAGAAAGCCCAAACCTTGGAGGGGACACTGCAAATTGTCTCAAATCCCCGCGTAACTCAGACTGTTAAACTGGTTCGCTTAGAGAAATTTTTATCTTTGCAGCCTTCGGTTGATGAGGCGGTAAAAAACGTCAAGGATGCTTGACCCCAAAGTGGATTAAATTAGCTATCCGGTTCTCAATGCTGGATAGCAAATTTTTATTGTTGTGCTGGTAAAACAATACCGATTTTTCGAGAAGCTGCGACAGGTCTTGCCGCTATCTCCCTGAATGCTTTGAGTTCCGGTGGATGAGCAGTAAAATATGTGTGCCAAACACGCGGAAAAATGGTATAAAAAGTAGGGAACCAGCTCAAGGGCGATCGCCTTAACAAAGCCGTGCACTCGCTATAATTGCTGGAGTGACGAAAGACTAAATAAGTAAGTGACTAGAAAAACCAAGCTGTGCGGAAGTTTTATTTAAAAAAGTATGTCGCCTCTAGCAGATGACGGGCTCAAACTGAGTCTGACTGATATCAGTTTAAATCGAGTTCATCCTGCGAGGGCTACACCAGCCGAAATAGAAAGGATTTCGCCCGCAGCCTGGGCATATTTGGGAGATGCAGTATACGAACTCTACATTCGGAGTTCGTACCTAATGCCACCCAGAAGATTGCAAGCTTATCACGAATTGGTGGTGGGGCAAGTACGAGCCGAAACTCAAGCGCGTCATTTGCGATCGATCAGTCCTTACTTGAACAGTACAGAATTAGCAATTGTCAAGCGCGGCCGCAATGCCGCAGCGGGCCGTTCCAAGCGAGCCGATCCAGAAATATACCAGCAAGCCAGCAGCTTAGAAACTTTGGTCGGATATTTGTACCTCACCGATTCGGAAAGATTGACTGAACTTCTGGCACTTTTAGAACTTGAGAATTAAAGGATTTAACAGTTAAGAGTTGGGAATGGCGAGGATTAATTAACAACTGTTGCACGGCGGCCAATCTAAAACAGCAAAAAGCCCGATCGAGCAAACAGGATTAATCAGTCAATAATTAGCAATTTTAACACAGAAAAATCCTGGCTCCCGGACAGTCAATTCTTCAATCTCAAAGCCCCAAGATTGATCCCTCAATTATTCAATCTCAAATCTCAAATCTCAAATCTCAAATCTCAAATCTCAAATCGCTTTGACTCTCACAAGAAACCAATGAGAAAATTTACCAAACCCAACTTTTCGCGATCGAATTCCGACAGCAAACCATTCAAAAGCGAAGGCCGCCGTCAGGACTCATCACCGTCCTTTCCCCGCTTTGAACGCAAGCCCCGTCCCGACACTCGCCCAGGAGTAGACGCGCCTCAAAAACGATCGACCTTCTCCCCCCAATCCCGAGAAATGCCCGTCGTGCGATCGATTTTCAAACGGAGACCGGATTCCGACAGCCAACCGTCCATTCGCCGAAATAATCCTTTCAAAGACAGAGACAGAGACAGAGACGGAGACGGATACAGCAGCCCGCAGCCAGCCCGCAACAATTTCCGAGACAGAGACAGCAGCCCGCAGCCAGCCCGCAACAACTTCAGAGACAGAGACAGCAGCCCACAGCCAGCCCGCAACAATTTCCGAGACAGAGACGGTAGCCCGCAGCCAGCCCGCAACAATTTCCGAGACAGAGACAGTAGCCCGCAGGAATCCCGGGGCAATTTCCGAGACAGAGACAGCAGCCCACAGGAATCCCGGGGCAATTATTACAAAGACAGAGACAAAGAC
>JAUBOH010000238.1:2271-10041 GCA_036700145.1 Microcoleus occultus BM001215366
ACAGCAGCCCACAGGAATCCCGGGGCAATTATTACAAAGACAGAGACAAAGACAGAGACAGAGACAGCAGCCCGCAGGAATTCCGGGGCAACCATTTCAGAGACAGAGACAAAGACAGAGACACTCGCCCGGTTGATAGTGCCTCAAACACCGTCGTCCAGCCAGACGCAGACTCAGACATGATTTACGGGCGTCATGCAGTGCAGGCCGCTTTAGAAGCAAACCAAGTGATCAACCGGATCTGGGTTGTCCCCCACCTGCGCTACGATCCTCGCTTTCACAGCTTGCTAACCGAAGCCAAGGCCAACGGCAGTATCATTGACGAAGTTGACGATTTGCGCCTCGACTACATCACGCGCAAGGCAAACCACCAAGGCGTAGCCGCTCAAGTATCAGCATACGAATACCTGGATTTGAGCCAACTGATCGCGAAAGCTAAGTCTGCTTGCGCCGATCCCGTAATTGTGGTAGCAGAAGGACTCAACGACCCCCACAATCTAGGGGCGATTATTCGCACCGCAGAAGCATTGGGAACTCAGGGCATGGTGATTCCACAGCGGCGGGCCGTTGGGATTACCTCAGCAGTGAGAAAAGTGGCAGCAGGGGCATTGGAAAGCCTGCCAGTAGCAAGGGTTGTCAACCTCAACCGGGCGCTGGAAGAATTGAAAGAGGCTGGATTCTGGATTTACGGCACTGCAGCAGGCGTGGGTGACTCAGTAGAGACAATCAAGTTCTCCGGGCCCACTGTTTTAGTTGTGGGCGGTGAAGCTGACGGTTTGAGCCTTTTGATACAGCGCAGTTGTGACGGATTAGTTTCAATTCCTTTAAGGGGAAATACTCCTAGCTTGAATGTTTCGGTAGCAACGGGGATGGCTTTGTACGAAATTTACCGCCAGCGCGGGCCCAAAAAGTTTCACGTACACGGATCGTAAAGGTGGTTGAAAAAAAGACTCCAACACAGTAGTTTATTAAGTAGCTAAAGCCTGGTTATCCCTGTCTGTAGCTACTTAGACCTTACTAGCAGAATGCCCAGTAGAATGTCATCTGGGAAAACACCGCATACGCACTCAAATTAGAGCTAAAGCTGAATAACAAACAGATAACTCTGATGAGAAAGCAATGCCGGTTATTCCCGGTTGGTCAGCAGCTACGGCGCTCCCATAGGTGAATGCCGCCAACAATTGAGCGGCCACACCCCGAACAAGTAATGATGACCGATCGGCTGTGGTTACGGACAGGCGAAAGTAGAAGGAGCCTTCCCTCTACGTTCAAACAGGAACTAGAAACCAATCTGTTTAGATATCAGCTTTAAATAGGTTTGGATAGGTTCTTGGTAGCAGTTAGCCACCACGTGTCAATAACAAAAGCGCGTGTCCGCAGCACCCTGAAAACACCGTCAAATACATTAAAAAAGCACATGAAAGAATTCTTGATTAGCTTGCTCAATTTTTTCGGATTGGCTTGGTGGGTTGAAGTGAAAACTTCAGTGCCGCGGTGCATTTACTATTTTGGCCCGTTCTTGACTGCTTCCGAGGCGCAAGCTGCAAAAGCAGGATATGTAGAAGACATAGAAAATGAAGGTGCAGAAGGTCTTGGTGTTGCGATTTACCGCTGCAAACCTATTAATTTGACAGTGGCAGATGATTTGGGAAAGCTTGGTGAGGGAGGGATGTTGCCTGTTTTTAGTGGCCAGTAGAAGCAGGGGTAATTTTGAGTTTTGAGTTTTGAGTTTTGAGTTGTAACTTCAAAACTCTTGACTTTTGGGTGATAAATTGCTTCTGAAAAACTCAAAACTCAACACTCGCAATTGCCAACTGCTTGGGGAAATTTTTCAATCCAGCGATCGATGTCTGCGAGTACCCGATCGGGAATTTCCCAGGGGAACAAGTGGGCTGTATCGGGATAGCACAGCCACTGACAATCGCGGAGGTGGCGGGCTGTTTCTAAACTGGATGCCGAGGTGATGTGCCGATCGGCCTCTCCGGCGATCGCCAAGCACGGACATTCAATGTCGCCGAGGTGGATCAGCCGATCGTATCCGGCCCTGAGAGCGGTATTTAAAGCCTTGGTGGCGCCGCTGGAAGTCTGGAGGTAGGCGGGAGTACCTGCGGCGGCTAGGTAGCGGTAAGGGGTGGCTGTATGCTGCTGTATCAAGTAGCGAAAGAGCGATCGCCTGCCAAAAGTATCGATATTCCACTTCCAGCCCGGTATCGCCCAATTGATAATTCCGGCTAAACCAGTGTAAAGGTTATCTTGCCAAGAAATGGGCGGGTGACTTCCCCTCGGTTTGGCGGCGGATGCGAGTACAATCAAACCCGTGACTCGCTGGGGATATTTCATTGCTAATTCGAAAGCTAAAATCCCTCCCAAAGACCATCCGATTACCAAACATCGATCGACTCCCAATCGGTCTAAAAGCGCTTCTAAATCGAGGAGGTGGTCGGTCATTTCAAAGGGAGTTGAGGTGCGGCTGTTGCCGTATCCGCGCAAGTCTGGGGCGATCGTCTGGAACCGCTTTGATAGGTGTTCTGTAAAGACGGACATACAATAGCCGGAACCTGGATGGCCGTGCAAACAGAGAATCGGAAATCCTTCGCCTTTGACAGAAACGTTGAGTTTGTGATGCGGCATTTTTTAACTAACGGTGGGTTTTGGGGTGAGTCGTCCCGCGCTATAAATTGTCTATTCCAGGTTTGTGAAGTGTAGGGACACGGCAGTGCCGTGTCCCTACAGGGAAGGGAGCCAAGGATGGCGGGTGTACTTCATAAATATGGAATCTGCTATAAATTGTCTATTCCAGCGGTCAAAAACTGGGATTCTTACTAATATAGTCGGCGATTTTAGAAATCGACTGCCGAATTTGTGTATCGCCGCTGCTGCGACTGTCAATCACAGTCATCACATAGGCTTCGCCGTCAATGCTCATCGCTAAAGTTGTGCCGAGAACCAGGGAATTTTCGCCGGTTTTTTCGCCCAACCACTGAGCTTTAGTTCCTTGTAAGGCGGCAAATCCCAGATCGCGATCGTACTGGCGGTTGAGAGTTTCTACTAACACTTTAGCACCTGGTGTTTCGCCGTTGTAAATTTGCACCATCATTTCGGTAAGTTCGTTGACAGTCATGCGGTTGGGGCCGGAACCGGGGTTGGCAGGCATAGTCTTTTCCCCCATCAATTTGTAGTTGACGCGGGTGACTTGGTAGCCGCGATTTGCTAAGAATTGATTGATGTAATCCCAACCCAAATAATCGATCAGTTGATTGGTCGCGGTATTGCTGCTGCGATCGATCATTTCTTCTAACAGTAGCTGTAGCGGGTAATTCTTCGCGGACGAAATCTGTGTCGATGAGTCTTCGGTGAAATTGCCGCTATTCACAAATACTTTGTTATTCAGACTTATTTTCTCTTTTTCGACTTTTTGCATCAGGGCGACAGCAATCGGCAGTTTAATTAAGCTGGCTGGACTGACTGGAGGTACATCGCCTCGGAGGTGTACGCATTGTCTAGAAAGGTGGCAAATGCCGATCGAAGCTTCCTCAGATAGCCCGCTTTCCCGGGCAACCACAGCCAAAAAATCTGACTTTGATTGCTGCACTTGAGACGTTGCTGCTGTTAAATTTTCGCGATACTCTTGAGTTTTTGAGGCAGTCAGAGGAGCTAAAAATGAATTTTGAGGAACTTCCTGTAAGTTGTTGAGGGCTTGATACCACAAAAATTGAGTTTCCTGCGAGGAGGCGATCGACTGATTTGGCACTCGTCCTGTTTCTACGGCTCGATCGGCTAAACGGACTGCTTGCTGCAAGTTGTCGTTAGCCCTCTGTTCTACTAATATTTGGATCTCCACCGCTTGCAACTGAGAAAGCAGTTTTTCTTGAGGAGTGGCGGCGAGGGGAACTAAGCGAGAGAGTAGGGTTGGTTCTGGGGAGGGAGAGGCTGGTTGTTCTAATTTGGTGACGAGCCGATCGCGAATTTTGTAGAGTTCGTCTAGGGAACGCAGGTTAGATGATTGAGAGAATGAACTGGCGATGGTTAACACCTGAACCAGTCCGATTCCGGCTGCTACTGCGACCATTTTGTTGGCGATCGACAAAAAACGCTTTAACCCTCGCATATTCAACATCCTCAACACAACCAAATTCAATCTAAGCAGCTATTGTTACAGGAGTCAAACGATTGACTTGAGATTGGAGAACAAATCTCAAATCGAATATTCTCAAATCTCAAATGGTTCGATCGCGCCGCTGCGCCAAAAAAACCAAAATAGAGGGAGCGATCGCACGGCCGTGCGATCGACCCCCTCTAAATATTGCGAACTATCTACTTTCTGCGCCGGCGCCGCCAGTCACCACCCAACCGCTTGAGGTAGTCCCAGCCGCGTTGCGGCCAGACATGAGCGCTGCCAGTCTTTTCGGCAATCCAGCCAGCTACTTTCGGACCCGTCCAGTCGCCGCCGTCGGGGGCAGAACCTTGCAGGGCTTGTCGCAGTTCTTCTTGCTGTTCTGGATTTAGCAAGGATTTTGCAGGAGGGGGCTGGCGGTCTCCGCTGCGGTTCCTCACAGAGTTAGGCCCTTCTCGGTTGTAGCGCTGGACAATTTCTTTGGCGTAGTCGTAGTTGATACCTACAACTTGGGCTGCTTGTTTGATAGTCCAATTTCGGGAAACTAAGACTAGCAAGTGCCAGCGGCGGGACTCTGTGGTGTTTTGTGCCTGCCGGTAGCGAAGTTTGAGTTCCTCTGCCGTCAGGTGAGATTCAAGGTGAGCTTTAGGTGGCATTCCTCCAACGGGGCATCGGGAACTTCTTACCATATTTCTCTCGCTTTGGGGAGAATCCCGGATGAAATTGTGTTGCTGGGGGTCGTTGGGGCAGATATGCGGTTTTTTTTTCTGCAGAAGTCCGCTGATCGACGCGGATTAAGCAAGTCTAAAATTTACAATTTTGTATCTAAAACTGGTTGACTTTGACAGCACTGTGCGGCTATGCTCTGGAGTTAAGGTTGCTTTACTTGTAGAGGAAGCAGCCGGCGTCGCCCAAAAATCTAGTTACGCTGCCCAAAGCTGTTACCAGCAGCAATGGACAGCTCACCGCCAAACTGGGACAAGCAGTCTGGAGGCTCCGAGAATCTTAACACTCTCTGTAGCCACCTTGCTTTGCGTTGCTGTGCGGGGTGGCTGGGTTTTTGGGTTTTCCTAGAAAACTCAAAAATAAGGAGACCATATTATGTCACAGGAATTCGTGTCTGATGAGATCGAATCTGTTAGCGCAGCCCTCCAAGACGATCGCCCCAATTCCGACTCAGCATTACCCGAACAAGAGGTGGTGCGCGTAACGGTGACAGGTTCGCGCGCGGCCGTCTTAGAAACTATACACACTTTGTACCGCCTGGGATTTGCCGAAGTTGGGGATTGGAGTCGCCCGCAGCGAGGTGCAAAGTTAGGCGAGGTGGTGAGTGTTCTGATCCGCCGTCAGTCGAAGGTGACGAAAGTGCCTGTTGTTAAACCGGGGGAATAGGTTAACAAAGTTCGATCGCTCTTTTTTGGGCGATCGAACTTTTTTAACCGCAGAGGAACGCACATTAACGCGGATAAATCAGGGCGATCGAGCTTTTTTTTCAAGCAAATATCAATCAGACACCAAAAAATTAAAATAGTCTTCTAGTTGGATAGGTGATTTGGGATTAATAAAGAGAGGTTTTTAATCTCTGATTTTAGCATTTAATAAGTTTGATCGAAAACGACCGATCGCCCGTTAGCCTCTTCTTGCAGAAGACGATCGAAACAATCGCCATAAAAATCATCGATCTGCAGCAGTACGCGCACCCAGCCCGGATGCAAACTTTGACGAACGGCTTACAGCAGGTACAATTGCCAGCTATATTGGCTAAGTGGCTAGTAGAAAAGATAAAGGTACGAGCATGGCATCCATCCGCGAGTTGCACCGACAACTGGTCAATAAAGAACGCTCGGCTGTGGAAATTACTCAGGAAGCATTAGACCGAATTACCCAGCTAGAGCCGAAGTTGAAAAGCTTTCTGTGCGTGACGGCAGATCAGGCATTGGCGCAGGCCCACAAAGTGGATGCCCAAATCGCAGCAGGCGAGGAAATTGGGCTGTTGGCCGGCATCCCGATCGCCGTTAAAGACAATATGTGCACTCTAGGGATTCCCACAACCTGCGCCTCTCGGATTTTGGAGAATTTTGTGCCTCCCTACGATGCAACCGTCGTCTCCAAACTCCACGCAGCCGGTGCGGTGATTGTTGGTAAAGCGAATATGGACGAGTTTGCAATGGGGAGCTCGACAGAAACTTCTGCTTATCAAGTTACCGCGAATCCTTGGGACTTGGAGCGCGTGCCCGGAGGGTCTTCTGGCGGTTCTGCCGCAGCGGTAGCCGCCGGAGAATGCGTCGTGAGTTTGGGTTCGGATACTGGGGGCTCGATCCGTCAACCAGCTTCTTTTTGCGGGTTGGTGGGGCTGAAACCGACCTATGGGTTGGTTTCTCGCTACGGTTTGGTGGCCTATGCTTCTTCTCTCGATCAAATTGGGCCCTTTGGCCGGACTGTTGAGGATGCGGCGATTTTGTTGGGCGCTGTTGCGGGTTATGACAAGAAAGATTCCACGAGTCTGAATGTGCCAATTCCTGACTACGCCCAAGCTTTGAGACCGAGTTTGCGACCCAAGGGTCAGATTAGAATTGGGGTAATTAAAGAAACTTTTGGTGTAGGGTTGGACTCGGCGGTTAAAGACGCCGTTACTAAGGCGATCGAACAATTTCAACAATTGGGCGCCGAAATTCAAGTCGTTTCTTGTCCCCGGTTCCGTTACGGTTTACCCACTTACTACATTATTGCTCCCTCGGAAGCTTCGGCGAATTTGGCGCGATATGATGGAGTGAAGTACGGTTTCCGCTCGGAAGATCCCGAGAATCTTTTGGATATGTATGCCAAAACTCGCTCTCAAGGGTTCGGTGCGGAAGTTAAACGCCGGATTGCGATCGGCACTTACGTGTTGTCGGCTGGATATTACGACGCCTATTATCTCAAAGCTCAAAAAGTTCGGACTTTGATTAAAGAAGACTTTGAAAAAGCTTTTTCTCAAGTTGATGTTTTGGTCTGTCCCACTGCTCCTACTACAGCTTTTAAGGCAGGCGAAAAATTTGACGACCCGCTGAGTATGTATTTGTCAGATTTGATGACTATTCCGGTGAATCTTGCTGGTTTGCCAGCTTTGAGCTTGCCCTGCGGATTTGATGATAAAGGACTCCCCGTGGGCATACAACTGATTGGTAATCTTTTGCAAGAATCTCGGCTGTTTCAAGTGGCTCACGCCTACGAACAGTCTACGAATTGGCACTTGCGTCGCCCCCAATTGGATTAATATTTGAAATTCGGCGGAACGGTGCAGCGGAAGTTAGTAATGGATCTTGGCTAATGATGTGAATTAATTATTTGCTATTAGCTTTTGACCGATATCTAATTTCCCGCGTGCCCTATTTTCTATGAACAAGTTGCTGGTATTCATTTTGTCTAAATCGCTAATAACTTTTGGGATAGTTTTGGCGCTCGGTTATTCTGCTGGTTGTCTATTTCTATTTGCAGTGCAAGGTAAGTTTATCTTTTTTCCCGCGCGGGCGATCGAGACTACCCCAGATGATTTTCAGTTGAAATATCAAGATGTTTGGCTGCCAATTCCAGCTAAAATTGGTGCTGCCAAAAGCATACATGGGTGGTGGATTCCGGCCTCGGATACCCCCCCCAGCCCCCCCTTGGTAAGGGGG
>JAUBOH010000239.1:0-10024 GCA_036700145.1 Microcoleus occultus BM001215366
TGACTAATGACTAATGACTAATGACTAATGACTAATGACTAATAACTAATGACTACTTATTCCCTTGAATAAAAGTCTGCACGACTGCATTAGTTTCAGGAGAAATTTCTGTTACCAGGCGCACCGGGATTGCCGATGTAGAAGCAAATTGCGCGTATTCTGGCGTTAGAAAGATGGCATATTTATCAGCTTCTGCCGTTAGTTGAGCAGCCGTTGCTAGACTTATAGCTTTAATATAATTGCGTATGCTTGCAGCTTGGTCGCCGACAACTTCATCGCCGGTAATTACTGTGCTTGGTCTGCGAACTTGGTCTAAAGTTGTACTCGGATCTTTGACGCTTAAGTGGGTTCCTCCTACAAAACCGACTAGCCATTTGGGAGATGGAATTTGCGGGAAGCCGGCAATTTGTTCGACTAAGGCGGGTGTGGTTTTGTCAGCAGAAGATGCTACTATTAATGTGGGAATCTTAATTGTACTTAAACCTGTTTCTCCAAATAGTAATGATGTTGTGGGATTCATGACGATCGCCCTTTTAATCCTGACATCCCGCAATTGATACCGTTCTTCCGGCAATCCGGCCGCCGCGCACTGAATGCCTTCGCCCAAGCTGAACCCAATCAAATCGCCCTGACACCGCTGTTTGAGTCGGCTCAATTGCAGTTCGGCGCCGGCCACGGACAAGGCTGTGGCGCCGCCGAAAGAATAGCCAACGATCATCGATCGGTCGATCGCGATTTTCCCCTGCAAATTATGATCAGTTTGGTTCAATTTTGCCAGTTCGTCCAGCACAAAACTGATGTCTTTGGGACGGTCTAAAAACTCTTGAGGAGCTAGCAACCGAGATTTACCCGCGATCGCAGCATTGGTGTTCGCCTCGTTGCTTCCGGGATGTTCCAAAGCTGCTACAACATAGCCGTGAGACGCCAAATGCTCGGCTAAATAGCGCAAATCCGTGCGGACAGAACCCAAACCGTGAGAAAAGACGATCGTCGGTTTGTCGGCCGTCGCAGCTTTCGACCAGTAGACATCCACTGGAATACGCCGATTGCGGGCGCTATCGTTCAAATCTAGCTTTAGTACCCGCACCGAATTAGGGCCGGGCTGGCTCGCGTCGAAAGGCTGGTTAAACGTGGGTTTAGCTGCTGCTAACTGAGGTGCGATCGCCGCCATAAACCGCTGAGTTTGCCAAAAACCCGCGTTCAAATTTCCCAAAACCGAGAAAGCTCGATCGAGATCCACCACTACCCGCGAACTCGGATAAGATTCAATAAAACTCAATACCGATAAGCCTTCCGGCGCGTTCGCCCCCAGCACCAAAGCCGCTCGCAGCGCTTCCACACCCGCACCGTCGCGCCTGGGTATGACTGTCGTCAAATCAGTCAAAATCGCAGTACCGATCCCCGTATTTAGCAAGTTGCTCAAACCGACTACATTTAAGGGAATTTTTGCTTGAAGCGCTCCCAAGATTTGGCTGCGCTGTTCGGAGGATAGCAAATTGGCATAAGCTTGGAGTTTTTCGGGGACTTTTCCGGTTTTTGCGAGTTCGCGCAAATCTGCGACTGATATTGACGATTCTAAAATACCTTTGCGGACAACAACGGTTTCTGCAGCTTTGACAGGGGATGTCATGCCGCTGAAAGTGCCGATCGCGATCGCGCCCAAAACACTCGCCACTGATGAAAACCATCTGAAATTTGGTCGGATGCTCATTTTTACCTGATTGAATTAGAGGGATATCACCACATTCTTAAAATTGTCCCAGATACCGAGAAATTGTTCTAGATGCCGATAAATTGTCTCAGGGTGCGATCGCAATTAGTTTCCGGGAGTGCGATCGCACATTTGCCTCCCGGCATATTTACTTGCCGCTCAATAACGATCGTATTTCCTCATTTTGAGCCGTAAATAAGGATATTTAACTTTTTAACGCCCAAGGTGAGTGATAATTTAACCTTAGATGACTGAGAACTTAACTAAACAATGGCAGCGGGCTACTCAACCTGTTTTTTTAACTTTTGGAACCGCGAATGTGAGGTCGTGCCAGTCTTTTACTAACAGCGTTAACCGTGCTAAAGTAAGCTGTAAAATACCGAAACAAAAATTATGAGTTTCACAGGCAACACCCCCACCGTTCAGGGCATTCAGCTTGCTGACCCCAACCCCGCTAAAGCAGATACTGTCAACTACACCGTCACTTTTAATCAAAGTGTTACCGGAGTAGATATCGCAGACTTTACCCTGGCACCGACAGCAGTAACGGGTGCAAGTATCGCAGCAGTTACAGGTAGCGGTCAAGCCTACAATGTGAGTGTTAACACTGGCAAAGGCGATGGCAGCCTCGGATTAAATCTAGTTGATAATGATTCGATTAACAATTCCCTACTTGTACCATTAGGTGATATAGGTCAAGGCAACGGCAACTTTACCGGACAGACTTATACTATTGATAAAACTCCTCCTACAGTTACCTTTGAATTAGTTACTCCCGATCCGCGCAACACCAGTGTCAGCACAATTCCCATTACTTTCAACGAACCTGTAACTGGCTTTAACACAGCCGATCTAAGTCTCACTCGCAATGGAGTAGCTATTCCCCTCACAGGTGCTACCCTAAACACCAGCAACAATACTAACTGGACTTTAGACAACCTGACGGGACTCACTGGCGGCGACGGCAATTACCAACTTTCTCTCAGTGCTGCTGGTTCTGGTATTGTCGATCGGGCGGGCAACGCTTTAAATACAAATGCTAGCAATATCTGGAGTGCCGACTTCACGGCCCCGATCGCCGCTACCAGCTTAACCAATATCAACGCTGCAGGTGCGACTAGCTACAACTTCACTGTCACCTACACCGACAATACAGCCCTCAATGTCAGTAGCTTAGATAATAACGATATCTCGATCGCAGGGCCCGATGGCAAAAGCCAACCGGCAACTCTGGTAAATTTCACGCCCCTAGGTAACGGCACTCCCCGCACCGCCACCTACTCGTTCATTCCCCCCGGCGGCACCTGGGATACCGCAGATAATGGCACTTACACCTTACAGGTACAACCTAAGCAGGTTAGCGACACTGTTGGTAATTTTGGTGTAGCTGGCAATTTGGGAACATTTACAGTCAATATTGCACCGACGCCGATCGTCACAGCAACCCCTGCGCCTGCACCGATTGTCACGCCTCCACCGATTGTCACGCCTCCACCGATTGTCACGCCTCCACCGATCGTCACGCCTCCACCGATCGTCACGCCGATCGTCACACCGATCGTCACAGCAACCCCTGCGCCGATCGTCACAGCAACCCCTGCGCCGATCGTCACAGCAACCCCTGCACCGATCGTCACGCCGATCGTCACGCCTGCACCGATCGTCACAGCAACGCCAACGCCTGCACCGATGGTCACGCCGATGGTCACGCCGATCGTCACGCCGATGGTCACGCCGATCGTCACAGCAACCCCTGCACCGACGCCTGCACCGATTGTCACGCCTGCACCGATCGTCACGCCTGCACCGACGCCTCCACCGACGCCGATTTTGACACCGATTGTGAAAGTTGCACCGACGCTGACGCCTGCACCGACGCCTGCACCGACTGCGATCGACACACCGACGCCTGCACCGACTGCGATCGACACACCGACGCCGATCGACACACCGACATCGCTCTTTACATCGCTCTTCGCACCGACGCCCGCACCGACGCCCGCACCGACTGCGACGCCGACACCGATCTCGATGACGGCGCGAACCCCGATCTTTACGGCGACACCAACTCCCGCACGCACAGTCAGCGATTGCCCGTCTGGGGGAACGCCGATCGGCCGACTGACATCAGGGCCAGTATCCACTCCGATGTCTGTGAAGCGCGATCGCGAGGATAAATATGACCCCCTAACTTGCCCTGTCAAGAATGAAGTCAATTACCGCAGCAATAGTCCAGCACCGACTATTTCCCAGCCAGCGCTAACTGCCAAACCGATCGCACATTCAGCACCTAATTGCAATTCTCTTGCGGGTGCTAATGATGATGAGTGGAATGACTTTTTAATCGGCAGCCCGAGAAATACAAACTTCGGCAGTCAACAGAGCGATCGGCTATTAACTGTCAAGTTTTCTTTCTCCGGTGAATCCTGTGCTCCAGGAACTTCGCAACCATCCACATTGAATAATCTTCAGACTTTTGGCCTAAAAACTGAGTTGCACTTTGGGATTTCAACATTAGTAAATACCACACCTCAACGCCAGACTCGCTTAATTTAGTAGCGCAATTAATAGCCAACACTAAGTAAGTACCTAAAATTTACCTGAAGCCTAAGTCTTGACACAATACGGATACATGAATAAAAAAATCTTTAATTTATCCCTGTATCCGTTTTTTTTATAAAAGATAATGGTCAGGGGATGGCTGAAGCAACTCGGTGTAAATTGTTTGACCCGTTTTTTACAACTAAACCAGAGGGTAAAGGTACGGGATTGGGATTATCGATTAGCTATCAAATTGTACTCGAAAAACACGGCGGTGCGCTCGAGTGTAATTCCGAACCGGGAAAAGGTGCAGAATTTGTCATAACAATTCCGTTGAATTAGGCAATCTTAACCGGTTCGTAGTGAGGACTTTAGTCCTTTCTTTGATGCGGACTAAAGTCCTCACTACAAACCTATTTAACATCTAAAACCGGGAAAGGTTTCGCCGCTTCTATCTGCGCCGCTAAAGCAATTAAAGTTGCTTCCGCCGCCGGCCGCCCGATAATTTGAATTCCCACGGGCAAACCGTTATCATCTAAAATTGCAGGAAGCGCGATCGCAGGCAAACCGCTAGCATTAAACGGCGGACAAGGAGCAATCCAATTAATAATCCGCTGCAAAGTTTCTTCGCAGCTCAAATCCGCCCACTCTCCCACCCGAATTGGCGAGTGCATATAAGTCGGCAAAACTAACACATCAAAATTCTCAAAAAATCCCACAATCCGCCGTGAAATAACCTGCATTTGATTCACCGCCCGCAAATATTCCCCAGCCGAAATAGTTCTTTCCAACAACCAGCGATTCATCGGTTCCAAAGCAGGGCCTGGAATGCCACTTGCCGCCGCCCCAGACTGCCAAATTGCTGTAAATGGTTCGATCAAACCTGTAAAATCAGGGCATCCAGGTTCGATATCGTGACCCAAATCTGTCAGTAACTTCACGGTTTCGAGTACCGCTTGCTGACAAATAGCCGAAGCCTCGCCCACAGGGGCAATATTGGTAGAAAAAGCTATTCGCAGCTTGCCCAACTTTTGGCCGATCGCCTCTAAAAACGTCGGATTTGGGTCTGGAAGCCAGTATGGATCGCCTGTTGTGTAGCCTGACATTACATCCAAAAGTGCCGCCGCGTCAGCTACAGTCCGGGCTAGAGGGCCATTGGCAGAAATTCCGCTGAGGTAATCTCCGACAGGTGCCCAGGAAACTCGCCCGCGCGAGGGTTTAATGCCCACTAAACCGCAGCAGGAAGCTGGGCCTCGGATCGAACCGCCGCCGTCTGAACCTTGGGCGATCGCGCACAAACCCGCTGCTACAGCCGCCGCTGAGCCGCCGCTGGAACCTCCGGGCGTATACTCTAAATTCCAGGGATTGCGTGCCCGGGGGAAACCAGGGGGTTCGCTGTAAGGCAATGAGCCAATTTGAGAGGTGGCTGTTTTGCCCAGAATGTTAAACCCCGCTGCTTCGATCCGCCATACTACTGACTCGCTGTAGTTAGATATGTTATTCACCAAAGCCTGAGTGCCATAGCTACAGGGAACGCCGGCAACTGGTGTCAAGTCTTTAATCGCAATTGGCACTCCGAAAAAAGGCGGTAATTCTTGTGACTTGTTTAAGCCGGCTAGTTGTTCGGTTTGAGATTTAGCGAGGTCGATCGCCCGATCGGCCGTTACTGTAAAATAACTACCAAGTTTAGGGTTTAATCGATCGATCCGTTCCAAATACAGATTGACAATTTCTAGAGGCGACACTTCCCGAGCGCGGATTGACTTTGCCAAGTCCAAAGCTGAAGTAAAAGCCCGATCGACAGAATTCATCGGTTTAAGTCCTTAATAATACGAGCGAGTATCAATTTATACTGTTTTCTGGCTGAAAACTGTTTCCCTAAAAAAAATGCTCCCAAGATGTCGAAAATCCATATTCGGTGGCAGATTGATTTTGCTCGCATCCTGCAACGTGCAGAATATTTGCTTGCGGGTGCAGCAGTGTGCCCCCCTTTTGGGATAAACTGATCGCAACAGTTAAGCTTTTGTGCTGTGTTAGCACTTCGGGCGATCGGCATTGTCCAACTTCCACAAATCATCTGTTCGAGTCAGCCTTCTCACCAACTTAAGGTAGCGCATATGACACAACAGCATCCGCCAGCTCCTCGTCCACCCCTACCCGGTGCTCCCCCGCCCCCTGGAATGCCCCGCCCTCCAGCTCCCGGCATTCCCAGAGCAGCAGGATTGCCGCCAGCACCGCCACCAGCACCAGCACCGCCGCCACCAGCACCGCCGCCAGCAGCAGCGCCCCAATCGATCGCCACACCCAAAAACCCGAGCTCCAGCAGCAGTGCACAGCCGACTCTGAAAGAGCTAGTTATGCGAGCAAAAGAAGAAGGAGTATCCGACCTTCACCTGGGAGTAAGTGAATTCCCCCGCTTCCGCACGCGGGGCGAGATAGCCGACATTGGCTATCCACAGACGGATTTAGATACGTTTTTTGGCTGGCTGCGCGAGTGCATGAGCGATGAAGAAATAGAAATTTTCCAAAAAACCCTAGACTTTGACGGCGCTTTCGACTTCGGCTTCGTCCGCATCCGGATCAGTTGCATGGACTCCTTGGCCGGCCCGGCGATGGTGCTGCGGCTAATTCCTGCCAAAATCATGACAATGGAGGAATTGAAGCTGCCGGATGTCTTTAAGAAAATATGCGGCTACCACAAAGGGCTGATTTTGGTGACGGGCCCGACAGGTTCGGGCAAGTCTACCACCTTGGCGGCGATGATCGACTACATCAACAAGAATAAAGCCTACAACATCATCACGATCGAAGACCCGGTAGAATTCGTACACGAAAGCAAAAAATCCTTGATCAAGCACCGGGAAGTCGGCAGGCACACTCTCAAGTTTATTAACGCTCTCAAAGGCGCTCTGCGACAAGACCCGGACATGATGCTAGTAGGAGAAATTCGGGACAGAGAGACGGTGGAAATCGCCCTCAAAGCCTCTCAGACAGGTCACTTAGTTGCAGGAACCTTGCACACCAACAGTGCGATTAAAACCCTGAACCGGATTCTGGATATGTTCGCGGCGGAAGAACAGGAGGCCATACGGGTTTCTATTTCCGAATCTCTAGTGGCGATTATTGCTCAACTGCTGTGCAAAACCACAGACGGCAAGCGGGCTGCTTTCCACGACGTTCTGATCAATACCGACGTGGTTAAGGAATACATTCTCAAGGGGCAGAATGAGGAAATCAATCAAATCATGATCAAAGATACTTATGAAGGCATGACGACGATGAATAAGTCGCTCTACGGCCTTTATCAAGAAGGTCGGATTACTGAAGAACTTTGTGTAGAAAACTCGCCGTTCCCGAACGAAATGGCTCAGATGCTCCGAGGTCGAGTCTAAAGGTCGAGCGTTAACAGTTAACAGTTCACTGTTAACTGTTAACTTTTATTGGTGTACTTCATTGAAAGTCGATCGCCCGATTTTGCCAGAATTTTTCAAAGGCATTGCGCTGTTTACACCCGGGGGAGACTTAATCTATTGCATAGACCCCCGCAAGCAAACTCAGTGGCATTTGCAGTTGTGCGTAGCTCTACAAGAAATACTCGGTTTGTCGGAACCGCCGCATTTTCTGATACCTTGCTACACGGCAACCGTTGACTGTTGGCGAGATCGGAGCGATCGGCTATTAAGGGTTGCTGCCGAGGCATACCCCCCGGTGCTGCGACATCAAACGCTGCTGAATGCCATTTTTGGGACAGGGGACTTGGTTTGGCACCCCCTCCGCGACGAAATGTGCGAACCGATGGCGATCGCCACTTATCACCAACAATTCCCCGAACTGTGGGAAAATCACGACTTAGTTGTACAGTATCCGATTGAGGTTGGGCGATCGGACTTTGGCAGTTCGATCGTACATCCGGAGCGCTTCCCGCCATCGCGGTTGCAGCAGCTAACCCAACCAACAGCACTCACCCCAAGCCCACAAACTCAAGGGTACGTTTTGCGGCTGTTTGTTTCCGGCAGCAACCCCAACACCGAACGCACCCTCGAAACTTTACACCAATTGTTAGAACAATGCCTCCATCGCCCCTACACTTTAAAAGTAATTGATGTGTTGAAACATCCCGAACAAGCAGAGGCAGATCAGATTTCAGCAACTCCTACCTTGATTAAAATCTGGCCCAAACCCGTGCGGCGAATAGTCGGCGAATTGAACGATGCCGAAAAAATAGTGCGGCTGCTGAGCAATGCGGAATTTTAGATTTGGGCGATAATTTTTGCAACTATTTAATACTGGCGATCGCGGGTTGACTTACCATCGAATTAACAACATCTAGCAATTGCTGCTGAGACACTGCACTAGCCGCAACTGCTACTGCATATCTGAGTCCTTCCTGCTCCCAATAAATACTTCGACCGCCACTTTTTGCCAAATAGTAGCCGCGAATTCTGCCGCTCAAATTCACTGGAGAAATATCCTTGCCTTGCGGTGGCCAGTCTCTAGAATTAGCTGGTGCAAACACCGCCTATACTTCTACAGTACAAGATGAAGAATTAGCAGATGCAGCGCCGTCCGGCTTAATTCCTATGTTAATTCTAAATACTTTGCCGTCAGACTGAATGAAAGGATAAAGCTGGATACCAGAAGCGGGCATTGACTCCGGCAACCGCATTTTTAAGTTTTTTGGCAGTTGGCGGCGGATGTCGTCGATCGGCGGTCTAAAAACGGGGGCCGGTTGGGCGATCGTACTCTCTACCCCAGCGAATAAACTACTTCCCAAAACTGTTAGACTGACTAAGCTTGTTAGTAACACTTTCAACTTCATCGATGGTTTCCCTGAAAGCAACGGTTTAATAATACTGCCAAAAATTCTAGATTTCAAAATATAACAAGACGGCGTTGCAAAGTCTCTCACAGCCGCTGACCTGGAACATTACATTTTTTCCCAACAGGTGAAACGCGCTCGATCGCAACTTCTCCCGATCGATCGCCCTCTTTCGGTATCCTGAAAAAATACAGCCACCGCCAAGGCTCAAATCAGATCCGGATCGATACCCTGCGATCGCAAATATGCCGCCAATCGCTCTTTTTGTTGATGTTCTCGATCTGCCCGTTGGCGTTCGGCTTCAGCCTGTTGTCGTTCAGCTTCAGCTCGCTGGCTCTCAATGTCAGCTCGCTGGCTCTCAATGTCAGCCCGTTCTCGCTCAGCGTCAGCCCGTTCTCGCTCAGCGTCAGCCCGTTCTCGCTCGGCGTCAGCCCGTTCTCGCTCCTGTTCAGTATGTAGGCGTTCGAGTCGAGCTCGTTCGCTCCCCGTCAGCAACAAATTCCCGTGGTTATCCCACCAGCGCAACCACTGCTGTGCTTGATTTTGATAGCTACCCTCCCACACGCCTAACTCTACACCCATCAGGTCGATCGGGTAATGCCCGCGATCGTTCGGTTCCAAGCGAATATAGCGAGTATTCACCCAGTTATACACTTCTAATTCATTGGTTTGAATCTTGTAGATAGCGTAGTAGGGAATTCGGATAATCCGCTCGTATACCCAAAACTTTCCCGGTTTTTGATTCCCTCCTTCTGGTAAACGAGATAAGGGGGTGTTGTCCAGTTCTTCGGAACCATCACCGCTGGCAAATTCAATCGCAATTAGCGGCACAATATACTCGCGCCACAACACGTAGGAACGGCGATATTGCCCGTCCAATCGGGGTGGAACATTGGGAACGTAGAACCAGTCAGGCGCTTCGGCACCCTTTTCTGGAGGGTCGGTTTCGCGCC
>JAUBOH010000240.1:0-10022 GCA_036700145.1 Microcoleus occultus BM001215366
AACAACCATATTATCCTAGAGGGGATTGGGCGGCTGGTGCGGCGGCTACTTTGAGTTTAATGCAGCAAGGAGTCGATCGCATTTATCGAGGAGTCCTTGGACAAGGTGAATTAGGCAAAACCAATGGTGAAACAGCTTCTATCTCAGGAATTGACGGCCAATATTTACCAGACATCGGCGAAATTCCCGAAACACCCGTGCATCTTTCCTCCTCAATCCTGCACTCTTCCGAAATCACCCTCGTCAGCCGCCCGCATTTATTAATCAAACAGCCTGGAGATTCCAAATTTGGCAATTGGAGTTATGCAACTGCCGATATTTGGCTGAGTAAGCGACCAAAACTAGAGTATCAAATTATCGCAGCTTTTCACGCGCAAGTGTTAGCTTCTATGCAGGGAACAATGCCGGAAAATGCGTGGTTGATGCTGCGAAAAAAAGGACTTTGGGCGGTGAATCTCTACCAGCGAATGCCTCAGATGTTCGAGATTTTGGATGAGTGCATTGAGATGTTAGAAAATCGGCATAAACCGGAGGTTTTCATTTCCCGGCAAAAGTGTACTCTTTGCGGTTGGTATACTGCTTGTCACGAGGAAGCGGAATCTATTAAACATCTTTCGCTGTTGCCGGGAGTTACGGCTAAGCGATATGCTATCCTAAAAGTCCTAGGATTGACTGATTTAGAATCTCTGGCTAATGCTAATTCTGATTTATTAGCGAGTTATCCTGAGTTTGTGGCGGGAGTAGCTGTCGATGTGGTGCAGCAAGCGCGATCGACTTTTTTGAATCGACCGTTTGTGCGAGAAGAAGGAAGAAGGAAGAAGCAAGAAGGAAGAAGGGAAGAAGAAAGTGAAGACTCAGAAGGAAAGCACGATACGGATACACAGATTGATGTTCCAGAAGAAGGTAGAAGTGAGAATTTTGAAGAATTAAACTCATCTCAAATAGTACCAGATATTGCAGACAATAATTTAGATAACTTCGCCCTTGAGAAAGTAGAAAATACTGGAGGCCCAGAAACCGGGTTTTTTCACCAAAATACTTCGTTACAACCAGGAGACTCGGTAAAAAACCCGGTTTATTCGATCGTAGTGCATAATTCCTGTACGCAAAATACACCTGCTAAACTTTCTATACCTGCGCCAATTCTCCGCCAGAAACCCATTCCTTATTCTCAATCGGTGTTTTTGCCGATCGCCCCAATCGAACTCTACTTTGACATCGAAGCTGAACCGGAGTTAAACTTAGATTACCTCCACGGCGTCTTAGTCGTTGACAGGTACAACAATACTGAGAAATACTACCAGTTTTTAGCGGAAAGTGCCACAGAAGAAGGAGTGGCTTGGTCACAATTTTTAGAATTAATGTGGACTTATCCCATTGCTCCCATTTTCCACTTTTGCGACTACGAAGTCAAGACTTTTAAGCGACTCGCAAAACTTTATAACACGCCAGCATACCTGTGGAAACCCGTGCTCAAACGCTTTGTAGATATCCATAAGTATGTCACCCAAAAAGCGATAATGCCGGTAGAAAGTTATGCACTTAAACCCATAGCCCGCTGGCTGGGTTTTGAGTGGCGAGATGCCAAAGCCAACGGTGCTCAGTGTGTCTGTTGGTACGACGATTGGCTCAAAACGGGCGATCGATCGATCTTGGAGGCGATCGTCCGTTACAATGAAGATGACTGTCGCGCTACTTATGTGGTTAAGGATTGGTTGACCAATTTTTTGCTAAATCATCAACCGTGCATTTATGATTTAACTAACCGCGAAGACGCTAAGGGCGCGAAGAAAGAAAGAGAAGAAGATAGGTAATAATGTATTTATTCGTAATATGCGAAAGCTAGCAAAAGCAACTATATTTATCGCCTGTATTTTGGTAGCAGCGGTTGCTGTTATTTTGATAAATCTGTCGGCTCAATCTTTCGCTGTTACCAAAATAGATTTTATCGGGAGAGCTATATTTCCTACAAATTCTCAGTTTTGGGGGACGGAAGTTGGCGGGCTTTCTGGCATTACTTATGATGCCCATAAACAAGTTTATTATGCCATTTCTGATGACCGCAGCAGCAAGGCTCCGGCGCGTTTCTACACTCTTAAAATCAACTTGGATTCTGGTAAACTGGAAAAAGAGCAAGTTGCTTTTACTGGTGTTACAACTTTATTGGACGAAAACGGCAAGAGTTTTCCCGAATTCAGTTTAGACCCTGAAGGGATAGCTTTTGCTGGCAACAGCGTGTTTGTGTCTTCGGAGGGAGATGTCGATCGCACAATCAGTCCTTTTATCAAAGAATTCTCCTTAGATGGTAAGCTGTTGAAAACTTTACCAATTCCTGAACTATTTTTGCCCGACGACAAAGGCACTAAAGGCATCCGCAACAATCTAGCATTTGAAAGCTTGACTTTGACGCCCGATCGCAAATATCTATTTACAGCCACCGAAAACGCCTTGATTCAAGATGGTGCGGTATCTTCGCTGCAAAGCGGTAGTCCGTGCCGGATTTTGCGGTACGATGCCGCTAGTGGCAATTTAGAGCGATCCTTTGTCTACATCACTGAACCGCTACCACCGGGCGCTAATCCTGTGGGAAAATTAACTACCAATGGTTTAGTGGATTTATTGGCGATCGACGAAAATCGCTTGATCAGTTTAGAGCGCGGTTTCTCCCTGGAAACCGGCACAACTATCAGAATTTTTGAGGTTTCTCTGGAAAAGGGCGATCGGATTGAAGCACTCGAAAGCCTCAAAAGCCGTCTGGGCGAGGTTTATCCCGCTCAAAAACGGCTGCTGCTGGATTTGGAAACCCTGAAAATTCCCCTAGACAATATTGAGGGGTTGACATTGGGGTCAGTGTTAAGCGATGGTAGCAGAGGTCTGATTTTGGTGAGTGACAACAACTTCAGCCCGTTGCAGGAGACTCAGATTTTGGGCTTCAAAATAAAAGTTCAAAAAACCTCTTGACAAAGAGTGCGGTCATAGGCATAATAGAGATTGTGCTTGAAAAACAAGCAAAAACGAGGGACAGTAGTTCAATTGGTTAGAGCACCGCCCTGTCACGGCGGAAGTTGCGGGTTCGAGCCCCGTCTGTCCCGTTCATTTGAGATAGTAAAAAAAAGCCCGCTAATTGCTCTTAACAAAGCAAGTTTTAAGTGAGGAATCTCCTAAATGGTAGACACAAGTGTTGTTTTACAGGAAGTTGAACTTTTCTTTATGCAGCAAGGCAAGGTCTATGAAGCACTCCAAAACATTACTCAAAGTTTGTCGAGATCAGGCATTGACTATGCAGTAATTGGTGGTATGGCTCTTGTGATTCATGGCTATGTCAGAACTACTCAAGATGTAGATTTGTTGATGACACCGCAAGGGTTGGACTCCTTTCGATCGATTTTGCTAGGTCGCGGATTTGTGTCGGCTTTTGCTGGTGCTACCAAAATGTTTAAGGATGTGAAGACAGGAGTGTCTGTGGAGATTATCACAACCGGAGAGTTCCCAGGAGATGGGAAACCTAAATCAGTTAGTTTTCCTGACCCGGCAGCCGTAGCTGTTGAAAAAGACGGCATTAAAGTTGTTCGGTTGGTTACACTGATTGAACTGAAGTTGTCATCAGGTTTGAGCGGTCGCGGTCGATTGAAAGATTTGGCGGATGTACAAGAATTGATTAAAGCTCTGAGCTTGCCGGCGGAATTAGCACAGGAACTCGATCGCTCTGTGCAAGAAGAATATTCCCGACTGTGGATCGATGTTCAGCCTGATGTTTGAAATTAATTGAATTTCTATTGATTGGACATCGACTCAAAGGTGCTGGATAATAAACGGTCGGAATATCTGATAGCTTAAAACCAGGACGATCGGCACAACGATCGGAATACCCACTAACAGCCCCCATTTGCCAAACCGCAGCTTTTGGTCGTCGGACTTGAAGAGGGTAATCACAGCCACAATTCCCATCAGTACCCAGAGCAATCCGAAACCCATAAACACAGTATATCCTGCATCTTGCATATTTTTTGTCCTGTGAAAGTTGATTAGTATATCTTGAGGTTAGCTGGCTGTTTTTCCGGTTGACACTCGCGCCACCTTTCCAATTCACCCTCTTTTAAACCTCATCATTTACCCGACAGCGGCTCTGATTTTCGCACTCAAGGCGTTTAGTTCGATCGCCCATAACGGTAGCTAAATCAGGTCTTCCCGTCAAAGGTAGCCGCCATTCAGCCCAAATACTGTACAGCCAATTGGCGATCGCCCCAACAACCGGCAATTTAGTCACAGCATAAACCCAGCCCATACCCAAAATCTCGTAGATCCGCCGAAAAACCTCTACATTCTTGACAACAGTGCCATCAGCAAGTACCGCGTGAATCCGTCCCATCGCCGTTTCGTAGTCTATTCCGCCGTGGGCCTCCGGGTTGTAGCCATCGCCGGCAATATCCACAAACGACACTAAACCTCGCCCCGCGTCGCGTTTTTTCAAGAAATTGACCTCCCGCACGCACAGAGGACATTCACCGTCGTAGAGCAGCTCGATCTGCCAAGCAGGCGCTGCAGATTCGGGTGAGGGTTCAACAACAGATTCGGAAAACTCGGTTTTAGCAGCAGACATAGGGAAATGTATTTTAATGTCGATCGCACACAAACATTTTACAAGCATCAATAGTTATCAGGTGCGCCTTGGCTACTCCTTTGGCAGTTATTTGCGCTGTGAAAAATAGTCCCAAAGGTGAATCCAGTCTTGGCCGCCCACAATGCTAATATCGTCAAGATGCAGTCCGCTGCCTTGCCCGAGACTTTCGCCCGATCGCTCGATCGCGAAGCTTGCAGCTATTGGATCGCGTATGATCGAGCAATTCCAGGCCAAGCAACTGCCAAGCACAACTGTTAAGCCGGCAACAAAATATACTAAAATTTGAAGTCTTAAACATCAGCTATTCCCCCAACCAGCAAATCGCCCCCAATCTAAAAGTAAAAAGATACATGAATGTCAGAGTTCGTCTAGCCCCGAGTCCCACCGGAAACTTACACATCGGTACCGCCAGAACCGCCGTATTCAACTGGCTGTTTGCCCGCAACCAAGGCGGCAAGTTCATCCTGCGGGTAGAAGACACAGACGTAGAACGTTCCAAAAGCGAATACACCGACAACATCCTCGAAGGACTGACTTGGCTGGGTATGAACTGGGACGAAGGCCCTTCTTTTCAGTCGCAGCGCCTGGAAACTTACCGCCAAACAGTCCAAACCCTGCTAGACAAAGGACTCGCCTACCGCTGCTACACCACGTCAGCAGAACTTGACGAGATGCGGGAAGACCAAAAAGCCAACAAACAGGCCCCCCGCTACGACAACCGCCACCGCAACCTGACGGACGAACAGCGCGAAGCTTTTGAAGCCGAAGGGCGGCAAGCTGTGATTCGCTTTATTATCGAGGACGATCGCACTATCTCCTGGAACGACACGGTACGCGATACTGTTAGCTGGAAAGGTAGCGACCTCGGTGGGGATATGGTAATTGCGCGGGCCTCCACCGGCGGCGATATAGGCCAGCCTCTCTACAATCTCGCCGTAGTCGTCGATGACATTGATATGGGCATCACTCACGTCATCCGGGGGGAAGATCATATTGGTAATACTCCCAAACAAATATTGCTCTACGAAGCTTTGGGCGCGACTATCCCAGAATTTGCCCACACGCCGCTGATTTTAAACTCCCAAGGGCAAAAGCTTTCTAAACGCGACGGCGTTACCTCGATTTCTGACTTCAAAGATATGGGTTACGTCCCCGAAGCTTTAGTCAATTACATGACTTTGCTGGGTTGGACGGCGCCGGATTCTACGCAAGAAATATTTACATTGTCGGAAGCAGCAGCAGTATTTAGCTTGGAGCGAGTGAATAAAGCTGGTGCCAAATTTGATTGGGATAAACTGAACTGGCTGAACAGTCAATACCTGCACAAAATGCCGGTGCCGCAATTGACAGATTTGCTGATACCTTATTGGCAGAAAGCCGATTATGAGTTTGATGCGGAGGCCGATCGCCCCTGGCTCGAACAAATAGCTGCTTTAATCGGCCCGAGTCTGGTTCGCTTAACCGATGCTGTGGATATGTGCAAGTTGTTCTTCTCTCCAAGTGTGGAATACGAAGAAGAGGCGATCGCACAGTTGCAGCAAACAGGGGCTGCACAGGCTTTAGAAGCAGTTCTAGAAGCTCTGGAAAGTCATTCCACCCTGATAGGGGCAGAAGCTCAGAAAATCACTAAAAAGCTCAGTAAAGAGAAAAATCTTAACAAAGGGCTAATTATGCGATCGCTCAGAGCCGCTCTGACGGGCGCAATGCACGGCCCCGACCTGATAGAATCTTGGGTAATCCTTCACCAGCGGGGGACGGCTAAAACCCGCTTGCAAGAGGCTATTAGCAACTTGAATTTGCCGGCTATTGGTGTCGTGGCCAAAACTCCTATCCCAGAACAATCCAAAGCCGAAATTCCAGCCGAAACTCCCGTAGAGCAGCCAGCAGTGGAGGTTTCAACAGTCGAAACACCGACTGTGGAAACAATCGAAACCCCGGTTGTTGAACCCTCAGCAGCAGAGGTTTCAGAAGTCGAAAAAGTTGTGCAGGAAACAGTCGAAACGCCGACTGTCGAACCAGCAGTGCAAGTTACAGCAGTCGAAATACCGACTGTTGAACCAGTAGAAGTTACATTAGTCGAAGAACCGGCTCTTTCAACAGCCGAAATATCGGCAGTTGTAACAGTCGCTGCAGCAGTTGAAATACCTGCCGCCAACCAGCAAAAAACTATTGTGAGTGGAGAAATGACTTCATCAAACGAACCAGAAACAACCGTTATCATCACCGAAATTCCTGCCGGGAATGAAGCAGACAGTTCGATCGGTACAACAAAAGTCATAATTACCGAAGAACCGCCAAATCAAGCCGAGCAGATCAAAGAACAAATTATCTCAATTTTGTCCGAGTTTCCCGCTTACATCGGCAGCTTTTACGAGCAGTACAAAAGTCCCCTGACAGTTGTAGGCGTAATTATCGCCTCAATTATCTCTTTGAAAGTGCTTTTGGGCATAGTAGACGAACTCAACGACATTCCCCTGCTAGCACCCACATTCGAGCTAATTGGTATCGGATATACCGCGTGGTTTGTCTATCGCTATTTGTTGCGATCGTCCAACCGGCAACAGTTGGGTCAAGAAATTCAAGCTTTGAAAGAACAAGTTTTTGGCAAGAAATCTTAGGTTTTTGCTGGAAAGTTGTTGAATTTGCGCCCGATGCTGACAGTGTTGTCAGTGTCGGGTTTTTAGTCATTGCGTTTCCTGTCGCCTGGTTGGACTCGGCGGTTGAAACCGCTTCTATATAAACTTTCGTCCTCGCAGAGAGGGATTGAGAAAGAAAGGAGATATTGAAGCCTGATTTGGTATAAGTTTTGCCAGATTTGTTATTGTTTTTTGGGTTTAGCCCGCCACCATGCTGGCTGCTAAAAGGGCGATCGCGCAACTCAAAACAAAGGAAAATACAAACGGATGCCACAGGATTAAGGGTGCGGGGACGTGGTTTTGTCGCAGCGTCTCGAAGAGTTTGTCTGTGCCGCTGGAGGCTGCAATTCCTCCGGCTGCTAAACCGACACCGATCGCCTGTATTGTGCTTTCTAGGCGATCGCCTCGGTTTTTCTCTGCTAATTCGCTTTTGCGGAGTTCTATTTGATTGGTGCGATCATTCCTCGCTTGTTCTATTTCTACTATCCCTCGGATTGAGGCGATCGCTTGTTCGATTAAGCCTGTTCCGTGTCGGAAATATCCTAAGTCGCCTGCTATTTGCGATCGCATATATGGAGCAGTTTTTCTACTGAAGTGATTTAATATTGATAGTTCTTCCTCATCGCTTTCAACTTTAGCATAGATTTGATCTAATTTCTCAGCGTAATTGTTAAGATTTATCGCAATTGTATTGCCGTAATCTTCTAATTTTGTCAGCCCTTGAGTGTAAGTTAGTGCTGTTTTCAGTAGCTTTTTCAACTCGTCCTTAAATTCCTGTAAATTGTCGGTAGTCAAGTCGCTGTCTAGTTCATCAATTCGCTGCTGCAACCAATTAACATTATCCTCCACTTGTCGGTAAAAATCAAACAGTATGCGGTGAATTTGCCTGCTGTTGTGAAAGGCTTTAATAATTTTAATGCGGTAGTAAAACAAGTCTACTATTTCCCGCTGGTAAGTACCAAGCTTATCTTCGGATGCTTCGCTGTTGGGAAACCATACAAGCAAGTGCCGATAATTAGCAGTTTGCTTGATTAAACCGTACTCAAAAATATGACTCCCAAATAACTCGCCGGCGCGGTTAAAAGGAGGGCGATATTTTTCTGGAAGTAAAGCGTTACAGCATTTGTCAGCTAGAGATTGGAGGGTTTCGAGACTTGGTGGTTGTGGTTGCGGGGGTAATTTAGCGGTAATTAGAATTGTTTCACCTAGAAACTCTTCCCCGGTAACGATTCCTAATAAATTTTCGGGGTTAAATGTACTCAGCCATTGCGGGGAAACTTCCTCTACAAAACTATCAGGAAAACCCACATTCAACCACAGGGCATAGCTGTCTCCTATGTTGGTGGGTACAGCAAAGCCGCTGACATCTAATTTAGTTTCATTGTAGCTGACTTTAGTATTAAAATCCAAGCTGATGTCTGGCAACAAATCAACCGATAAATTAGATGGTTCTTCGGGAAATTTGAGATGGGGTTTGAGTTTTTGGGATGTAAAGTTTTCTAAAAAATCATCGCCCCAATTCCAGAGGGGATTATCTCTGCCGCTAGCGTCGCCGATTAGGTGAAAGGCAAAAGCGTAGACATTAGGATTTAAAACTTTTTCAATTTCATTCATTAATTTTCCGGCTTTTCAGATTTTATCCGCTTTTCTAAAGATTCTAGCAGCCTTGGAAATAGGCGGGGAAACTGATTTTCTGAAATATTTTCGTCTCGCGGTTGACTGGGTTTAGGGATAACTTTGCCTCTGGTGGCGACGGCTTCCAATGCTTTTGTAATTTCGGGATAGTCGATACACCAATTGCTGAGTATTTTAGAAATTGCTTGATTTGATTCATTTTCCGCAGCCGCAATATCTTTTTCAAGGGTTTTTAATGCTTCTGTGGCTGCTTCGGAAAATAAATTGGGACTGGTTTTCAAGACTACGAGAAATGAATTAATGATTTTTTCGGGCTTCATGGCTGAATTTATGTCTTGTAATTTATAATATTGTCATTTTACCATATTCACAAAAGACACAGCAATGCCATGTTCTGATTGCCCTGTTCTAATTGCCGTGTGACGGATTGTTAAATGGTCGGCACATTGCATTGTTAAATGGGAAGGAAACGGCATTGACGTGTCCCTACAAACATCAAGGGTTTTCCAGACGAATTTATTGCCCAATCGCACAAAAAGCCGCCCAGAAGTGGGGAGATTGGTAACGTTTGTTTTCTGGTCTTTGACCAAATTCAATAGAATTTTGCATCTCTTCTTTCCTTTCATCATAAATTAGTTTACAACTTGCAACCCAATCTACCAAATCTTGCACTGTTGCCTCCTTTAGCCACAACTGAGACTCCCGCAAAGCAATAGCCACAGGCGGGCGACTTTCAGACAGGAAAATCTCATAAAACTTAATCATCAAAATCGCCGTAGATACGTCATTAACTGCCCACAAAGTGCTAATTACACTCGTGGCCCCGGCATAGAAAAAACCGCTAGGCAATCCGATATACTCATCAGTGTTATCTCTAATATCCGTTAACCCAGTTTCGCAGGCGGAAAGCGTAACTAAACTGCACTTACTCAGCCGCAAATTAAAGATTTCTTCCAGCGTCAGACATTCGGCGATGTCGAAGGTTTCGCCTCGGCGGGAACGAATATAACTTTTGTTCTCGGAGTCAACGTTATCGGTGGTAATTTTTGCCCCAGCTAAGATTAAAGCTGATTTCCGGGGATCGAGAAAGTCGAAAAAGCCGTGACAGGAAAAGTGGGCGATGTCGGCAT